>NZ_JBVISA010000010.1:0-286837 GCF_055575755.1 Kitasatospora sp. NPDC034035 | reverse complement strand
CCCGTACTGGGAACAGCCCCTCGAACTGGGCATCGACGAAGACCGGCCCGAGTCTGTCCCGCACCCGCATCGCCAGACAGCCCTTCGGGAACACCGCGCGAGCCACCCGCACCGTCTCCAGCGGAATCTCCGCCAGCTCCACCCCACGCAACGACACCGGACCCCACCCCTGAACACGACAACGGCCTGCACAACCCCAACGGGGTCGTACAGGCCGACGTCACGCAGGCCCTCACCGATTAACCAACAGCATCCGCTGAGCGGTCGGGGCCTTCTTCGGCGCGCCGTTGGCCGTGCGCCGTGGGCCGTGGGTCAGCGCACGGTGACGGTGAAGACCGGGGAGGCGCTGTCCCCGCTGGTGATGCGCAGCTCGTTCAGGCCCTTGAGGCCGAGCTTCACGCCGAGCGAGTAGGAGCCGTCGCGGGTCGTGTGGACGGAGGCGGGCAGCGTGACCCAGCTGCCGTGCTGCTTCTGCTGCAGGGTCACCGTGCTGCCCGCCTTGAGGCCGGTGGTCGTGCCGGTGACGCGGAACAGCTGCCACGCCGGGACGGCGGAGACCGACGGCTTGGCGGTGATGGCGGCGTGCGCGGCGGCCGGCTGGGTGGCGGCCGACTGCACGATGCCCTGCTGCACGATGCCCTGCTGCACGATGCCCGGCTGTGTGGCGGCCGCGGGCTGGAGGGCGGGGGCGGCGGCCATGGCGGTGCCCGCCAGCCCGAGGGAGATCACGCTGAGGGTGGTCACGGCGGCCAGGCGCAGGGAGTTCCGCTTGGAGACGATCACGGGTGCACCCCTTTCGAGGGGAGGTGATTGTTTCGGCCCGAAGGCGGATGCCGCGCTTCGGGCTCTGCCATCTCCAAGGACGCCCTGTTCGGCGGATCGGTTGTGGACGGATCGTCACTGGCTGGTAACGGTGGGCGATGTGGCTGGATCCGGGTCGGCGCGGTCGGCCGCTCCGGTTTCCTCGGCCGGTCCGTCCGGGGGAGTGTCGTCCTCGGACAGTGCCGAGGTCCGGACCCGGTGGACGTAGCGGTCGATCAGGTGGCGCAGCACGGTGACGGTGGCGGCGACGTCCGACTCCGGGATTCCCTCCAGCGCGTCGGCGAGCCCGGCGATGTTGGCCCGTTTCAGGCGGTCGAGCATCGCCCGCCCCTCGGTGGTCAGTTCGATCTGGCGGGCCCGCCGGTCCGCCGCGTCCGGGGTGCGCTCCACCAGCTGTTGGCCCTGCAACCGGTCGATCTGCCGGGTGACGTGGGAGGGCTTGACCATCAGCCGGGTGGCGAGGTCGCCCACCCGGCTGGCGCCCTGCCCGTCGGCGAGCGCGCGCAGCAGGTAGACGTCCGAGCGGGCCGCTGTGATGCCCGCCCGGGCGGCCTGGCGTTCGTGCTCCTGGGAGCGGGTCAGCAGGTAGGCCAGCGAGGCCAGCACGGCCTCCAGGTCGGAGGTGGCGGTCCGATGATCGGTGGCGTCCGGCATGGGGGAACTGTAGCGATCCGGTGCGGGGCGCGGTGGCGCTGCGGGTCCCTGACCGGTTTTCGGACAGATCCGACCGTCGCCCGGTGAGCCCTTTCATCGCCACGGATCGCGAGTTAGCGTGACGGTGAGTTAGTTGCTTAGGGCATGTAAATGGTCCGGAACTGCTCCGCGGTGCCGCGGGCCCACCCGCCCGACGCCGTCGGCACCCGAAGCTCCGAGAAGGGAGCCCATGATGGCCACAACCGCTCAGACCCCCCGGTTCGCCCACCCCGCCGCCCGCGGTGGCTGCCCGTTCGACCCGCCGCCCGCCTACCGGCAGGCCCAGCAGGAGGAGCCGATCAGCCGCGTCTCCCTGTGGGACGGGGCCCCCAGCTGGCTGGTCACCCGCCACGAGGACGTCAAGGCGGTACTCGGCGACGCCCGCTTCAGCTCGGACGCCACCCGCTCCGGCTTCCCGTTCATCAGCGCCGGCGCCCGGCAGCTGAGCAGCGGTCAGCCCACCTTCATCAGGATGGACGGCCAGGAGCACGCCCGGCTGCGCCGGATGCTCACCGGGGAGTTCATGATCAAGAAGGTCGAGGCGCTGCGCCCCGAGATCCAGCGCATCGCCGACGACCTGCTGGACCGGATGACCGCCGGGCGCACCCGTGCCGACCTGGTTCGCGAGTTCGCCCTGCCGCTGCCCTCCCTCGTCATCTGCCTGCTGCTCGGAGTCCCGTACCAGGACCACGACTTCTTCCAGGAGTGCAGCCGGATCCTGCTGCGCCGTGACTCCTCGGCCGAGGAGGTGGGCGCCGCCCAGCAGAGACTGGCCGACTACCTGGTGAAACTCGCCGAGGCCAAGCGCGCCGAGCCCGACGGGAGCATCCTCAGCCGGCTGGTCGAGCGCGGCGAGCTGGACACCGAGGAGATCGGCGCGATGGGCCGGCTGCTCCTGGTGGCCGGGCACGAGACCACGGCGAACATGACCGCGCTCTCCGTCCTCGCCCTGCTGCAGAACCCCGACCAGCTCGCCCACCTGCGCGCGCACCCGGAATCCGTCGCCGGCGCGGTCGAGGAACTCCTGCGCTACCTGACCATCGTGCACTCAGGCCTGACCCGGGTCGCCACCGAGGACGTCACCGTCGGCGGGGTCCGGATCGGGGCCGGGGAGGGCGTGATCTGCATGATCAACACCGCCAACCGGGACGCGCGGGAGTTTCCGGACGGCGACGCCCTCGACCTGTCCCGTGACGCCCGCCTGCACCTGGCCTTCGGCTTCGGCGTCCACCAGTGCCTGGGGCAGCCGCTCGCCCGGCTGGAACTGCAGATCGCGCTGAACACCGTCCTGCGGCGGCTGCCCCGACTGCGCCTGGCCGTTCCGTTCGAGGACGTCCGCTTCCGCGGCGAGATGCTCATCTACGGCGTCCAGGAGTTGCCCGTCGGCTGGTGACCGACGGCTGGTGACTGAGGCTCGGTGCCCGACGGCTGGTGACTGAGGCTCGGTGCCCGACGCCTGGTGGCCGACGCTCGGTGCCCCGCGCTTGCTGGCCGATGCCTGGTGATCGTCGGCACCGCGACCGGGACGGGCCCCGGGCCCTGTCGGCCACCCGCCGCAACAGCCAACCACCCCAGTGCAGTTCGCCCCCGGCAGGCCGATCCTGCCGCGTCCCGAAAGGAACCCCATGCTCGTCCAGATCGACCAGGAGAAGTGCTGCGGCGCCGGACACTGCGTGCTCGCCGCCCCCGAGGTCTTCGACCAGCGCGACGAGGACGGCATCGTCGTCCTGCTCGACGCCCAGCCCCCGGCCCAGTCCCACCAGGCCGTCCGGGACGCCGCCGCGGTCTGCCCGGCCGCCGCGATCCGGCTGAACGAGGCGTGAGCACACCGCGCGCGGTGGCCGTCGTCGGCGCGGGCGCGGCGGGACTGCACACCGCCGAGGCGCTGCGCCGCGCCGGGTACGACGGCCGCCTCACCCTGATCGGGGCCGAGGAGGAGCCGCCGTACGACCGCCCGCCGCTGTCCAAGCAGCTGCTCGCCGGGCAGTGGCAGCCGGAGCGCCTGGCGCTGCGCGGCCCGCAGGCGCTGGACGAGCTCGGCCTCGACCTGCGCCTCGGGGTGCGGGCCGAACGCCTCGACCGGCGCGAGCGGACGGTGGAACTGTCCGACGGTCGGCGGGTGCGGTGCGAGGCCCTCGTCCTGGCCACCGGGGTCCGGCCGCGCCGGCTTCCGGGCGCCGACGCCACCACGCCCGGCGCCCACGTGCTGCGCACGCTCGCCGACGCGCTCGCGCTGCGCGCCGAACTATCCGCGGGCGTCCGGCTGTTGGTGGTCGGAGGCGGGCTGCTCGGCGCGGAGGCGGCGGCCACCGCCGTCGGGCTCGGGGCCGAGGTGACCTGGCTGACGTCCACCGCCACACCCCTGGCCGCCGTGCTGGGCACCGAGTCGGCCGCGCTGCTGACCGCCCTGCACCGCGAGCACGGGGTGCGGATCCGGCAGGGCGTGGCCGCGGCGGTCGTCCGGCGCGGCGACCGGGCCGCCGGGGTGCGGCTGGCCGACGGCACCGAACTGTCGGCCGATGTCGTGCTGATGGCCATCGGGTCGGTGCCGGACACCGAGTGGCTGGCCGGCAGCGGCGTCCGGCTGGACGACGGCGTGGTCTGCGACGCCCACTGCGCCGCGGGCCCCGGCATCTGGGCGGCGGGCGACGCCGCCTCCTGGCCTGACCCCCGCACCGGCCGTCGACGGCGCCTGGAACAGCGCACCAACGCCACCGAGCAGGCCCTGTGCGTCGCCCGGAACCTGCTGGCCGGCCAGGACGGCGGGCGACAGGCGTACGAGCCGGTCCCGTACCTGTGGACCGACCAGTACGGGCTGCGGGTCCAGGCCTTCGGCCGCCCTGGCGGCGCCGACCGCTTCGAGGTCGTCGACGGCGGCCTCGAGGAGCGCCGCTTCGCCGGCGCCTGCGTACGGGACGGGCTGGTCGTCGGCGCGGTGGGCATCGCCTCCGCCCGGGCGCTGCGGCAGTTGCGTGCGCAGGTCGCGGCGTACGGCCCGTGGCAGGGTGCGCCGTGGCAGGGCGTTCCGGCCTGAGGCGAGGCGACGTTCGAGGGGGCCGCCGCCGGAGCCCGTCGGCGGCCCCCGGCTGTCGGCGGCCCCTCCAGCCGTCCGCAGCCCCTCAGCTGTCCGCGTCTCCTCCGTGGGTGGTGGGCGGTTCGGCCCTCGGTGGGTGCGGGGGCGGCTCGGGTGTTCCGGGCTCGTTCAGCAGCAGTTCCAGCAGCGGGAGCGCCGCCTCCAACTCCCGGCACTGGCGCGCGCTGAGCCGGGTGCTGCGGCGGGCCAGGAGCGCGGAGCGTTCCCGACGGATCCGGGACAGCGCCTCCTCGCCCTGTGGCGCCAGGGCCAGCAGTTGGGACCGGCCGTCCAGCGGGTCCGGTGTCTTGGCAATCAGCCCGGCCGCGGTCAGCGGCGCGAGCGTGCGGACCATGGAGGGGACAGCCACCCCCTCGCGCGCCGCCAACTCCCCGAGCCGTAGCGGGCCGTGCTGCTCCACCCGGGCCAGCGCGGAGAGTTGGGCGGCGGTCAGGTCCTGGTCGTCGGCGGCGCGGGCCATCTGCCGGTTGAGCCGGCCGATCACCAGGCGCAGCCGGACCACCGCCTCGGCGGGGAGTCCGGCGCCGTCCGCCCCGGTCACGTCGCGTCCGCCGTGGTCGGGTCCGCCTTCGCTTCGGCCGCGTCGGCGTCCGCCTCGGCGGCGGCGACGGCGGCGGGCCGGGGGCGTTCGCGGGCCAGCGAGACGGCCGCCGCGACCAGCGACATCGCGATCGCCAGCCAGAAGACCACGACCAGGCCGTCGTGGAAGGGCCCGGAGATCAGCTGCGGGAAGAACTCCCGGCCGGTCAGCGTCTGCGCGTTGCCGGGCGGGAGCTGCCCGAGCACGTGCGGGCCCAGCAACTGCTGGATCGGGTTGTAGCCGAGGAAGGCGGCGAAGAGGGTGCCGACCGGTGGCAGGGCGGCGATGGCCCGGGCGTCGCCGACGGGGACGCCTTGCGCGGTCAGTCCCGCGGTGAGCGTGTGCGGAAGCGACCCGGCGAGGCCCGCCACCATCAGCGAGAAGAACACGCCGATCGACAGCACCATGCCGGCGTTCTGGAAGGTGGCCCGCATGCCGGAGGCGGCGCCGCGCGCCTCCGCGGGCACGCTCGACATGATCAGCGCGGTGTTGGGCGCGGCGAACAGGCCGCCCCCCAGACCGTTGAGGAACACCAGGACGGCGAACCAGGGGTAGCCGAAGTCGGTCGGCAGCAGAAGCAGTCCGGCGAAGGACAGCGCCATCACCACCAGCCCGCCGGAGGCGAACCGCCGGGCCCCGGCGCGGTCCGAGAGGTACCCGGAGGCCGACCCCGCGGCCAGGAAGCCGACGGTCAGCGGGACCAGGTAGATGCCGGCCCACAGCGGGGTGTCGGCGTAGTCGTAGCCGTGCAGCGGCAGCCAGATGCCCTGCAGCCAGATGATCAGCACGAACTGGAGCCCGCCGCGGGCGATCGAACCCAGCAGGGTGGCCGCGTTGCCCCCGGTGAAGACCGGGGCGCGGAAGATCCTCAGCGGGAACATCGGCTCGGCGACCCTGGATTCGACCAGGCAGAACACGGCCAGCAGCGCGACCCCGCCGATCAGCCCGGCCGGCACCCACGGGTTGGTCCAGCCCATGGTGCGGCCGCCGTACGGCTGGATGCCGTAGGTGATCGCCGCGAGCAGGACGGTCAGGCCGACCGCGAAGGTGACGTTGCCCCACCAGTCGACCCGGGCGGGCCGCCGTACCCCCGTGTCGCGCAGCGAGCGGTAGGCCCAGACCGTGCCGAGGACGCCGATCGGCACATTGACCCAGAAGATCGACCGCCAGTTCCACTCGGCCAGCAGACCGCCCAGCACCAGGCCGATGAAGGACCCGGCGATGCCCGCGACGATGTTCACCCCCAGCGCCGTCCCCCGGCGGTTCGGCGGGAACGCGTCGGTCGGCGGAGTTCGCCATCAGCATCGACCCGCCGACCGCCTGCACCACCCGCCAGACGATCAGCCACAGCGCCCCCGCCCCGCCGTGCAGCGGATCGAGGGAGAGCGCCACCGAGGTGAGGGTGAAGATCAGGAACCCGGCGTTGTAGATCCGCACCCGGCCGTGGACGTCGCCGAGCCTGCCGAGCGTCACACCAGCACGGCGGTGACCAGCATGTACCCCATCAGCATCCAGAGCAGGTAGCTGACGTTGCCCGGCTGCAACGGGTCCAGCCCGATGCCGTGGAAGATCGCGGGCAGCGAGATCAGCACGATCGACGCGTTGATGGTGGCGATCAGCGTGCCGAGGGTGGTGTTCGACAGGGCCACCCACTTGTACCGGGGGTGGTCCGGTTCCACACCGCCGCGGACCCGGCGGACGCGTCCGGTCCTGCCGCCCCCGGAAGTCGAGTCGCCACCGCTGCCTCCTGGTGAGGGGCCCATCGGGCCGCCGGGGTCGGAGAGGGGGATTTCGATAGCTTCCGCCAGCTAACGATAGGCCGACCGGGGTCGGGTCGGTAGGGCCCGGGAACACGCGGGGCGCGACCGGGGCACGGGCCGTACCCCCGCCGTCGCTGGGGCGCCAGGGGTACGGGCCGTGCTTACGGGCCCAGGCGTGCGGTCGTCCGAGTGGCAGGTGTGTGGGCCGGGCTCAGGTGCCCAGGCGTGCGGTCGTCCGGGCCGGGGGTCAGCTCGGGAACGGCCAGGTCGGGCACCACGGCCAGGTGACCTGACCCGGGTAGGGCGGGCCCCACGGTGGGCACGGGGGCAGGGTCGGCGTCGACTGGACGCTGCTCCACAGGGCCTTGCCGTTCAGCTGGACCGCGATGGCGCCCTCGTTGTAGATGACCAGCTCGGCGCCGGGGTGGCCGCCGGTGTTGCTGGCCCACAGCGGGGTGTTGTCGGCGGCGTACACGACGAGGTTGCCGTCGTCCTGCATGACCAGGATGTTGCCGTTGGGGATGGCGCCCTTGGCCACCCAGATCGGGGTGGTGCCGCGGTACAGGACGACATTGCCGTCGCCCTGCATGGCCAGCATGATCTGGCCGTTCGGCGAGTACCAGGCCTGGTTGCGGTTCAGCAGGCTGTTCATCGGGATGTGGGTGGGCTCGGTCAGCGCGGCGGCCGCGGCCGGAGCAGCAGCAGGAGCGGTGGCCGGAACAGCCGGGGCGGCGTCGGCGGTACCCGTGGTGAGGGCGCCGAACCCGATCGTGGCGAGGGCGGCCAGAGCGGCGACCCGGGAGCGGAGTCTGGACATGGGTGGGTGTGAAGTCCTTCCGTGTGAACGGGAGTTGACGGCGTAGCGGGGTTTCCTGTGGCGCCTCGCCGGTGTGTCCGGCGCCGCACCTCACGCTAGGGTCGCGGCGCGATGCCGAGCGGCAGGTCCACCGGCAGCTTCCGTCCCGACGCTTGCCGCCTGCCCCGCACGCTTGCCGCCTGCCCCGCACGCCTGCCGCCTGCCTCGCACGCCGCCTGCCCGCGCCTCGGCCGGAGGCGGGGCGGTCGAACGGGGCGACGACTGCTTTCCCGGCTCCGGCGAAGACCTTCGAGGTGGCCCGGTTTTCCGTTGACCGCGACAGCGGTGACCAGCTGTTCTCCGAGCTCGGCGATCCCCTCCTGGCCGTCGCCGACGGGCTTGGATCAGCCGTTGCGGGCTGCCTCCAGAGCCTCGCGCAGTCGACCGTTCGCGGCGGTGAGCAGCCGGGCGGCGGCGGGCGCGTCGATGTCGGCGAGCAGGAGCAGGATCGCGTCCTTGGCCCGCCCGTCGGTCGCGGTGAGGGCGCGACGGATGCTCTGGTCGTCGGCGCCGGTGGCCTCGGCGACGATCCGCCGGGCGCGCTCGCGCAGCTTGCTGTTGGTGGCCCGGACGTCGACCATCAGATTTCCGTACGTCCGCCCGAGGCGGACCATCACGGCCGTCGACAGCATGTTGAGCACCAGCTTCTGCGCGGTCCCCGCCTTGAGCCGGGTCGAGCCGGCCAACACCTCGGGGCCCACCTCCACCTCGACGGCCAGTTCGGCGGCGGCCGCCAGCGCCGAACCGCGGTTGCAGGCCAGCCCGACGGCCAGCGCGCCGGTGGCCCGTGCGGCCCGTACGGCCGCCACCGCGTACGGCGTGCGGCCGGAGGCGGAGACGCCGACCAGGGTGTCGGCGGGGGTGAGGGCGAGCACGGCCACGTCGGCCTCGGCGAGGTCGGGGCGGTCCTCGGCGCCCTCGGCGGCCTCCGTCACGGCCGTCCGCCCGCCCGCGATCAGGCCGACGACGAGTGCCGGGTCGGTGCCGAAGGTCGGCGGGCACTCGGCGGCGTCCAGCACCCCGAGCCGGCCGGCCGTTCCCGCCCCGGCGTAGACCAGCCGTCCGCCGCGCGCCATCCGGGCGGCCACCGCGTCGACCACGGCGGCGATCCGCTCCAGCTGTCCGCCGACGGCGGCGGCGACCGTGCGGTCTTCGGCGTTCATCAGACGGAGCAGCTCGGCGGTGGGCAGTTCGTCGATCGCGGCCCAGTCGGGGCGGATCGCCTCGGTCGGTGGGACGGTGGGTGGCACAGCCGGTGGCGCGGTGGGTGGCACGGGGGGTGGTGCGGCCGGTGGTACGGCGGGCCGGTTCGGGCGGGTGTGGTCCGTGGGGTCCTGGTCCATGCGGCGAGCGTCCCCTGGTGCGAGGGGCCCGAATCCGGGCAGGCGTGGGGGGAGGAGGTGATGACCGTGCAAGCAACCGTTTCCGAGTTGCTGGACCGGTTCGGCCGCACCTACGCGGAGGAAGCCGGGATCACGCTGCGCGACAAGCCCTCGCCGCTCTACCGGCTGCTCGTCCTGACCGTGCTGTGCTCGGTGCGGATCAGCGCCGACACCGCCACGGCGGCGGCGCGCGAGCTGTCGGCCGCCGGTCTGCGGACTCCACGCGCGATGGCCGACGCCCGGCGCGGCACGCTGATCGCCGCGCTCGGCCGGGCCCACTACGTGCGCTACGACGAGAGCACCGCCACCGCGCTCGGCCGGGGCGCCGAGCTGCTGCTCGACCGCTGGCACGGCGACCTGCGGCGGCTGCGGGAGGAAGCGGGCGGCGAGCCGGAGCGGATCGGCGAGCTGCTGCGGGAGTTTCCCCGGATCGGGCCGGTCGGGGCCGGGATCTTCCGGCGGGAGGCGCAGGCGGTCTGGCCGTCGCTGCGGCCGTACTTCGACGAGCGGGTACTGGAGGAGGCCCGGACGCTGGGGCTGCCGGCGAGTCCGGCGGGCCTGGCGCAGCTGGTCGCGGCGAAGGACCTGGCCCGGCTGGCGGCGGCGCTGACGCGGGCGAGCCTGGCGCACGTCGGGGCGGCCTGAGCTGCCCGGCGGCGCCGCCCGCCGCGTCGTCACGGCGTCACGTTGTCACGGCGTCGTGGCGTCAGGCCATCCAGAAGAACACCGCCGTCATCCGGCGCTCCGCCAGCTCGTCGCCGTAGTAGCCGGTGGCGCTGTGGATCAGATTGGCGTTGTAGAGCAGCAGTTGGTTGTAGCGGTTGGGGACGCGGACGTCCTCGACGAAGTGGTCGGCGGGCACGCGGCGGGTGCCGAGCGCCTCGACCAGATTGTTGTGCGGGGCGTCCACCACGTTGCCGCCAAGGCGACCACCGGGGAACTGCTGGCGGTAGAAGCTGGTGCCGGCGTCCTTGGGTGCGCCCGGGCTGAGGTAGAGCACGGCGGCGAAGCGGCAGAGGGCGCGCGAGTCGGTGTGCGGGCGGGACTCTGACTCCCCGGCGCCGACGACCTGGACGCAGTTGTGGTTGAGCGTGCCGCCGCCCGGGGTGCTCTGCACCCAGAGTCGGGAGGCACCGGTCGCCTTGCGGACCTGGGACTCGACCCGGGCCAGCTCCTCGGGCTCCAGGCCCGGCATGGTGCGCAGTCCGGGCCAGGTCTCGGGGCGGTGCGGGTAGCCCTCGGTCCACTCGCCGCGGGCCAGGCAGCGTTCGCGGACGGCGTCCGGGTCGGGCAGGACGTCGTTCAGGACCCAGTAGTCCCGGCCCCGGGTGGGCTTGCGGTACGGCAGGACCGGCAGCGCGGTGGGCCTGATGGGCTGTGAGGGCATGGGCCGACGATAGAGGCGGTGATCGTCAACCTTCTGCCGTGAGCAGGTCAACCTTTCGTCAAGGGTGCTCTGTCCCGGGTGGACCGTCCTGTGCGGTGGACCGTCCGGTGCGGGGTGTTCTGCCCTGTGCGGGCTGTTCTGCGCGGATCGTCCCGAGTGGCTCGTCCTGGGTGGGATCGCTAGGCCTCCCGTACGGCGAAGCCGCCCAGGGCGCCCTCCAGCCGGTCGTAGGCGCGGACGGCGGAGGGCCGCACCGCGGCGGCGATCGCGGCGTGGTCCTCGTCGGCCAGGGTGTGGCGGAGCACCTCGGCGAACACCGCCCGGTCGACGGCGCCGAACAGCGCGGCGGCGACCCGGCTCTCGAAGCCGACGGGTCTCTCGTGCACGGCCTCGGCCAGCGCCTCGGCGAGGGCGGTCTCGCTCTGCTCGTGCACCTCGCGCAGCCGGGCGACCAGGGCCGGACTGTCGAAGACCGTGCGGGCGAAGGCCGGGCCGGAGAAGCCGAGCCGTGGGTCGTGCCGGTCGATCCTGGCCAGGCAGTCGCGGCGCAGCGCGGCGAGCGCGGACTCACCCGGCGCGCGCTCGGCGACGGCCCGGGCGAGCCGGCCGACGAGCTCCTCGTGCAGGTCGAAGAAGAGGTCCTCCTTGCGCGGGAAGTGGTTGGTGACGGTCATCTTGGCGACGCCCGCGGCGGCCGCGACCTCGGCGATGGTCGTCCGGTCGAAGCCCTGCTCGATGAAGAGCCTGGTCGCGGCGTGCGAGATCGCCTCGCGGGTGCGGCGCTTGTTGAGTTCGCGCAGGTTGGGCGCGGTCCCGGTCTCGGTCATGGCGGGAGCCTAGCGCAGGTCGCTGGGTCGAGCACAGTAATTAGGCTTGACCCAGCAAGTGGGTCCGTCCTAAGTTCTTCTCGGGCGGTCGGAACGGCTGCCGGAGGGCCGTCGGAGCGATCGCCACAGTGATCGCCGGGGTGGCTACAGGGCTCGAGGGCGACTCGCCCGAGGGGCGACCAGGGGAGGGCGCATGACCACATCCGTCACTGCGAAGGGCCGGCGAGGGGGAGTCCGGGAGGGGGAACCGGAGGCGATCCCGTCGAGCCTGTGGAAGATGGCCTCGGTGCTCGCGCTGGGTCCGGTGCTCGCACTGCTGGACACCACGATCGTCAACGTCGGCATCGACTCCGTCGGCCGCGATCTGCACAGCTCGATCGCCGCGGTGCAGTGGGTGGCCACGGGGTACCTGCTGGCGATCTCGCTGACGATGCCGCTCTCGGGCTGGGCCGCTGGTCGCTTCGGGGCCCGGCGGGCGTGGCTCGCCTCGGTCGTCCTGTTCGTGCTCGGGTCGGCGCTGTGCGGTCTGGCCTGGTCGACGGGCAGTCTGATCGCCTTCCGGGTGCTGCAGGGGATCGGCGGCGGGATGATTCAACCGCTCGGCCAGGCGATCATCATACAAGCGGCCGGGCCGTCCCGGATGGGGCGGGTGATGGGCACCCTGATGCTCCCGATCAGCCTGGCCCCCGTCCTGGGGCCGATCCTCGGCGGGCTGGTGCTGGAGCACCTCGACTGGCGCTGGATGTTCCTGCTGAACGTTCCGGTCGGGCTGTTGATTCTGCTGTCGGCCGCCCGCTGGCTGCCGGCTGACGAGACGTCGGACGCGCCGAAGCCCCGGCTGGACGTGACCGGCCTGGTGCTGCTCTCGCCCGGCCTGACCGGGCTGGTCTACGGGCTCTCGACGATCGGTGGCGGCGGAGCGGCCGGCTGGGCCGCTCTCGGGGCGGGCGCGATGCTGGTGGCGGTCTACGGCTGGTACGCGCTGCGGGTGGGGCGCGGTGGTGTCCGGACGCCGCTGATCGACCTGCGGCTGTTCGCCCGGCGCGGCTTCACCGTGGCGACGGCGAACAGCTTCCTGCAGGGCGCCGCGCTCTACAGCTCGATGTTCCTGGTGCCGCTCTACTACCAGCAGGTGAAGCACGCCGGGGCGGTGGAGGCCGGCCTGTTGCTCGCACCGCAGGCCCTCGGCACGGCGGTCACCGCGATGCTGGCCGCCCGAATAACCGACCGCCTCGCGCCGCGTCCACTGATCATGATCGGCATCGCCTGCTCCCTCGTCGGCACGCTCGCGTTCACCCAGTTGGGCAGCGGCTCCGACCCGGCCGACTGGCTGATCGCCGGCTCGCTGGCGCTGCGCGGCGCGGGCATGGGGCTCATCGCGATCCCCGGCCTGGCGGCGGTGTACGGGAGCGTCGAGAAGGCCCAGGTGCCGGCGGCCGCGGGTGCGGTCAACGTGCTGAACCGGATCGGCGGGGCGCTCGGGACGGCAGTGCTGACGCTGGCCCTCCAGCAGGCACAGCACGGCCACCCGGACCGTCCGGGCGCGGCCTTCGGGGAGACCTTCTGGTGGGGGCTGGTCCTGTCCGCGCTGGCGATCGGGCCGGCCTGGCTCTACCCGAACACCCGCAAGAACGCTGCCTGACCGGGCCGTCGGTTCTTCGACCGCCAGCTCTTCGACCGCCACTTCCTCGATCGACGCTCACGGAGGTATCCATGTTCACCAAACACCCCGGCGGCCTGCGCCTGCTCACCGTGCACGCGCACCCCGACGACGAGTCCAGCAAGGGCGCGGCCACCCTCGTCCGGTACGCCTCCGAGGGGGTGGAGGTCCTGGTCGTCACCTGCACCGGCGGTGAGCGCGGCTCGGTGCTCAACCCGGCGATGGACCGTCCCGAGGTCCGGGCCGACATCGCCCGGATCCGGCGCGAGGAGATGTCGGCCGCCCGGGAGATCCTCGGGGTGCGCCAGCAGTTCCTCGGCTTCGTCGACTCCGGCATGCCGGGGCCGGACGAGCCGCTGCCCGAGGGCTGCTTCGCTTCCCAGCCGGTCGAGGCCGCGGCGGCGCCGCTGGTCGCACTGATCCGCGAGTTCCGCCCGCACGTGGTGATCACCTATGACGAGACCGGCGGGTACCCGCACCCGGACCACGTGATGACCCACCAGGTCACCGTGGCGGCCTTCGAGGCCGCCGCCGACCCGGGGCGCCACCCCGAAGCGGGCGAGCCCTGGCAGGCGTCCAAGCTCTACTACCACGTGGTGCTCTCCCGGGCCTGGTTCCAGACCCTGCACGACGCCATGACGGAGCGCGGCGTCCCCTCGGCCATGGGCGAACTGCTCGCCGGGTGGCCCGACACCCCGCCCGTCCTGACGACCACCACCCGGATAGCGTGCGCCGAGCAGTTCGCCGTACGGGACGCGGCGATGCTGGCGCACGCCACCCAGGTCGCGCCGGGGGTCGCGTTCATGGCCCACCCGCGGGACATCGAGCGCGAGGTCTGGCCGACCGAGGACTACCACCTGGCCCGGAGCCTGCTGCCCGTGGCCGGTGGAGCAGGCGGGGCGGCCGGGGCGGGCGGGGTTGAGAACGACCTGTTCGCCGGGCTCAGGCCGGAGGGGTAGGTGACATGGGCGCTCAGAGCGCCGCGAGCACCCCGCAGAGTGCGAGGAGGCCGCAGATCCCGAAGTTGACGAGCTTGTGCGAGAGGAACACCGCCGCGAACTCGCGGATGGTTGCGGTCGGCCAGTAGTACCGGGCGGTGGGCGAGCCGAAGACGTGTCCGTTGACACCGGTCTTGCGGGCGAGGAGCGCCGCCCGGAAGGCGTGGAAGTTGTTGGTGACCACGACGCAGCGGTAGTCGGGCTTGGCCTGTTCCATGATGGCCTTGCTGAAGAGCAGGTTCTCCTCGGTAGTGCGCGAGCGGTCCTCCCGTTCGATGTGTTCGGCCGGGAAGCCGCGCTCGGTCAGGTAGTCGGCCATCGCATGGGACTCAGGCAGCTTCTCGTCCGGTCCCTGGCCGCCCGAGGTGATCAGTACCGGCGGATTGCCGTGCGCGGCCTGCTTCTCGTACGCCTCGCGGCCCCGGTTGAGCCGGCTGGCCAGCAGCGGCGGGACGCGCTCGCCGCCGATCAGCCCGGAGCCGAGCACGACCACGAAGTCGACGTCCCGGCGAGGCCGGTGGCGGCTGTACAGGAAGGCGTAGCCGACGAAGCAGACGAACAGGAACGAGACGTAGAGGACCACCAGGACGGCGGTGCCCGCCAGGATGGCCAGCCGCCGCGAGCCGGTGGCGAGGGCGGCGAGCAGCAGCACGATGACGGTGATGATGCCCAGCCCGGCGAGCAGCGACAGCAGGTTGGCGGGTCGTCTGCCCTCCTTGCGGATCATGGTGAGCCCGTTGGAGAGCAGGAACCAGACCAGGGCCGCCGTGCCGAGGGCCGGCAGCAGGATGATCGCCGCCGCGACGATCTCCACCACCGTGGTGGTCGTCCTGCGGAGTTCGGTGAGCAGGGCGAGGGAGAGGAGCGAGACGGCGATACCGAGGAGGACGGCGTTGCTGAACTGGCGGCGGTCGCGCAGTACCCCGATCCCGAACAACAGGAAGAACAGGGCGGCTGGGGCGTAGGCGATCATGCATCGTATCGTAGGGGTTCATTGGAATGGGCCACTTGTGACGAACGGTCCAACTGCCCGTGCGGAGCCCGGGTGTTCAGGCTAAGCGCTCGATCGCGGCCACGACCGCCTCCGTCATCCTCGGGCTTCCGGTGTGCCCGGACTCGTCGATGACCGTCAGACGGGCGTCCGGCCAGGCCTTGGTCAACTTCCAGGGAATGCCGAGCGGTGCTCCGAGGTCCAGCCGGCCGTGGATCAGCTCGGCCGGGATCCCGGCCAGTCGTCCGGCGTCGCGCAGCAGTTGGCCGTCCTCCAGGAAGGCCTGGTGCGAGAAGTAGTGCGCGGTGATCCGGGTGAAGGCCATCAGGGCGTCGGAGGGGCGGTCGGTGTAGGCGTTCGGCTTGCCCAGGGCCTCGTGCGAGATGACCGCGTCCTCCCAGGTGGCCCAGGCGGTGGCGGCGGCTCGTCGGACCGTCTCGTCGGGGCTGTTGAGCAGTCGGCTGTAGGCGGCGAGGAGGTCGCCGTTGCGGTCGGCGGTCGGCAGGAAGTCCCGGAACTCCTCCCACGGCCCGGGGATCAGCCGGCCGACTCCCCGGTAGAGCCAGTCGAGTTCGTCGGTGTCGGTCATGGTGACCCCGCAGATGACGATCCCGGACACGCGCTCGGGGTGGGCCTGGGCGTACGCGAGGATCAGCGTGGATCCCCACGAACCGCCGTACAGCAGCCACTTGTCGATGCCGAGGTGTTCCCGAAGTCGCTCCATGTCGGCGATCAGGTGACGGGTGGTGTTGTGCTCCATCCCGGTCGACGGGTCGGCTGCGTGCGGCCGGCTCTGCCCGCAGCCGCGCTGGTCGAACTGGACGACGTGGTAGCGCTCCGGGTCGAAGTACCGTCGGGCGCCCGGACTGTGGCCGGACCCGGGCCCGCCGTGCACCACCGCGGCCGGCGTGCCCGCCGGGTTGCCGGAGGCGTTCCAGTGCATCCGCTGCCCGTCGCCGACATCCAACAGGCCTTGCGCGTACGGTTCGTAGAGGGGGTACGTGTCGGGCATCGGTGACTCCTCCGTGGTCGTACGGGCCGGGGTGCCCGGCGAGCCTATCCCGCGGCCGGGGAGCCGGTGGGGCCCTCGGGTGCCTTGGGCCGGGCCCGACCGGGGTCGTCCCGGGTGGTGCCGTCGGCGCGCGGCGACCGCACCCGGCGGCGTCGGCCGAGGCCCACCGAGCTTGACCGGCCGCCGTCGTGGCGGCCGGTCAGTGGATCCCTTCCACCGCCGCCTGCGCCGTCCGGGCCAGTTCGCGCCGGGCGTCCGCCCGGGTGGACGCCCGGGCGGGTCGCGGGGCGGGCGGCGGGATCGGCGGCAGGAACGTCACGTCGGCGACCAGCCCGCGGGCCGCGACCACCCGGGCGAGGGAGGTGAGCAGCCCGTCGTCCCCGACGAAGGCGGGGACGCTGGTCGGCCGTCCGTCCGCCAGCCGGTAGCGGATGGTCACCGGCTGGACGAAGGCGCGCGCCTCCACCGCGGCCTGGAACAGCGCGGGCCGGAACCGGCCGCTCTCCCGCCCGCACCAGGTCGAGCCCTCCGGGAAGACGATCACCGGGCGTCCGGAGCGCAGCACCTCGGCTACCGCCGCCACGGTGTCCGGCAGCGTCCGCAGCCGGTCGCGGTCCAGGAAGACGGTGCCGCCCCAGGCGACCAGCCGGCCGAGGACCGGCCACTGCCGGACCTCGGTCTTGGCCAGCGACCGGCCCGGACGTCCGGCCGCGAGCAGCGGGATGTCCAGCCAGGACACGTGGTTGGCCACCACGAGCACCCCGCCGCCCCCGCCCCCGGCCGCACCGACAGGCCCGCCCCCGCCCCCGGCCGCACCGACAGGCCCGCCGTCGGGCCCGGCGAGGTGGACGGTCACCCCGAGGGCGCGGAGCAGAATGCGCGCCCAGAGCCGGATCAGCCGCTCCCGGCCGCCGTACGGGAGCAGGCGGACCGGCGGGATGAGCGCGACGCCGACCACGACCGCCGCCAGACAGGCCGTCAGCCGCAGCACCCGCCGGGGGTGGGAGACATGCGGTGCGGGGCCGGCCAGGCAGGTCTCGGGCCGGCAGGTCGCCGTGGGCAGCCAGACGCTCATGCCGCGGTGCCCAGGCCGGGCAGCCCGGAGAGGAAGTGCCGCAGGTAGCGCGGGTCGGTGCGCTCCAGCGAGAGCAGTACGTACAGATCGGCGCAGTGGAAGTCCGGGTCGTACGCGGGCTCGCCGCAGACCCAGGCGCCGAGCCGCAGGTAGCCGCGGAGCAGGGCCGGCAGCGCACCCCGCTCGGCGCGCGGCACACCGGTGGCGTCCCAGCGGCGGCGCGGGGCGACCCGGTACTCCGCGGGCGCCAGGTGTTTGGCGCTGACGGTGTCCCAGACCCGGGCGGCGGTGGCGCCGCCGTCCTCCAGGCCGATCGAGCAGCAGCCGCCGACCCAGGTGTTGCCGGTGTCGGCGAGGTAGCGGGCGATGCCGCCCCACATCAGGTTGATGACGGCGCCGTTGCCCCGGTGGTCCGGGTGGATGCAGGAGCGCCCGAGCTCGACCAGGCCCGGGCGGACCGGCGCCAGGGCCGACAGGTCGAACTCGCCTTCGGAGTACAGCCGTCCGGCCCGCCGGGCGGCCTCGGGGCGCAGCAGCCGGTAGGTGCCGACGACGGTGCCGTGCTCGCCCTCGCGGACCAGGAGGTGGTCGCAGTACTCGTCGAACGGGTCGACGTCCAGGCCCGCGACCGGGCTGTGCAGGACGGCGCCGAGCTCGGCGGCGAACACCTGGTGGCGCAGCCGCTGGGCGGCCCGCACGTCGTCCTCGTCGCGGGCGAGGGAGACGGTGTAGGCGGGGGTGGCGAGGGAGGCGGGGGCGGACGCGGACACCGGCGCGGGCCGGTGGCGCGGGGCGGGGACCGCCGGGGTGTCGTGGGCGGGGGCGACTGCGGACGGAGTGTACGTGGGGACGGTGGTCATGGCGGACCCTCCAGGGCAGCACGATCGGCGGTGCCGTGGATCGCCAGGGCACCGTCCCGGTCCGCAGGTGGTTGGGCATGGACGCGAACCGGTCTCGGTATGTCTCTCCGAGTCGGTTGGCATCCACGTTGCGGCACGGCGGAGCGCAGATGTGCACCTGCTGAATGGGACCACCCGTGGCCTGCCGGTCATCTGCCCGGCACCGGGCGCTCGTTCGCAGGGGGTGGACAACGGGGGCGTGCGGCTGCACCGTACGCCCCCGCGGTCGCGGTCACCCCACCCGGGCCACCCGGCTCACGTGCCGACCCGGCTCACATGGCCCGCCAGCCCGCCGGGTCGACGCCGCCCGGGACGGCGTCGGCCGGTCCGTACGGTTCGCGGGTGTAGACGAAGGAGCCGACGTCCAGGTGGCTGACCGTGCCGTCGGCGCCCCGGACCACCCGCAGGGTCTCGCCCGCGTAGTAGTTGTCCAGGCCGGTCCAGGTGCCGTCCGCCTCGGGCCGGAAGCACGAGCCGCGGCCGCCGCCGGCGCCGGCGAGCGGCGCGAGCTCCAGCACCCGGCCGGCCCGTAGCCGCAGGGCGTTCGGCGCGGCGCCCCAGTACCAGGGGCCGGTCAGCTCCAACAGCTCCTCGTCCACCTCGTTCAGCGGGCGCCACGGCTCGGGCAGCCGCGGCTCGTGCTCGGCGGTGAGCGCGATCAACCGGGCGGCCAGCTGCGCGGTGTCGGCACCGCTGGTGGCGTTGGAGAGGGCGAACGCGGCCAGGCCGTCGGCCTCGCTGATCCACAGGCCCGCCGTGAAGCCGGGCATCGAGCCGGTGTGCCCGGCCAGCAACCGGCCCCCGTGTCGGCGCAGTTGCAGGCCGAGGCCGTACGCCTTGGTCCACCCGGCGTCCTCCGGGGCGACGGCGGGGCGGCGCATCTCGGCGAGGGTGTCGGCGGACAGCACCTTGTCGTCGCCGACGGCGAGGAAGGCCGCCCAGCGGGCCAGGTCGGCGCCGGTGGACCAGAGTTGGCCGGCCGGGCCCATCAGGCCGGTGTCGGTGAGCGGCTCGGGCTGCATGACGTCGGCCCACGGGTGGACGGCGAAGCCCCCGGCGTGCGGGTGCTCGGGCAGCAGCGTGGTGCGGTCCATGCCCAGCGGCGCCAGCACCTCGCGGTGCAGCACCTCGCCCCAGGGCTCGCCGCGCAGCTTCTCCACCAGCGCGCCGAGCAGCGCGTAACCGGGGTTGGAGTAGTGGTGGAGCCGGCCGGCCGGGTGCTTGAGCGGACGTTCGGCCTCCAGGAGGTCGCCGAGGCCGGGCCGCAGCGAGCCCTCGGTCCGCTCCCACCACGGGCCGGGGGTCTCGGCGGCGAGCCCCGCGGAGTGCGAGAGCAACTGGGCGATCGTCGCGCCGCCGGCCGGGGTGCCGGGCAGGTGGTGGGAGAGCGGGTCGGCGAGGTCGAGCAGGCCCTCGTCGCGCAGCCGCAGCACCAGCACGGCGACGAAGGTCTTGGTGAGCGAGCCGATCCGGTACTGGACGTCCGGGGTCGGCGCGTGGCCGTCGATCATGCTGCGGGCGCCGCTCCACACCAGCCGCCCGCCGCGCACCACGCCGGCGACGATCGAGGGCGTGCGCCCCTCGGACTGGGCGACGGCGAGCCGGTGCAGCAGGGCGCGGCGGGTGGTGGGGAGCAACTCGTCGGGCAGGTCGGTCATGTGGTCTTCGAAACTCATCGACATGTGACGGACAGTAGTCCAGCCCGGCCCCGCCTCCGACCGGATAAACCGCCCCGCCTCCGACCGGATAAACCGCCCCGCCTCCGACCGGATAAACCGCCTCTCCGCCGACCGGACGACCGGCTGTCCCGACGCGCGGTCAGCCCGGCAGCGGCGGGAGCTCCGGCCGTTCCAGCCAGGCCTCGAAGAGCGGACCGAGCGGGGTGGCGACGTACCGGGAGGCGTGCGCCCGCAGGTCGGCGGTGTCGACCACGCCGTGCCGGTTGATGCTCGTCCAGTCCCGCAGCATCGCGAAGAACGCGTCGTCGCCGAGGGCCCGCCGCAGCGCGTGCACGACGAGCCCGCCGCGCTGGTACAGCCGGTCGTCGAACATCAGCTTCCGGCCCGGGTCGCCGAGCGTCAGGTCCTGTGGCAGCCCGGACAACAGCGCGTGCGCGGCGGCGGCGTGGGTGGCCGCGGCCGGGCCGCCGGCGTGCTCGGACCAGAGCCACTCCGCGTACTTGGCGAAGCCCTCGTTGAGCCAGATGTGCCGCCAGTCGGCGATCGTGACGCTGTTGCCGAACCACTGGTGGGCCAGCTCGTGCGCGATCAGCCGTTCGCGCTCCCAGCCGCCGCCGAGGTGGTTGGTGCCGAAGGTGGCGATGCCCTGCGCCTCCACCGGGACGTCCAGTTCCTCGTCCGCGAGAACGACCGCGTACTCGCCGAAGGGGTACGGCCCGAAGACCTCGCCGAAGTAGGTCGTCATCTCCGGCTGCCGGGCGAAGTCCCGGGCGAACCCGGTGGCCAGCCGCTCCGGCACGTACCCGGTCTGCGGCACGGCCGGCCGCGCGGCCAGCGGCACCGGCCGGTAGTGGCCGATCGACACCGTCACCAGGTAGGTCGAGGTCGGCGCGCTCTGCTCGTACACCCAGGTGGTGCTGGACGCCTGGGTGGTGCGGGTCAGCAGCCGGCCGCTCGCCACCACGGTGAACGGGGACGGCGTGGTGACCGCGATCTGGTAGGTCGCCTTGTCGGCGGGCCGGTCGTTGCACGGGAACCAGGACGGCGAGCCGACCGGCTGGCTGGCCACCAGCGCGCCCTCGGTCAGCTCCTCCCAGCCCAGGCCGCCCCACGGGCTGCGCACCGGGCGCGGGTTGCCGGTGTAGTGCACCTCGACGGTGAACGCCGCGCCCGCCGCGAGCGGCTTGGCCGGGCGGATGCGCAGCTTGCCGGCGCGGTGGGTGTAGCGGGCGGCCCGGCCGTCGACCAGCACCCGCCCGATCCGGAACTCGGCCAGGTCGAGCGCGAACTCCGCCAGCACCGTGTCCGCCACCGCGCTCAGCCGGGCCGAACCGGCCAGCCGGTTGGGCCCGGGCCGGTAGTCCAGCGTCAGCTCGTAGCGGTGCACCCGGTAGCGGTGGTCGCCGCTGGTCGGGAAGTACGGGTCCGGGGCGCCGGCGGCCGCCGGGGCGTGCTTGGGCTTCACGGGGACGGGGGCTTCCTGCGGGCCGGGACGGGTGGTCATGACGTGGTCTGCCACGCCTCGATGGGGTTGCCCAGCCACCGCGTGTCGTCGGGGACGGACTCGGCGCGCATCACCAGCGAGGCCGGGCCCAGCGTGCTGCGCGCGCCCACCGTGCTGCCGGGCAGCACGATGCCGCCCGGGCCCAGGGTGGCGCCCTCGCGGAGGACCACAGTATCCATCCGCATGATCCGGTCGTGGAAGAGGTGGGTCTGTACGACGCAGCCCCGGTTGATGCTGACCCCGTCGCCGAGGGTGACCAGATCCGCTTCCGGCAGCCAGTAGCTTTCGCACCAGACACCGTGCCCGACGTGCGCGCCGAGCGCCCGCAGCCACAGGTTCAGCACCGGCGTGCCCGGCACCGCACCGACCAGCCAGGGCACCGCCAGCATCTCCACGAAGGTGTCCGCCAGCTCGTTGCGCCACACGAAACCGCTCCACAGCGGGTGCTCCACCGCCCGGAACCGCCCGACCAGCAGCCACTTCGCCGCCACCGCGACCACGCAGGCCACCGCGCCGGCCCCCAGCAGCACCACGCCCGACAGCAGCGCGGCGGTCAGCGGCGAGCCGGCGGCCAGCCAGGACAGCGCCGCCACGGTCAGCAGGCCCAGTGCCCCCGAGGCCAGCACCGGCACCACCCGGGCCAGCTCGACCAGCCCGCGCGCCCACAGCAGCCGGGCCGGCGGCTCGTAGGTCAGGCTCTGATCGGCCCGGTCCGCCGAGCGCGGCAGCCGCATCGGCGGCATGCCCAGGTACGAGCCGCCCTTCTTCGCCTTCGCCGGCGTCGCCGACAGCACGCCCACCAGGCCGCGCTTGGGCACCGACCGGCCCGGCGCGGTCATCCCCGAGTTGCCGAGGAACGCCCGCTCGCCGACCTTCGCCTCGCCGAGCCGCACCCAGCCGCCGCCCAGCTCGTACGGCGCCATCAGGGTGTCGTCGGCCAGGAACGCGCCGTCCCCGACCGTGGTCAGGCTGGGCAGTGCCAGCACCGTGGACACCTCGGCGCCCCGGCCGACCCGCATCCCGAGCGCCCGCAGCCACAGCGGCGTGACCAGCCCGGCGTAGAGCGGGAACAGCACCTCCCGGGCGCGGTCCATCAGCTGGGTGACCGTCCACGCCTGCCAGCCGACCCGGCCGTGCAGCGGGTGCAGCCCGGGCACCAGGCCGATGCTCAGCAGCCGGACCAGCACCAACAGCTGCGCCGCGTACACCGCGCCGTACGCCAGGGTGGCCGGCAGCAGGCCGAGCAGCGCGCCGCCGAGCGCGGGCCCGAGGGAGTCGCCCTGGTGGACGAAGCGGGCGAACACGGCCAGCCCGGCGAGGGCCGGCAGCGCCGGGAGCAGGCCGAGCACGGCACCGCCGGCGCCGTACATCGCGGCCCAGCGGGCCCGGCGCGGCGGGCGATCCTTGGGCCAGGTGCGCTCGGCACGGCCCAGCTTGACGGCGGGCGCGCCGCCCCAGCGCTGGCCGGTCGGCACCTGGCCGGTGACGCTGGAGCCGGCCACCACCTGGGCGCGCTTGCCGACCCGGGCACCGGGCAGCAGCGTCGAGCGGGTGCCGACCACGGCGCCGGAGCCGACCTTGACCTGGCCGATCAGCAGCCGGTCGCCGTCCAGCCAGTAGCCGCACAGGTCCACCTCGGCCTCGACAGCGCAGCCGCGGCCCAGCTTCAGCATCCCGGTGACCGGCGGCAGCGAGTGCAGGTCCACGTCGGGCGCGACCTTGCAGCCCAGCGCACGGGCGTAGCGCACCAGCCAGGCGCCGGACAGCGAGGTCGCACCGCTCAGCTCGGCGAGCCGCTCGGCCGCCCAGAGCCGCAGGTGGACCGCGCCGCCGCGTGGGTGGCTGCCGGGGCGCAGGCCGCGCAGCAGCAACCGGGCACCGCCCGCCGAGACCGCCAGCCGCCCCGCCGGGGTGTACAGCGCGAGCGCGCCCGCGCCGACCCACCACCAGGAGGCGGTGGGCGCCCACGGATAGTCCCCGAGGTGCGTGAGCAGGTTGCCGGCGGCCAGCAGGGCGACCGTCCAGCGCAGGCCGACCACGGTGAACAGCGGGATCAGCGTGAGCAACTGCAGCAGCTTGGCCCTGGTCGGCACGAGGGTCACCGTGCGGGCCTCGACGCTCTCGGCGGCGGTGCCCTCCAGGTGCCGGGCGAGCTTGCGCAGTGTCGGGTGCTGGTAGATGTCGAGGACGGCCGCGCTGGGGTAGCGGCTGCGCAGCAGGGTGGTCAGCCGGGCGGCGGCCAGGCTGCCGCCGCCGATCGCGAAGAAGTCGTCGCGCGGGCCGCCGACCGTGATGCCGAGGATCTCGGACCACTGCTCGGCCAGCCAGGCCTCGGTGCCGTACAGCTGCTCGGTCGGTCCGGCGGCCTCCAGCTCGGGCAGCGGCCAGGGCAGGGCGTTGCGGTCCACCTTGCCGGAGGTCCGGGTGGGCAGGGTCTCGACGGTCGCGAGCAGCGGGACGAGGGCGGCGGGCAGTTCGGCGCGCAGCCGCTCGACGGCCCGCTCCCGGTCGAAGCCGTCCTGGACCACCAGGTAGCCGACCAGCAGCTGGTTGCCGCCGCGCGCGGTCCGGACGGCGGCGGCCCCGCCCGCCACACCGGGCAGGGCCTGCAGCGCCGCGTCGACCTCGCCGAGCTCGATGCGGCGGCCGCCCAGCTTGATCTGCTCGTCGGTGCGGCCGAGGAACAGCAGACCGGCCGGGTCGGCCTGGACGAGGTCGCCGCTGCGGTAGGCGCGCTCCCAGCCCAGCGAGGACAGCGGCGCGTACTTCTCGGCGTCCTTCTCCGGGTCGAGGTAGCGGGCCAGGCCGACGCCGCCGATCACCAGCTGACCGGTACCGCCGGGGGCGACCGGCTCGCCGGCCTCGTCCACCACGGCGAGGTCCCAGCCGTCCAGGGGCAGGCCGATCCGCACCGGGCCGTCGCCGGTCAGCAGCGCGGCGCAGGCGACCACGGTGGCCTCGGTGGGGCCGTAGGTGTTCCACACCTCGCGGCCCTCGGTGACCAGGCGCTGCACCAGCTCGGGCGGGCAGGCCTCGCCGCCGAAGATCAGCAGCCGTACCTCGTTGAGTGCCTCGGCCGGCCACAGCGCGGCCAGCGTCGGGACGGTGGAGACCACGGTGATCTCCTGCTCGGCCAGCCAGGGGCCGAGGTCGGCGCCGCTGCGAACCTGGGAGCGGGGGACCGGCACCAGGCAGGCGCCGTGCCGCCACGCCAGCCACATCTCCTCGCAGGAGGCGTCGAAGGCCACCGAGAGGCCGGCCATCACCCGGTCGCCCGGGCCGATCGGCTCGTCCTGGAGGAAGAGCGCGGCCTCGGCGTCCACGAAGGCGGCGGCGTTGCGGTGGGTGACGGCGACGCCCTTGGGCTTGCCGGTGGAGCCGGAGGTGAAGATGATCCAGGCGTCGTCGGCGGGGGTGGGGCGGCGGTCGGGCGCGGTCGTCGGCTCCGCCGTCGCGGTCAGGGCGCGCCCGGAGCCGAGTACGGCGGCGACCCCGGCCTCGCCGAAGACCAGCTCGGCGCGCTCGTCCGGGTCCTCCGCGTCCACCGGGACGTAGGCGGCCCCGGCGGCGAGCACGGCGAGGATCGAGACGTACAGGTCGTTGGTGCCGGAGGGCACCCGCACGCCGACCCGGTCGCCCGGGCCGATCCCGGCGGCGGCCAGCCGGCGGCGCAGCTGCTCGACCTCGGCGGCCAGCGCGCGGTAGCTGAGCACGGTGCGGCCGTCGTCCAGGGCCGGCTCGTCGGGGTGGGCGCGCACAGTGGCGTCCAGGACGTCCACCAGGGTGCGCGGCGCGGCGGCCGGGCGGCCCGGGAACAGGGCGCGCGACGGCGCGGCGATCTGCTGCGGCCGGCTGGGCTCGTTCGGCTGGCTCGGTTCAGCTGTCATGGCAGCCCGTGCGCTCCTCGTCCTCGCCCCGTTCCGATCGATGCCCGGCCCCTGGGGGCGGTGGGAGCACTCGCCGTAACCGGGTGACCCCACTCCGGGGCCGGAGCGGACAACCCGACCGATGGTAGCTCCGGTTGACCGGCGGCGTAGGGGGCCGCGCTCGACCCAACTCGACCCAACTCGGCCGAGAGTGAAAGAATCTGACGAAGCATCAGTCGACAACTGGGGCCCTCTGGGCTTGATGTGACGGTAAATCAGTCGAATTGACGGATCGTCAGACCGGATTTCGGATCGTGATCCACACCACAGCGAATACTGCTCCCTTCGGGTGGCGGGCCCGGCGTTTCGGCCGTTTCCGGAGCTCTTTCGGCCCCGCGGCCCGGGCCGGTCCGGGCCCGCCACCCGGTCGGGACGGTCAGCGGAAGCGGTGCAGGTGCTCCCGGAGGAAGGCTTCCAGTGTGCGCGGAGTGCGCCCGGTGACACGGGCGAAGGCGTCGTCGGGCGTCTCCCGGCGGACCACCGCGAGCTGCTGGATCTCCACCACGTGGGCGGCGAGCCAGTCCGGCATCCCGGCCCGCCCGACCAGGTGGCCGTGCAGCTCGGCCGGGGAGAGGTCGACGTAGCGGACCGGCCGGCCGAGCAGCTTGCCCAGCAGCGCGGTGAGCTCCGGGTGGCTGTAGGCCCGCCCGCCGGTGAGCGGATAGCTGCCGGCCGCCGGCTCCGCGCGGGTGAGCACGTCGGCGGCGAGGTCGCCGATGTCCCGGACGTCCACGTAGTTGCAGCGCGCCTGCCCCGTCGCGCCGTGCACCACCCCGGCGGCGGCGATGCCGGGCGCCAGGAGCAGCAGCTTCTGCATGAACGCGTACGGACGCAGCACGGTGGTGGTGACGCCGGAGGACCGCAGGCGCTCCTCGATCAGGTGGTGGCCCCGGGAGACCGCGACGGGGGAGTCCGGCTCGGCGGCGGGAGCGGAGACCTTGACGATGTGCCCCACCCCGCAGTCGAGGGCCGCGTCGATCGCGTTCAGCTCGTACCGGACCTGATCCGGACTGTTGGCCATGGTGAGGAAGAGCCGGTCGGCGCCACGGAAGGCCGTGCGAAGGGACGCCGGGTCGGCGGCATCGGCCGGGAACGGCTCGGTCCGCGCGAGCGTCCGCTCGTCCAGCCCGGCGGCGAGGCGGGCGGGATCGCGGCTGAGCGCGCGGCTCGGGGCGCCGAGGGCGGAGAGGCTGCGCAGGGTGGCGCCGCCGGTGGCGCCGGCGGCGCCCATGATGACGATCATGTCGTCTGTCCTTCGGGTCGGGGTGCGGTGTGGAGGTGCTGCTGCGGTTCGCGGATGCGGCGGCTGCCGCGCCAGCGCCAGGTGGTGATGGTGGCGGCGATGGCGGAGGAGACCGGCAGGTCGACCGGCAGCCGGTGCGGCCAGGAGCTGTCGGCGAGGATCGGGACGTGCGGGAGCCAGCGCGCGGCGGCCAGGCCGACGGCGAGGCCGAGCGCGGCGGCGACCAGACCGAGGACGGCTGCCGCCAGCGCGCGAGGCGTCCGGGCGGGCCTGGCGCGGACCGGGCGGCGGCGCAGGACGGCCCCGAGCACGGCGGCCACGAGGGCCGAGGTGCCGCCGATGGTGGTGAGGGCGGCGACCACCAGCGGCTGCTGTCGGGTGGCGGCTCCGCCGAGGCCGGCCATCACCGCGGGCATGGCGTAGGCGGCCAGGACCTCGCGCCACAGGACGAACGGCGGCGGAGCGCCGGGGGCCTTCTTGCTCATGGGTTGTCTCACCTTCGGGTTCGCGGTTCCGGTGGAGCCGATTAGGCGCCTAATTATTTGTGATTAGGTGCCTAACTAATGGGGTTGAGAGGAGGCGGGCCGTCCGGGGGCCCGCCTGGGGGTGCGGTAGTCGGTGCGCGGTCGATGTGCGGCCGGTGCGCAGTCGGTGCGTGGCCGGTTCGTGCTCAGTCGGCGGTCAGTGCGTCGATGCCCGCGACCACCCGGGCCAGCAGAGCGAGGAAGGTGGCGCGCTCCTCGACGGAGAGGCCGCCGACCATCGCCTGCATCCGGGCGAAGTGCTCGGGCGCCAGGTCGCGCAACTTGTCCGCGCCGCGCGCGGTCAGGATCACCACATTGCCGCGCCCGTCCTCGGTCGACGGGCGGCGGGCCACCAGGCGCTCCCGTTCCAGGCCGTCGACCAGGCCGGTCACGGTCGCCCGGGACACGCCCAGGCTCGCCGCGAGCTGGGATGGCGACTTCTCGCCGCCGTCGTCCTCCAGGTCGGCCAGCAGGCGGTAGCGGCCGGTGGAGAGCCCGAAGCGGCCGAAATGCACCTCGCCGGCCTGACCGATCCGCGCCCCCGCCGTCATCAGCCGGGCCGCGACCAGAACCGCCTGCGGGTCGGCCGGAAGGCCGTAGCGGGCAATCTGGCGGCGGGCCTGATCGAGGGTCGGGGCGCCGGGGTCGGGCTCGGAGTGCTGCGTCACGAAAAGTAATATGGCGCCTCATCAGATTCCCCGTCAAGCCCCGCTCGGCGATTCCGGGCCGAAAGTCGCTGGGGAGCGATCGACTGTGCGCGGGAGACGATCCCGCGCATGATGAGTCCTCGCCGGCTCCGGGCCCTCTGCACCGTGTCCGTCCTCCTGTCCGCCATCCCGGGACCGAGCGTGCTGATCGGCGGCACGGGAGGACTGGCCGTGATCGGCCCGGGCGCCACCGTCGCTGCCACCGGCCGCGCCGACACCCGTTGACTGCGGCAACCCGGCGAGCGTCTGTGGGCCGGCCGCGGGTGCCGAGATCCTAGACGGCGCGGGGTGTGATCCGGGGCGGCGTCCAGTCGGCGTGCTTCAGGACGGTCCGGACCATCACGCCCGGCGGGGTCAGCCGGATCGCGGTGTTGCGCAGACCGACCGCCAGCGGGTTCGTGAGCTGCTGACCCATCCGGCCGGCCCGCCGGGCATCGCGGACGACGGTCTGGCTGCGCGGACGGCGCACCGCGTCGTAGCGGGCGAGCGCACCCTCGATCGACCGCCCCTCGATCGACCGCCCCTCGACCATCCGCACCTCGGCGAGCGCGGCCGCGAGGGTCACCGCGTCCTCCAGGGCTTGGCAGGCGCCCTGGCCGAGGTAGGGCGTCATGGCGTGCGCGGCGTCGCCGAGCAGGGCTATCCGACCCGCGACGTACGAGGGCAACGGGGTGACCAGCTCGTTCACGTCGTGGTGCAGCACCGCCTCCGGGCGGGTCGCGGCGAGGAGCGCGGGGATCGGCTGGTGCCAGCGCGCGAAACGGCGGCGGACCTCCGTCAGCGGGTCCCGGTAGCGGAGCCCGGCCGGGGCGTTGACGACGGCGTGCCACTCGGCCGTACCGTCCGGGAAAGCGATGTGGCCGAACTCGGCGCCGTGGCCCCAGGTCAGCTCGAAGTCGGCCGTCAGCCCGTCGATCGGGCGCTCGGTGATCGCCCGCAGGACCGTCGAACCGCTGTACACCGGCCCGGGATGGGCGGGGAAGAGGCGGTGCCGGAGGCGGCTGTTGATCCCGTCGGCCGCGACGACGAGGTCGGCGTCCAGCGTGGTGTCCCCGGCGGTGACCCGGACCCGGGAGGGATGTGTGGTGTCCACATCGGTCACCTCGGTGCCGATCACCAGGGACTCCGCCGGCAGCGCCTCGCGCAGGATCCGATGCAGGTCCGCGCGCCGGATGCCCACGATCGGCGCGCCCAGCTGCCGCTCCAGCGCCTGCCCGTCCATCGCCGCCAGCCGGCGGCCGTCCGGCGTACGGGTGCCGCCGGTGTACTGACGGCGCGAGGCCGCCTCGACCGCCTCGCCGACGCCCAGGGCGGTGAGCGCGCGCATCCCGTTGGCGGCCAGCGAGATGCCGGCCCCCGCGTCGTCCAGAACGGCCGCCCGTTCGACCACGGTCACGCCCCACCCCGCCAGCCGGAGCCCGATCGCGGCCGCCAGCCCGCCGATCCCGCCCCCGACCACCACCGCGCTGTTGCCACCCATGCCCGGTCCTCCCGTGTCGCCCAGTTGGTTTCTACAGATGTAGAAGGACCGTACTACGGGCTTATACGGGCTTGGGGCCGGAGGGGCCCGCTACAGCTCCCACCCCGCTCGCCCTGCCCCGCACTCCGCAGGGCCGATCACCCCGGCGGCATCGCGGCCCCGGCCACCCGTCCGTACTCTCCTCCACCCCGATGCCTCGGCGCTTCGCAGGGACGCGGCGCCCTCCGGCCGGCGTGTGGCCGGGCTGGAGGTGTGGAGGCGCGCCGAGCGCGGTCCTGGGCCTGGGGCTGTCGGAAGTGACCGGCGGGCTGGGCGGGGTGGGCGCGGCGGAGGAGGCGGTCGGGCCGGGGGTGTGCCGTCCGGTGGGGGTGGGTCGATCGGAGGCCGGCTGCTCGGGAGCGGTTGGTGGGCCGTGGTTTCCAGGCAGCTGGGCAGGGGCTGAGCCGCTGGTGCCGGTGGGTGGTCCGGGGGCTGCTGCCGGTAGAAAGGGGGGATGCGGCGAGATGAGGAGCAGGGGCGGCCGGATCGGCGGACGGTGTTGGCGGACGCGGCGATCGGGGTGCTGGCGGACCTGGGGGTGCGGGGGCTGACGCACCGGGCGGTGGACGCGGCGGCGGGGCTGCCGGTGGGGACCACCTCGGCCTACCTGCGGACCCGGCAGGCGCTGCTCACCACGCTGGTGCGCCGGCTCGTGGAGCTGGACCAGGGGGAGCTGCAGGTGATGGGGGAGTCGGTACCCGTCCGCTCGGTGGAGGAACTGGTCGACGGTATCCACGAGTTGATGCTTCGTCGGCTGAGCGGCGAGGGGCGGCGCCGCTCGCTCGCCCGGTACGCGTGCGCGGTGGAGAGCGTGCGCGATCCCGAGCTGCGGGAGATCCTCGTGCCGCGGGAGAACGCGGGGCGCGCCGCCGTCCGGGCCTTCCTGGCGGAGCGGGGCGCGCCGGACCCCGATGGGCGGACCGGCACGCTGCTCGCCTGCATCGACGGCCTGCTCTTCGACCGCCTGGTGGGCGGGGGAGAGCCCGGAGTCGACGAGATCGAGGGGCTGGTGGCGGCCGCCCTGCGCGGGGCGAGCGGGAGTTAGCCGGTCACGACCGCCTCTCCCGGGTGGGCTCCAGTTCGGCGGCGTAGCCCGCGAGCAGGATGCGGAGCGTGCGCTGGAAGCACTGCTCGGAGTCGAGGCCTTCGCCGGTGGCGAAGGCCTTCGCGAGCTGGGGGTAGGTGTTCCGGTCCAGGGCGGCGAACTGCTCGGGCTCGGGCTCGGTGCCCTCGTGGTGGGGGGTCTCGCCGACCTCGCCGAGGGTGTGCCCGATGGTCCACCGGACGACGGAGTTGAGGACGTCGAGTGCGTCGCCGAGCGGGACGCCGTCCTCGTGGAGCACGGTGATGCCGCGTTCCAGCAGGGCGAGGGCGCTGGGGGTGGCGGCGGGGCGGGTGGCCAGGACGGTGAGCATGGCAGGGTGGTCGAGCAGCAGTCGGCGCAGTTCGACGGCGAATTCGCGGACGACCTCGGTCCACGGGCCGCTGGGCTCGGCGAAGAGGTCTCCGGCGGACAGCTCCAGCAGGCGCTCGACCATGCCGTCGAGGAGCGCGGCCTTGCTGGGGACGTAGTGGTAGAGCGTCATGCCCTCGACGCCGAGTGCCGCGCCGAGTTTGCGGTTGGAGAGCGCGGCGAGGCCGTGTTCGTCCACGTAGGCGAGGGCGGCGTCGATGATCTTCTCGCGGGTCAGGCCCGTTCTCGGGCGGGTGCGCCGGTTCGGCATCTGCTCCTCCTGGGCTCCGGGTGTCACCGGGGCGGTTCCGGTGGGACCTTGACAACTCTTGCAGTGCAAGAAAAGAATACTCGACGTCAACTTCTTGCACTGCAAGAAACGAAGTCCGGGGAGGATGTCATGCAGCTCGTCGCCGTCATGGTGCGCAAGCTCAACGAGGGTGTGGAGTACGGGGAGTTCCGCAAGGCGTGGATCCCGGACGAGGTGTTCCCGGACGACCCGCGCACCCGGGTGATCAGTGCCACCGCGTTGGAGGACTCGCGGGAGATCATCACCATCGCGCTCATCGAGGGCGACCACGGGCCGGAGTCCATGCAGGCCTGGATGGAGCGGCTCACCCCGGTCGAGGAGCGCCGCTTCGAGCGGATCAAGGACCTGGTGGGCCCGCCGACGCTGAACGCCGTCTACCAGGTGGTCGCCGAGGACAACCTGGCGCAGCCGATCGCGAAATAGGGGCGCCCCTGCCGCGGATCCCACCGGCGACCCGCCACCCGTCACCCGTCACCCGTCACCCGCCACCCGCGACCTGACCCGACTCGGCCGGGCCGGCCGTCGGGTGAGAGCGTCTGGAGGATCGGCGGCAAAATGACTGACCGTTAGGTCAATCAGCCGTCAAGTTGGTTCATTCACAGAATATTCCGCCGAGTTCGGCATGATGCGCGGACAATATTCCGCTGCTCCGAGGTCTTCACACGGAGATCTCCGGCTGACAGTCTGGGGCAGCCCTTTACCAAGGAGGTTCCTTGTCCCGCATATCCACGATGGCCGGAGCAGTCGCCTGCGCCCTCGCCCTTGTCACTGGTTCCGCCGTCGCCGCCTCGGCGGCGCCGATCGACCAGGCCCCGGGTCTGGCCGAGGCGAAGGTCGACCCTGTCGCCTGGACGCCGTGCAACCCCGATCCGAGCAAGCCGGACCCGGGCATCTATGACTGCGCCGTCTACCCCGTGCCGCTGGACTACGACAACCCGTCGGGCGAGAAGGTCGGCATCGCCATGATGCGGCGGCGGGCGAGCGACCCGTCGAAGCGGATCGGCTCGCTGTTCCTCAACCCGGGCGGCCCGGGCGGCAGTGGCTACCTGTGGGCGACGACCAGCCGCTTCGGCCCCGAGGTGCAGTCCAAGTTCGACCTGATCGGCTTCGACCCCCGTGGCGTGGCCCGGAGCAACCCGCTCAAGTGCTTCAAGACCCAGGAAGAGGCCGACGCGGTCAACAACCGCATGGTCGCGGTGCCGGTCGCCAAGGCCGAGGTCAACGAGACGCTGGACGCGGACCAGGACTACACGGACGCCTGCAGCAAGAACGCGGGCCCGCTGATCGAGCACATGTCGACCATCAACGTGGTGCGCGACCTCGACCGGATGCGCCGTGCCGTCGGTGACGCCCAGCTCACCTTCGCCGGTTTCTCCTACGGCACCCTGATCGGTTCGACGTACGCCAACATGTACCCGAACAAGGTCCGCGCGATCATCATCGACGGCAACGTCGACCCGAACCTGCGCCTGCACAACGGCCTGGAGTACGACCGTCAGCGCGCGGGCGGCTTCGAGCTGGCCCTGGACGAGTTCCTGAAGCGTTGCCAGACGGCCGGCGCCCCGCGCTGCGCGTTCGGCGAGGGCGACACCCGGGCCAAGTTCGACGGGCTCCGCGACCACCTGCGGACCAGCCCGATCACGCTGCCGAACGGCTCCCAGGTGACGCTGAGCAGCTTCACCAGCGAGGTCGCCGGCGCCCTGTACTCGCAGGCGAAGCTGGCCCCGCTGGCCAAGTCGCTGCAGGCCACCTACCAGGTGCTGCAGAAGTCGAGCGCCGCCACCCTGCTGGCGCCGAAGGCGAACGTCGCGGAGGAGGACGCCAACCTCCTCTCGGTGAACGTGCCGCGGGCGCTGCGGGAGGCCCCGGTGGACTCCGAGTACACCGCGGACGACTCCTACATGGGCGTCAACTGCCAGGACAAGCCGTACCCGTCGAACGACCGGGTGTTCGCGAACGTGGCCAAGACCTGGGAGCAGGAGTCGCCGACCTTCGGCCGCTACCAGGCCTTCGACGCGCCCGCGTGCGCGAGCTGGCCGGCCCCGGCCCGGGACGCCGAGCGCTTCTCCGGCCCGTGGAACAAGAAGACCTCCAACACCGTGATGGTCATCGGCAACCTCTACGACCCGGCGACCCAGTACAAGTTCGCCCAGCGGATGCAGCAGGAGCTGGGCAACGCCGTGCTGGTCAGCGTCGACTCGATCGAGCACTGCGCCGTCGGCCGCAGCACGGCGCTGAACGGTCTGGTCACCCGCTACCTGGTGGACGGCACCGCGCCGAAGTCGGGCCAGCTGCTGAAGCCGGACGCGGAGATCTTCCCGGCGGTCTGACGGCCCGGCCCTCGGGCGCCTGACGGATGAGACGACGGTTGTGGTGGTCGGCGGTGTTGCCGGCCACCACAACCGTGTTTTCCGGCCGACTTCCCGGAGCGCGCGGGGAAAGCGAAAGAAGATCGTCATCGAACCTCCAGGGGAGTGGGTTCCGTCGAGTTGTCGGTGACCGTAGTCGATGCCACTGACAATGGGGTTCGCTGGGGCGCCGGGCGTCAGCATTCGGATAGGTCACCGAAAATGACGTACTGTCACACTTTTTATAAATTATTTCCCACCGTCGAATGCCCGTGTTAGCGTGCGGTCAGCCGGCTTCTCTCGAATCGAGAAAGTGGGGACGGAGCATGAAGGGCGAATCCTCCCGGCGGGGATTCCTGGGCGGTGCCGGCGCGGCGGCAGCCGGGATCACCGTCGGTTCCATGAGTGCGGCGGCGGCCGGCGGAGTGCCCAGGGAACTGCCGAAGGGGCGGTCGATCCTGCCGGGCGATCCCCGGTACCAGACGCTCGGCCAGGGCTTCAACCAGCGGTGGAGCAGCAGCCCCGCCTACATCCGGCTGGTGGGCAACGAGGCCGACGCCGTCGCCGAGTTGAACCGGGCCCTGGACCGTGGACTGCGGCCCACGGTCCGCGGGGGCGGGCACTGCTACGAGGGCTTCGTCGACAACGACCGCGGCGTCATCCTCGACCTCAGCACGATGCGCGGCGTCGCCGCCTCGACGGACAAGTTCGGCCGGCCCACCTACTGCGTCGAGGGCGGCGCGACCAACTGGGACGTCTACACCACACTGTTCCGGGAGTACGCCGTCACCCTGCCCGCCGGGTCCTGCTACTCGGTCGGTGTGGGCGGGCACATCTGCGGCGGCGGGTTCGGTCTGCTCTCCCGGCGGCACGGGCTCACGGTGGACCACCTCGTCCAGGTCGACGTGGTCACCGTCCGGGGCGGCACCGCCGTGGTGACGGAGGCGCACCGCGACGACGCGAAGGGCTCGCCGGAGCAGGACCTCTTCTGGGCCCACACCGGCGGCGGTGGCGGGAACTTCGGGGTGGTGCTGCGCTACCACTTCGCGACGGAGGCACCCCAGCCGCCGCCCCGGGTCTGGCTCAGCAGCGTGGCCTGGCCGTGGGCCGAACTGCTCGAGCGGCCCGCCGACTTCGAGACCCTGGTGCGCAACTTCGGCACCTTCATGGCGGAGCACAGCGGCCCGCAGGAGTCCGTGTACCAGGGGCTGTTCGCCATCCTGAAACTCACCCACCACTCCAACGGGAACGTCGTCCTGTTCAGCCAGTGGGACGGCGACGACCCGGCGTCCCTCGACGCCTTCGTGGCGGCCGTCGAGCAGGGGATGGCCACCCGCTCGGTGGTCCAGACCCGCGCCGCCGGCGGACTGTTCCTGCCGTACCCGGAGAAGCGACGCCAACTGCCGTGGTTCCAGGCCACCATGACACTCAACCCCTCGGGCGACAACCAGCGCGGCAAGTACAAGTCCGCCTACCACCGGGAGCCGTTCGGCCCGGCCCAGATCGCCACCTTCTGGGACTGGCTGGTGCGGGACGTCGAGGGGGCGGACCTCTCGAAGACGCTGGTCCAGATCGACTCCTACGGCTGCCGGATCAACACCCGTCGGCCCGAGGAGACCGCCGTCCCGCAGCGCGACTCGGTCATGAAGCTGCAGTACCAGACCTATTGGACCGATCCTGCGGAGGACACCGCCCACCTGACCTACCTGAGCGGCTTCTACCGCGACGTCTACCGGGAGACCGGAGGCATTCCGGAGATCGACACCGCGACCGACGGCGCCTACGTCAACTACCCCGACGTCGACCTGGGCACGGCCAACCAGCCCGACCCGGCCTACCCCCGGCTGTACTACAAGGACAACTACGCGCGGCTGCAGCGGGCCAAGGCGTACTGGGACGGCGAGGAGGTGTTCCACCACGCGCAGTCCATCGTCCCGGCCAAGGCCTGACCGTCCTCCCACCCGCCACGCGGCGGAGCCAGAAAGACGCGAGGAGGCGCGAGGAGGCAGGAGGAGGCACAGGAAAGCACGGAAAGGCAGGGGTAAGCGCGGAAAGGTGTGAGGACGCACCCCGCATCCCCGCGCCCCGTCATGCCGCACCGGCCCGGGCGAGCGGGCCGCTCGCTTCGGCTACGCGGCCTGCTCCGCCCCCTCCTCGACGATCCGCCCGTCCCGGAGCTCGATCACGCGGTCGGCGAGCCCCATCAGCGTCGGGTCGTGGGTGGCGACCAGCACCGTGACGCCTTCGCTGCGCACCACCGCGCGCAGCAGCTCCATGATCGAGCGGCCGGTCTCCGAGTCCAGCTGACCGGTGGGCTCGTCGGCGATGATCAGGCCGGGCTCGTTGGCCAGCGCACGGGCGATGGCGACGCGCTGCTGCTGGCCACCGGAGAGCTCGCCGGGGCGCTGGTTGGCGTGGTCGGCCAGGCCGACCAGCGCCAGCAGGGTGTGTGCACGCTCCTCGCGCTCGGCCGGCGGGACTTTGCGCAGCCGCATCGGCACGCCCACGTTCTCGGCGGCGGTGAGCATCGGGATCAGCCCGAAGGACTGGAAGACGAAGCCGATCCGCTCGCGCCGCAGGGCGAGTCGGCCGTCCTCGTTCAGTCCGGCGAGGTCGATGCCGTCGAGGGAGATGCTGCCGCCGGTCGGGGAGTCCAGGCCGCCGACCAGGTTGAGCAGGGTGGTCTTGCCTGAGCCGGACCGGCCCTTGAGCGCGGCGAGTTCGCCTCGGCCGACGGCGAAGGAGACGCCGCGCAGGGCGTGCACCGTCCGCTCGCCGGTACCGAAACTGCGTCGGAGGTCGGTCACGGCCACCATTGGTTCGGTGGTCGTGGTGGCGATGGCGGTGGCGGCCTGATCCTGCGTCATGCGGCGTCCCCCCTGTGGGCGTGGCGACTCGGTCCTATCCGGTGTCTACGGATGCGGTGGCTCCGTCGGTTCACGTTCCCGATGGGGAATCCGGAAAAGCGGAGTCCCCGGCCAAAGGAGCGCAGTGGAGCCAGAGTTGTGAAGTGTGCATGGCATTCCAGCGGTACAGCCTCGGCCGGGATGCTACCAATGGAAAGAATTTGCTCATTACTTACTTGATTCGCGCAAGTCCCTTCCGTTCCTGGATCGCATCTGACAGCATCGTCCGCTATCCGGTGATCGAATGCCGGTGATCAATGCGCCGGTGTGTCCTCGATGTGTCCATCCGTGGCCGATTTGTGCCCGGGTCGGGTCGGTGGGCGGGGTCGGCGGACGCTACCGGGGACGTCATCCGGGGGAGGAACTTGATGCTCGGCTTCGTCGTGCGCCGGCTGCGCGGGCGACTGCCGCTGGCTGCTGCCGTTCTGCTGACGGTACTGATCACCACGGCGGTGCTGACCGCCTTGGTGACCTTCAACAGCAGTGTCGGTCAGGCCGGCCTGCGGCAGGCGCTCCAGGGCCCCGGTCACACCCGGACCACGGTGGTGGTGACGGCCGAACACGGGCCGGACCAGCGGTCGAAGGACGAGGAGGCGCTCGCCTCCTACCGGCAGAAGCTGTTCGGCGACCTGCCCGTGCGCACCGACAGCATGCTGCGCAGCCGCTCCTACGGTCTGCCGACCGGCGACGCGGCCGGAACGACGGGTGTGGCCGGAACGGCGGGTGCGGCCGGAACCCCTGCCGCGGCCGGAACCCCTGCCTCGCCCATCGCGCCCGCCGCGGCCAAGGTCGACCTGACGGTCCTCGCCGATATCGACCGAGGCCGCGTCCGGCTGCTCGCCGGGGCGTGGCCGGGCGCCGCCGCAGGGCCCGTCCAGTCCGCCGCCCCGCAGGTGGCGGTACCCCACACCGTGCTGGCCCGCCTCGGCCTGACGGAGCAGGCGCTGCCCGCCGATGTGCAGCTCGCCGACCGGTTCGACGGCAAGCCGCTGACCGTGCGGGTCACCGGTGCCTACCGGGCCGTCGACCCGTTCGACCCGTACTGGCGGATCGACCCGGTCGGCGGTCACGAGGTCGAGGTCGGCGACTTCACCACCTTCGGTCCGATGATGGTCGACCAGAGCGCCTTCACCGTGGGCGGTCTGCTGCAGAGCAGCCGCGGCTGGCTGCTCGACGCCGACTTCGCGGGCGTCGGCCAGGACACGGCCCAGGCCATCGGCGACCGTTCCCAGGGCCTCGCCGACGACCTGCGGAAGACCGCGTCGCTCAGCGCGAAGACCGAACTGGCCGACGTCATGCGCGAGTTGTCGGCCGGCATGATGGTCGCCCGGTCCACCCTGCTGATCGGCGCCCTGCAGCTGGCCGTCCTCGCCGCAGCGGCACTGCTGCTGGTGGTCCGTCTGATCTCGACCCGTCAGGAGTGGGAGAACGAGCTGCTCGCGGCCCGTGGCGCCTCCGGCACCCGGCTCGGTGCCCTCACCGCGCTGGAACTGGTGCTGCTCGCGGCCCCGGCGGCGGTGTTCGCGCCGCTGCTCACCCCGTTCCTGGTCCGCGTCCTGGCGGGCCTCGGCCGGTCCCACCAGGTCGCCCTGGACACCGGCATCAGCGCGGCGCTCTGGCCGGTGGCCGCGCTCGGCGCCCTCGCCTGCATCGTGCTGGCCACCGTGCCCAGCCTGCTGCGCGGTGCCGGCGCGGCCCTGCGCCGCCGGACCGGCCGCCGCCAGGCCGTGGTCTCCGGCATCGCCCGCAACGGCGGCGACCTCGCCGTGCTCGTCCTGGCCGCCCTCGCCTACCAGCAGCTCGACCAGTACGGCGGCGGGCTCTCCACGGACTCCTCGGGCAAGCTCGGCGTCGACCTGCTGCTGGTCGCCACCCCCACTCTGGCGCTGTGCGCGGGCACCCTGGTGGTGTTGCGTCTGCTGCCGCTCGCCGCCCGGCTGGGTGCCCGGGTGGCTGCCGGGGGCCGCGGCCTCGGCCCGGCCATGGTCGGCTGGCAGCTGGCCCGTCAGCCCGCGCGGGCCACCGGCCCCGTGCTGCTGCTCGTGATGGCGGTGGCCACCGGCGTCCTCGCCCTCGGCCAGCAGGCCACCTGGACCGCCTCCCAGCGGGACCAGGCGGCCTTCGAGACGCTCGGCGGCCTGCGGATCTCCGCCTCGCACGGCTCGCTGATGGGCCAGGCCGGCCGCTACGGCGCCCTGCCGGGCGGCGACCGGCTGGTCCCCGTGGTGCGGGATGAGCAGCAACTGCCGTCCGGCGCCGGACAGGTGCTCGCCGTGGACACCGCCGCTTTCGCCGACCGTGTTCCGGTGCGCGGCGACCTGCTGGACGGGTACACCCGGGACGAACTGTTCCGCCCGCTCGCCCAGCCCGCCCCCGCCGGAACGGAGGACGGGTTGCCGCTGCCCGGCCACCCGTTGCGGATCGACGCCGACATCTCCACCGACCAGGCCGGGTACCCGGCTTCCGACCAGGCCCTGCGGGTGACGTTCCTCCTCCGGGACCGCTTCGGCATCGTCTACAAGGTCCCGTTCAGCGGTGTCCCGGCCGACCACGACCTCCGGGGCTCGGCCCCGCTGAGCACGCTGGTCGACGCCCCGATGGGCTCCGCCGCCGCGCCGCTGACCGTGATCGGGGTGACCGCGTCCGCCGGCAACAAGGGCGAGCGGGCGGCCCTCGTCCGCCGGCTGGCCGTGTCCGACACCGCCGACGGGCCCGCGACCGCCGTCCCGGTGCCGTCCGGTGCCGCCTGGTCGGGCGCTCAGAGCGCCGGCGCGGCGGCCGGGACGAGCACGCCCACGACCGTGCGGGGCGTCGCCACCCGTGACTACCTGAAGGCGACCGGCTCCTCGGTCGGCGACACCGTCCGGGTGCCGTTCAGCGGGACCATCCTCCCGATCAAGGTCACCGCGTCCGTCGAGGCCCTGCCGGTGGCGGGCCGCAGCGCGGTCCTCGTCGACCTCGCCACCACCGCGCGCGTGCTGGCCGCCCAAGGCCGCACGGTGTCCGGCAGCGCCGAATGGTGGCTGCCCGCCGCAGGCCCGGGCGACCGCGTCCCGGCCCGGGCCGCCGCCGCGCTCCGGACGGGACCCGGTTCCCAGGACGTCCGGCTCTACGACGAGGTGGCCGAGGGCCTCCTCGGCGACCCGGTCGGCGCCGCCCCGCAGAGTGCGCTGACGGCCATCGCGGTCGTCACCGCCGTCCTCGCGGCGATCGGCTTCGGCGCCGCCGTGGCCGGCTCCGCCCGCCAGCGCTCCCAGGACTCGGCCCTGCTGCTCGCCCTGGGCGCGCCCCGTCGGCTGGTCTCCCGCACCAGCGTGGCCGAGCCGGCTCTGCTGGTCGTCCTCGGCGGTGCCGTCGGCGTGGGGCTCGGGGCCCTGCTCGTCCATCTGATCGTGCCGTTCGTCGTGCTGACCCCCGCCGCCCGCCGGCCGCTGCCCGAGGCGGTGGTCGGGCTGCCGGTGGGCCGGGCGCTCCTGCTCGCCGCCGCGATCGCCGTCGTCCCGCTGCTGTCGGCGTTCCTCGTCGGACGCCGCCGTAGGAATGTGGCCACCCGGCTGCGCCTCGTGGAGGAGATGTGACCACCCAGGCCGGCACCCCCGTGCCCACCCCCGACACCGCCCACCAGCCCGCCCACCGCCCCGCACGCTGGGTCCGCACCAGGCTGCGCGCCAGTCCGATGGCCGCGCTGCTCATGGCGGCCCTCGCGCTCGTCACCGTTTTCCTGGCGGCGGCCTTCCCGCGGATCGCGGACCGGGGCGCGGACGCGGCCCTGCGGGACTACGTGGGCCAGCAGGGCCTCAACCTGACCAGCCTGCAGAGCGCCACCAGGACCCGCCTGACCGACACCGCCGCCGCCCTCGACACCGTGCACCGGAGGATCACGGAGCGCGTCGGCCGGGAGCTGACGCTGTCGCAGACCGGCGAGGCCTACGGAGTCAGGGCCGAGGCCTCAGGCGCCATGCTCAACCAGGGCTACGCCCGGCTCTCCGACAACGCGCCGCCGATGATGACCCTCCTCTACCTGCACGGCCTCGAGGACCGGGTGACCCTGACCGACGGCACCTGGCCGACTGCCGCGCCCGCCGCCCTCGGTGCCCCGCTGCCGATCGTGCTGAGCAAGAAGGCGGCCGAGACCATCGGCGTCAAGCTCGGCGACACCATCGACAACGACGGCGGAGGACCCGCGTCGCAGCGTCGCAGCCTGGTCGTCGGCCTCTACCGGGTGAACGATCCGCAGGACCCGTTCTGGGACGACCTCGGCTGCCCGGCCCGCGCCTGCCTGTACTCGCTCAAGGGCACCAACTGGTGGCAGACCACCGGCTTCGTGGACGGCGCGAGCGTGACCGCGCTGGCCGTCTGGGGCTCGGGCGGTGAGAACTTCTGGCGGCTGCCCGTCGCCCCCGGCTCCCTGCGCGCCGACCAGCTCGACCGCACCCGCGCCACCATCGCGTCCTTCCAGACCGGGCCCGGTGCCACCGCGCTGGTCGACGCGACCGAGCGCGCCGACCTGCACACCTCCTCGAACCTGACCGACGTGCTCAACCGGGCGGACGCCCGCTACCAGGCCGCGATGCCGCTGAGCGCGATCGGCCCGGCCGGCGTCGCGGGCGTCGCCGTGGTGGTGCTCTGCCTGGCCGCCGCACTGAACACCGACCGGCGCACCGCCGAGATCCGGCTGCTCCAGGCCCGCGGCGGTTCGCGCGGCGGGGTGCTGGGGCGGCTGCTCGGCGAGGGCGCGGCGACCGTGCTGCCCGCCGCCGTGCTGGGCACGGTGCTCGCCGTGGTGCTGCTGCCCACCCCCCGGTGGGGCTACACGGTCCTGGCGGCGCTCGCCGCGATGCTGCTCGCCCTGCTGGCCTTCCCGGCCCGGGCCGCCCTGTTGTGGTCGCGCACCCGGGGCCCCGGCGGCTGGCGCCGGACGATCGGCGAACTCGCCGTCCTGGCGGTCACCGTCGCGGCCGTGGCGGAGGTCCGGCGCCGTGGCGTCGGCCACTCCGGCACCGGCGTGGACCCCCTGCTGGTGGCCGCCCCGCTGCTGCTCGCGGTGACCGGCGGGCTGCTGCTGGCCCGGATCGAGCCGGTGGTGGTCGGCTGGCTGGCCGCGCTGGCCGGCCGCGGCCGAGGCCTGATCGGCTTCCTCGGCCTGGCCCGGGCGGCGCGCGACACCTCGGGTCGGCGCCGGCCGTCCGCGCTGCCGCTGCTGGCGCTGCTGATCGCCGTCACCACGGCCGGATTCGGTGCCACCGTGCTCGACACGGTGGAGCACGTCCGGACCCGTGCCGCGCGCATCGCGACCGGTGGCGATGTCTCCGTCGTCATCCCGGACTACGCCACCCTGTCCGAGTCGTTCACCGAAGCCGCCGGAAAGCTGCCCGGAGTCCGGGCCGCGACCGGGGCCCGGGTGGAGCCCAAGGCCCTGTTCATCGGGGCGGACAAGGAGTACACCGAGGCGATCCTCGTGGTCGCCGAGCCGACGGCGTACGCGGAGATCGCCCGGACCGTCGGTGCCGGGGAGTTCGACCCGGCGAAGCTGGCCGGTACGCCCGGCGGCCCGGACACCCCGGTGCCCGCGCTGTTCAGCCGAGACCTGGCCAAGCGGCTGGCCGCGGGCACGCCGCAGGTCCGTACGCCCAGTGGGAACCAGCTGCGCACCACCGTCGCCGGGATCGTCACCGCGACGCCTGCGCTGCCGGATCCGGGCAAGCCGTTCGTCGTGGTGCCCGCCGGCCCCGCCGCGGAACGCCTGCCGGAGCTGAAGCGGATGAACAAGTGGTTCGGGGTCGGCGACCCCGACCCCGAGCAGGTCAGGGCGACCCTCCGGGACGGCGGCGTGACCCAGCCGACGGGCCTGGCCAAGCTGTTCGCGGACGAGGCCGCGGCCACCGGAAAGGCCACCCACGGGCTGCCCGCCGGATACACGGTGCACAGCAGCCGGGAGGCCGCCGCCGCACTCGCCGACGACCCGCTGCAGCACGCCGCCGGACGGCTGTTCTGGTACGCGGCCGCCGCCGGAGCCGGGTTCGCCCTGCTCGCGGTCCTGCTGACGCTGTTCCGGGCCGCGCCCGACCGCACCGCCGTCCTCGCCCGGCTGCGGACCATGGGCCTGCGACCCCGGCAGGGGCTGGCGCTGATCATCGCCGAGGCGCTGCCACAGACCCTGGCGGCGGCGGTCGGCGGCGGCCTGGTCGCCGCGGCGGCGGTCGGCCTGCTCGGGCCCGCCTTCGACATCTCCACACTGGTCGGCGCCAAGGTCGGCGACGCCCTGACCCCCACCCTGATGCCGGTGCTGCTGCCCACGCTGGGCCTGGCGCTGCTGGTCTGCCTCGGGGTGGTGGCGGAGACGCTGGTCGCCGGCCGGCGCCAGATCGCCACCGAACTGCGCGCGGGGGAGCCGCAATGACGGGGGAACCGGACGGACGGGCCGTGACGGCGGCGAGGGCCGCCAGGACAGCGGAGACCGGCGCGATGAAGCAGAAAGTACGAGTAGTGCGGACCGTCGAGACAGGAGACGAGCGGTGAACAGCACCCCCCAGGGGCAGGCGGTCGTCGAGGCCCCCAGCCTGCAGGAGCTCCGGCAGCGGGCGCTGGCCGCCGCCTCGCCCACGGCGTACGGCGAGGGCGCGGCCATCGTCTGCGACCGGCTGGTGCGGATCTTCAGCGCCGAGGGCGTCGAGGTCCAGGCGCTGCAGGGCCTGGAGCTGACCATCCGGCAGGGTGACCTGGTCGCCCTGGTCGGCGCCTCCGGCAGCGGCAAGTCCACCCTGCTCACCATCCTCGCCGGGCTGGACGTGCCGACCGCCGGCACCGCCACCGTGGCCGGCTGCGACCTGCTGGAGATGTCCGCCAAAGAGCGGCTGCGCTACCGGCGCGAGGTGGTCGGCTTCATCTGGCAGCAGACCGCCCGCAACCTGCTGCCCTTCCTCACCGCCGCCGAGAACATCGCCCTGCCGATGCAGCTGCGCGGCCGCGGCCGCGGCCGCGGCTCGGGCGCCGGCGGCGCGAAGCAGCAGGCGGCCCGGGCGGCCGAGCTGATGGAGGCCCTGGAGATCGGGGAGCTCGCCCACCGGCGCCCCGACGAACTCTCCGGCGGCCAGCAGCAGCGGGTCGCGATCGCGGTCGCGATGGCCAACAACCCGCCGGTCCTGCTCGCCGACGAGCCCACCGGCGAGCTGGACTCCGAGACCGCCGGGGTGATCTTCGAGTCCTTCCGCACCGTCAACCGCGAACTCGGCACCACCGTCGTGATCGTCACCCACGACCCGATGGTCGCCGGCGAGGTCCGCCGCACCGTCGCCATCCGGGACGGCCGCACCAGCAGCGAGGTCCTGCGCCGCACCGTGACCGACGAGCACGGTGAGGAGTCGGTGAACGAGCGCGAGTACGTGATGCTGGACCGCACCGGGCGGGTGCAGCTGCCGGTCAAGTTCCTGGAGGCGCTGGGCATGGAGCACCGGGTGGCGGTCGACCTCGCGGCCGACCACATCGAGGTCCGCCCGGACGACATCGCCGGACACTGACCCGGTTCCGGCGGGCGGGCGGCGTCAGCTGTCGCCGTCCATCCGCTGGAAGAGGCCGCTGGCCTCGGCGTCCGTACGGAGGTCCGGTGGCGCTCCCTCCGCGGCGCGCTCACCCCGGGAGGTGGCGGTGCAGAGGGCGAAGACGAGCAGGGCACTGGCCGCCACGGCGAGGATGCCCAGTGCGGTCAGGACGCGTAGCCAGGTCAAGGTAGTGCCTCCTGGGGGACGGTGCGGGGAAGGCCGCCGGGGGAGGTATCGGCAGGTCGGGCCGCACGGTCGAGTGCCCACGGACGGTTTTCCCGCTGGGGGCCGCGCGAGAGGTCGCCCGCGTGGGCGCTCGAAGCACTGACGGGGCGCGTCACACCCCTTTGCGCGCCCCTGCGGTGGCGGCGGCCCGGCCGGTGCCGTCGTCCACCAGGGCGCGCAGGAGACCGAGGTCCGGCTTTCCGAGGCCGTTCAGCGGGATCGCGGGCAGGAGCTGGATCGTGTCCGGAGCGCACCGCGTGCCGCAGTGCTGCAGGCTCCAGCGGTGCAGCTGCTCCACCGTCGCCCGGGCGCCGGGTCTGAGCGCCACCGCGGCGTGGACGCGCTCCAGCCGGTCCGGGTCGGTGGTCGTGAACACCACCGCCTCCCGGACGTCCGGATGGGCGCGCAGCGGCTCCTCGATCTCGCGGGGGAACACATTGTGCCCCTCGACGATGGCCATCGGGTCCCACCGCCCTGCCACCGTCAGATAGCCCGCCGCGTCCAGGCTGCCCAGGTCGCCGGTGTGCAACCAGCCGTCCCGCAGCACCCGCGCCGTCAGCTCAGGATCGCGCCAGTACCCGGCCATCGCGGTCGGCGTGCGGACACAGATCTCCCCCGTCCGGCCCGGCGGCAGCGGCGCGCCGTCCTCGTCCAGGATCCGCACCCCGGTGTCCGGGAACGGGCGGCCGGCGGTCGACAGCAACCGCGGGTCCAGGTGCTCGTCCGGGCCCAGCCGGGCGACCGGCCCGCACTCCGTCAGGCTGTAGGTCTGGTGCAGCACCCGGCCCAGCCGCCGGGTCGCCTCCGCCAGCCGCCGCGGCGAGGGCGGGCAGCCGGTGTAGCCGACCCGGCGCAGACTGCCCGTGTCGGTCGAGGGCAGCAGCGGGTGGTCCAGCAGCCGGTAGAGCAGGTGCGGCGGCAGGTACATCCGGGAGACCCGGAACCGCTCCACCGCCGCCAGCACCGCCTCGGCGTCGAACCCGTCCTGCAGCACCACCGTGCCGCCCGCCGCCAGTGCCAGGTCCGCCGTCGTACCACCGCCGTGGCAGAGCGGGGTGCACAGCAGGAAGGTCGAGCCGGACAGCAGCGGCGGGCGCGGCGGCCGGGCGAAGCGGCGCAGCACGCCCTTCGGCCGTCCCGTCGTGCCGCCGGTGAACCGCACCGCCATCACGTCCTCCGGTGCGTACCGGGGTCCGAGCGGGGCGGGGGAGCAAGCGGCGGCGAGCTCCAGGAGGTCCACCCCGAGCCCGAGCGGCGCCGGGCCGAGGGAGAGCAGGACGGCCCCGGGCACCGCGCGTGCGATCCCGTCGGCCGCGGCCGAGCAGCGCAGGGGGTCGAAGACCAGCGCCGACGTCCCGGCGAACTCCGCCAGTGCCACCTGCTCCGCCACCGGCCCGTCCGGGTACGGCATCGCCACCCGACAGCCCAGCAGGTTCGCCGCCAGCCGCACCAGCAACGCCTCCGGCCGACTCCCGGCCAGCACCGTCACCCCGTCCCCGCGCCCCAGCCCGATCCGCTCCAGCGCCCGGGCGGTGCGGTGGACCGCGTCCAGACAGTCCTGCCCGGTCAGGGTGCCGTCGTGCCCGTACCGGACCGCCACCCGCCCGGGCTCCCGCGCCAGCCCGCCCAGCACCAGCCCGGTGTACGTCGGACCCGCCTCAGCCATGACCTGCCTCCTGTCTGACGGAGCGTCAGCCTAATGGAAGAGCGGCCCCAGGGATGTCCTGCGGTCGCCCCGGACCACAGGAGCACCGCCGGCCGCAGCCCGGACCGAGGACCTTCGGGCGGATTCCGGCCCGCCTGGACGACCTCGCCCTCGGGGTCATGCCGCGCGGGGTTGTTAGGGTTCCCGGTCGGACGTGAACGGGGGAAACGGGTGGGCGGCAGGGTGGATGTGGATGCGGTCGTGGCGCCGTGCGGGGTGGTGGACCTGCGCGGTGCGGCCGGGGCGGGGTTCGTCGCGGCGTACCCGGCCGATGCCGTGGTGGTGGTATCCGGGCTGCCGGGCGCCGGCAAGAGCACGCTGCTGCGCCGGTGGTCCGGGACGACGGTGCGCACGGTGGACCCGCGGACGGTGCACGAGGCCTGCGAAGCGGTGATGCCGGCCCGCCTGCCGTACGCCGTGTACCGGCCGTGGGCGCGGCTGGAGCACTTCCGGCTGCTGCGCGCCTCGGTGCGGGGCGGCGGGCCGCTGCTGGTGCACGACTGCGGCAGCCGCGCCTGGATGCGGCGCTGGCTGGCCCGGGAGGCGGGCCGCCGGGGCCGGGAGCTGCACCTGGTGCTGCTGGACGTCGGCGCGGCCACCGCGCTGGACGGCCAGCGGGCCCGCGGCCGGCATGCCTCCGCCCGGGTGTTCGCCCGCCACCGCCGGGGCCTGGACCGGCTGTTGGCCACCCTCACCCGGCACGTGCGGTCGGACGGGCCGATGCCGACGCCCGAGGCCTCGTCCGTCCTGCTGCTGGACGCCGCCTCCCGCTCCCGCGCGGAGACGGTGCGGTTCGGAACGGAAGGCTGAAATTCGGCGGACCGAAGCCGGCGGACCGGACTCGGCGAGCTGAACTCGGCGGACTGAACTCGGCGGGCCGAAGGTCGGGGGCCCGCGCTCAGCGGTCGGCGCGGCGTTCGGCCTCGGCATGACCGGAGACTCCGCGGGTGTCCCAAGTCCCGGGCGGTGGCGGCGGACCGCCGCGCGTGATCACCACAACACCCCGTGGCCACTCCCGCGCTGCCAGACTGGGACCAGCACAGTCCGTCACGGAGAGAGGCCACACCCCGCATGCCCAGCAGCGCTGCCGTCGACAACCCGTGGTTCCGCCGGTTCAACCCGTCCGACTCCGCGCCGGACCGGGTCGTGATCTTCCCGCACGCCGGCGGCTCGGCCAGCTACTACCTGGAGTACGCCAACACGCTGGCGCCGCACGCCGATGTGCTCGCCGTCCAGTACCCGGGCCGGCAGAACCGCTTCCTGGAACCGCCGATCAGCTCCGTCGGAGAGCTCGCCGAGCAGCTGTACCGCGAGCTGCGGGACTGGACGGACCGGCCGCTCACCTTCTTCGGCCACAGCATGGGCGCGGCCGTCGCCTTCGAGACCGCCCGGCGCTTCGAGCGCGACGGCGTGAAGGGCCCCGAGCGGCTGTTCGTCTCGGCCGGCCGCGCGCCCTCGCTGCCCCGGGACAGTGAGATGCACAAGCTGCCGGACGACGAGCTGCTCGCCAAGATCGTCGAACTCGGCGGCACGGACGAGCGGATCCTCGAGCTCCCCGCACTGCAGGAACTGATCCTGCCCGCCCTGCGGGCCGACTACACCGCCATCGAGACGTACCGCTGCGCCCCGGACGCGACGGTGTCGGTGCCGATCACCGGCCTGGTCGGGGAGACCGACCCGAACGCCACGGTGGAGCAGGTCGGCCAGTGGGACCGGCACACCACCGGCGGCTTCGACCTGCGGGTCTTCCCGGGCGGGCACTTCTACCTGGCCGACCGGACCGCCGAGGTCGTGGAACTGCTCACCGCCCGCCTGCGCGGCTGAGCCCGCCCGGCCCGCCGTCCGCACTGGTGACCGAGCCCGTCCGCTCGGCTACTGTGCCTGCTTGACGAGTCGTCAGCAAACCACCGGGAGGCCGAGTTGCGCCGGATCGCCGTCGTCGGAGCGGGCCAGGCCGGCCTGCAGTTCGCGCTCGGGCTGGTGGCGGACGGGTACGAGGTGACGCTGGTCGCCGAGCGCACCCCGGAGCAGGTCCGCGGCGGGCGGGTGCTGTCCACCCAGGCGATGTTCGGCCCGGCGCTGCGGCTCGAGGCGGCGGCCGGGCTGGACCTCTGGGCGGACCGGGCGCCGGCCGTCTCCTCGGTCGAGGCGGTGCTGGCGGCGCCGCCCGCCGTCCGGGCACTGGAGTTCACCATGACGCTCGACGAGCCCGCCCAGTCGGTGGACCAGCGGCTCAAGCTGGCCGGCTGGCTGGAGCTGCTGGCCGAGCGCGGAGCCCGGGTCGAGTACTGCGCGCTGGACCGGGACGGGCTGCGCGAACTGGCCCGGCAGCACGAGCTGACGGTGGTCGCGGCCGGTCGCGGCGAACTCGCCGGGCTCTTCGGCCGCGACGCCGCCCGCTCGCCCTTCGACCGGCCGCAGCGGGCGCTGTCCTGCCTGTACGCGCACGGCGTCGGCGCGCCCGACCCGGCCGCCGGGCCCAAGGCGCGGATGCACGCCCTGCCCGGCCTCGGCGAGCTGTACCTCCAGCCGGCGCTCACCCTCTCCGGCCCCTGCGCGATCCTGCTGTGGGAGGCGCTGCCCGGCGGTCCGCTGGACGCGTTCGGCGACAGCCCCGAGCCGGACGTCCAGCTGGCTCGGATCCGCACCCTGTTGGGCGAGTACCTGCCCTGGGAGGCGGAACTCTGGTCGGAGGCCGAGCCGACCGACGCCGGGGCCGGGCTCTTCGGCGCGGTCACCCCGACGGTCCGGCATGCGGTGGCGGAGCTGGGCTCGGGCGTGGACGCCGTCCACGTGCTGGGCCTCGGCGACGCGGTGGTGGTGAACGACCCGATCACCGGCCAGGGCGCCAACAGCGCCGCCCGCGCGGCGGAGGCCTACCGGCGGGCCGTCGTCGAGCACGGCAACGCCCCGTTCACGGCCGACTGGATGTGCCGCACCGCCGAGCGGTTCTGGCAGCAACACGCCCGCCACACGGTCGAGTTCACCGCCGCGATGCTGACCATGCCGGACCACCTGCAAGGTGTGTTCGCGGCTGCCGCCGAGCACGAGGAGGTCGCCCGCCGCCTCGCCAACACCTACGTCGAGCCGAGCGACCACGCCGCCTGGCTGGCCACCCCCGAGCTTGCCGCCGCGTACCTCGCCTCGCTGGGACGTACGCGGTAGGACTCTCCCGGCGGCCGGCCCGGGACGGCCGCACTTGCCCCCGGGCCGCTCGCGGGACGACGCTGGAGTGAGGACGGCAACGGGTTCGGGAGGCGTCACTCGTGGACGGACACGAGCCCGCGGGCCCGTCCGACAGCGGTCACCGGAGCGTGCCGCACACGGCGGACCTGCGGGTGGAGGCCTGGGCGCCGACGGCCGAGGGCTGCATCGGCGAGCTGGTGCGCGCCGTCGTGGACAGTTTCGCCGAGCTGAGCGGCGCGCGGATCGTCGGCGAGCGCGGCTGCACCGTCCTCGGGGTGAGCGACGCGGACCTGCTCGTGGGCGTCCTGGAGGAGGTCATCTACCGGATGGACGCCGACGGCGAGCTGCCTGTCGCGCTGGCGATCGGCCGTATCCAGGGGCTGGACGGCGCCCGGACCGTGGCGATCCGCTTCCGGATGGCCGAGGCGGCCACCGCCGCGCTGGTCGGCGCCGTGCCGAAGGCCGTCTCGCTGCACGACCTGGACCTGCGCGCCGGGCCGGGCGGCTGGACCTGCCAGGTCACCGTGGACGTCTGAGCGCCGATGAGTGCCGATGAGCGCCGAAACGCGGGAACACGGGAAAGTGGGGGCACAGGAGCGCGGGAGCGGGTGAGCGAGGTGGAGATCGCACTGACCGCGGCGGGCCGCCACCGCTGGCGGATCGAGCCGCGCCCGCCGATGCGGGTGCCCGGCGTGGTGTTCGCGTCCGACGCGCTGCTGCCGCAGGCCGCCGGCGACAAGGCACTGGAGCAGGTGGCGAACGTGGCGACGCTGCCCGGGATCGTCCGCGCCTCCTACGCGATGCCCGACGTGCACTGGGGCTACGGCTTCCCGATCGGCGGGGTCGCCGCCACCGACGTCGACGAGGGCGGGGTGGTGTCCCCCGGCGGGGTGGGCTTCGACATCTCCTGCGGGGTCCGGCTGCTGGCCGCCGGCGTCGACCGCGACGAACTCGACCACGAGCGGATCCGCCGCCTCATGGACCTGCTGGACCGCACCGTCCCGCGCGGCCTCGGCCGGGGCGGCCTGTGGCAGCTGTCCGGACCGGAGGAACTGGACGAACTCCTGCTCGGCGGCGCCCGCTACGCCGTCGAGCACGGCCACGGCGTGCCCCGCGACCTGGAACGTTGCGAGGACTACGGGGTCCTCGACGGCGCGGCCCCCGGCGAGGTGAGCACCCGCGCCGTGCAACGGGGGCTGCAACAGGTCGGCAGCCTCGGCTCGGCCAACCACTTCCTGGAAGTACAGGCCGTCGACCGGGTGCACGACCCGGCCACGGCGGCCGCCTTCGGACTGCGGCCCGGCCAGGTCTGCGTCATGATCCACTGCGGCTCGCGCGGCCTCGGCCACCAGATCTGCACCGACCACGTGCGCGCCATGGACCGCGAACTGCACCGCTACAAGATCGACCTCCCGGACCGCCAACTGGCCTGCACCCCGGTCGACTCGCCCCGCGGCCGCGCCTACCTGGGCGCGATGACCGCCGCCGCCAACTACGGCCGGGCCAACCGGCAGCTGCTCTCCGAGGCGGCCCGCCGCGCCTTCGCCACCGCGCTCGGCATCGGCCTGGAGCTGGTCTACGACGTCTCGCACAACCTCGCCAAACTGGAGACCCACGAGGTGGACGGCGTACCCCGGAAGCTCTGCGTCCACCGCAAGGGCGCCACCCGCGCACTGCCGCCCGGCGACCCCGACCTGCCCGCCGACCTCGCCGCGGCCGGGCAGCCGGTCCTGGTGCCGGGCACCATGGGCACCGCCTCGTACGTCATGGTCGGCCTGCCCGACAACGAGGCCTTCCGCTCCGCCTGCCACGGCGCCGGGCGGCTGCTCAGCCGGCACCAGGCGCTGCGCACGGTGCGCGGCGAGCAGCTGAAGAGCGACCTGGAGGCGCGCGGCATCGCGGTGCGGCCCGCCTCGTGGCGGGCCCTGGCGGAGGAGACACCCGAGGCGTACAAGGACGTCGACGCGGTGGCCGCCGTCACCGAGGCCGCCGGGCTGGCCCGGCAGGTCGCCCGCCTGGTGCCGCTGGGCGTGTGCAAGGGGTGAGCCGCCCGCCCGCCCGCCCGCACGCACGGCGCGAGCCGTCACCCGCCCGCACGGCGCGAGCGGGTAACCGTCCCGGCCGCGTCTCTCGACTACTCCGGCCGGGCGCGCTTTGATGTCGGACGCATCCGTCGCCAGAGCAGGAGCGAGCAGGAGGTGGCCATGCCGCAGAACGGGGACACCCACGGACCGGACGACGGCACCGGCCCGGTGATCGAACTGCGCTCGCTCACCAAGCGGTACGGCAGCACGGTCGGCATCGAGGGGCTGGACGTGTCGGTCACGGCCGGCGAGGTGTTCGGACTGCTCGGCCCCAACGGCGCCGGAAAGACCACCACCCTGCGCTGCCTGGTCGGACTGCTCGGCCCCACCGACGGGCAGGTGCGGGTGCTCGGCCTCGACCCGGTGGCCGACCACCGCCGGCTCGCCCCCTCGATCGGCTACCTGCCCGGCGAACTGCGGCTCTACCCCGAGCTCACCGGGCAGCAGACCCTCGACCTGCTCGCCGCCCTCCAGGGCGCCCCCGTACCGCGCCGGCGCGAGCTGTGCGAGCGGCTGAAGCTCTCCCGCGCCGACCTGGCGCGCCCGGTCGGGGAGTACTCGCGCGGCATGAAGCAGAAGCTCGGCCTCGTCCAGTCGTTCCAGCACCGGCCGCCCGTGGTGGTGCTGGACGAGCCGAGCGAGGGGCTGGACCCGCTGCTCCAGGAGACCTTCTACGAACTGCTCGCCGAGGAGGCCGCCGCCGGGCGGACCGTACTGCTCTCCAGCCACGTGCTGCCCGAGGTGCAGCGCACCTGCGGCCGGGTCGCCATCGTGCGCCACGGCCAGCTGGTGACCGTTCGCTCGGTGGCCGAACTGCGCCAGGCCCGGGCCCGCCGGGTCCGGCTGGTCTTCGCCGACGAGCGGGGCGCCCGGCCACTGGGCGCCGCCGAGCGGTGGTCCCCGCGCTGGGACGGCCGGCGGGTCGAGCTGCTGGTGCCGCCGGACGAGGTGGTCCCGGCCGTGCGCACCCTGCTGGCCGAACTTCCGGTCACCGACCTGACCGTGGAGGAGGCGGGCCTGGACGAGGCCTTCCTCGACCTCTACCGCTCGGACGAGGACCGCCGCTTGCCCGACGACCGCCGACCGGAAGCCGAGGATCACGACCAGCGGCCGGAAGCCGAGGAGAAGCCGTGAACCCGGGCACCGTCAGCCGCCGCCTCCCCCTGGTCTGGCTCGCCCTGCACCGGCGGCGCCGGATGCTGCTCTCACTGCTGCTCGGCATGGTCGTCTTCGAGACCCTGATCGTGGTGATCGCCGGGACCGTCCCGCCCGGCGATCTGTTCGGAGCCGCCCGCCGCAATCCGCCCGGCGCGTTCCGGGCCTTCAGCGGCTCCAACGGCGACATCTCCATCGCCAGCTACCCCGGCCTCCTCGGCGCCGGGCTCACCCACCCGTTCTGGATCGCCCTCCACCTCACCGTGATCGGCTCGCTCGGCGCCGCCGCCGTCGCGGCCGACGTCGAGTCCGGCACCATCGAGCTGCTGATGACCCGCCCGGTCTCCCGGCGCCGGCTGCTCGCCGAACGGGCCGGCGCCCTGGTCGCCGCCTCGGTGCTGCTCAACGCCGCCGCCACACTGACCGTCGCGCTCGGGGTCGCGTTCTCCCCGAAGCTGCGCGACGCCGTCCCGGAGAGTGCGGTGCTCACCGCCGGACTGCTCGGCTGCGCCCTCGCGTTCTGCCTGACCGGCCCGGTGCTGGCGGTGTCCGCGCTCAGCCGGCGGCGGGCGTACGTGATCGGCGCGGCCGTCGTCTTCGGCGCGGTCGGTTTCGCGCTCAACTTCGTCGCGCTGGCCTGGTCCCCGGCCAGGCCGCTGCGCTACCTCAGCCCGTTCCACTACTACGCCCCGGGCGACGTGCTCGGCCACGGCGGTGTGCCGTGGGCGGCGCTGGGGGTGCTCACCGGCGTCGGCCTGCTCGGTCTGCTGGCGGCGTTCCGCTTGCTGGAACGGCGAGATCTCGCGATCTAGTACCGGTCCGGCACCCGGCTCGGCCCGGACGACCGCGCGGCGCAACGAGGATCCGCGCGGCGCAACGAGGATCCGCGCGGCCTTCGACCGGACCCGCGCCTCGCCGACCCGCGCGACGCTCCGTAGGGCCTCAGCCCCAGGCGCGGGCCACGGCCAGCAGGTGATCGCGGACCAGGGCGACGTGCGGGTTGGCCGAGCCGGCCGGGCGCCGGACCAGGTAGGCCGTGTTGATCGGCGGATCGGCCGGCTTGTGCAGCAACCGCAGCGCCCCGGAGGCGAGTTCGGCCCGGCACAGGTAGCCGGGCAGCACGCTCCAGCCCGCGCCCGCCGTCACCGCCGCGAGCACCGCCCGCAGGTCCGGCACGGTGAGCGCCGCCCGGGCGTGCAGCCGCCGGTCGAAGACGTGGCGCCAGTAGCGGCGGGCGATCGGCAGGTCCTCGGCGTAGCTGAGCAGCGGCACCTCGGCCAGGGCCTCGGGCAGCTCCCGGCCGGCCAGCTCCCGGGTGGCCAGCCGCTCGGCCCACACGGGGGCGGCGACCAGGACGAACTCCTCGTCGGCCAGCGGCTCGGCGAGCAGCGTCCGGCCGCGCGGGCGCCGGGTGGCGACCACCAGGTCGTGCCGCCCGGCCCGCAGTTCCTCCAGCAGCGGGTCGGTCAGCCCACTGGTGACCCGCAGCTGGACGCCCTCGGCGACCAGTGGCGCCAGCTTCGCCAGCAGGACGGTGCCGAGGAACTCCGCCGGCCCGGCCAGGTGGACCGGCTCCGGCACGCCGCCGCCGCGCCCGTCGGCGAGGCCCGCCAGCTGGTCCAGCGGCACCGCGAGGCGGGCCGCGAGGTCGTCGGCGTACGGCAGCGGGCTGACCCCGCGTGCCCGGCGCTCGAAGAGCTCCCGGCCGAGCCGCTGCTCCAGCGCGCGGATCTGCGCGGTCACCGTGGACTGGGAGAGGCCCAGCAGGTGCGCGGCCGCCGTGAAGGAGCCCGCGCGGTGCACGGCGAGGAAGGTCCGCAGTTGGTTGAGGTCCAGCGGGCCGGAACCCGGCAGCAGCCGATCGCTCATGCCGCGAGCCTACGGGATTCCGATGGCTGGGCCGCCCGTGCGAGACATCGGGATTCCGATGCCTCGCATCGCGTGGCCCATTGGTTCCTGTGGGCTCGCCGGGTCTAGCGTCGACGGTGTGAGCGCCGCGACGGGATCGTCGCGGCAGGGACCGCACCACTGGAGGCACCCACCATGGCCGACATCCTGTTCGTCCTGACCGGCTCGGACGTCTGGACGCTGAAGGACGGCACCAAGCACCCGACCGGCTTCTGGGCGGAGGAGGCCGTCGTCCCGTACCAGGCTCTCACCGCCGCCGGCCACCGGGTCACCGTCGCCACTCCGGGCGGCGTCGTCCCGGTCGCCGACCGGGCCAGCCTGACCGACCCGGCGATCGCCGAGGCGCTGGAGGCGATCGACGAGTTCCGTCGGCCGCTGGTACTGGCCGAGGTCGACCCGGCCGACTACGACGCCGTGTTCTACCCCGGCGGCCACGGCCCGATGGAGGACCTGGCGGTCGACGCCGACTCCGGCCGGCTGCTCACCAAGGCGCTGACCTCCGGCCGTCCGCTCGGCGTGGTCTGCCACGGCCCGGCCGCCCTGCTCGCTGCCCGCACCGAGGACGGCGGCTCGCCGTTCGCCGGGTACCGGCTGACCGGCTTCACCAACGACGAGGAGACCCAGGCCGGCCTGGCGGACCGGGCGCCCTGGCTGCTCCAGGACCGGCTGGTCGCACTCGGCGCGGACTTCGAGGAGGGCGCGCCCTGGGCGCCGCACTCGGTGGTCGACCGCAACCTGGTGACCGGTCAGAACCCGGCCTCCTCGGCCCTGGTGGCCGCCGAGCTGCTCAAGCTGCTGCAGGCGTAGCGGCGGCGTCCGCCCCGGAGCGGGCCTGCTTCCGCCCCGGCGGCTGCGGGTCCGGCCGCCGGGGACGGCCAGGTCAGCGCCAGTAGTCGTTGGCGGCCGCGATGGTGGCGAACTCGATGGCGACCACGTGGGCCACGGCGACGAGCGAGTCGGGGTCCTCGGCGTATTCGGGGCGCAGTCGCTTGCGGACCTCGTCGTCGGGCTGGGTCGCCCTGTGGACGACCGGGGTCCATTCCGTGGCCTCCTCCCAGCGCGGGGCGTCAGCCGGTGCCGGTGCCGGTGCCGGTGCCGGGTGTCGGGGGCCTCTCTGCGCTCCCTGGGGCTTGCTCGCGGGCTCGGACGGCGACGCGCCTCTCGTCGTACAGGTGCACGGTCCGCACGGGCGGTTCCACCGGCCCGGTGCCGCGCAGCAGGGCGACGTCGGTCCTCGCCGCTGTCACCGTCCACGCCGTCCACGCCGTCCACGCCGTCCACGCCGTCCACGCCGTCCACGCCGTCCACGCCGTCCACGCCGTCCACGCCGTCCACGCCGTCCACGCCGCTGTCACCGCCCTCGCCGAGCGGATCGGGCCCGGCGTGGGCGGCGCCCCCTGCGTCAGTGGAGGTCGTAGGCGGTGAGGGGGTGCCCGGCCCAGATCTCGCGGGCGGCCTGCTCGGGGTAGCGGACGGTCTCCGAGCGGGCGTCGAGGACCCGGGTGAGCTGCGCGTCCGGATCGAAGGAGGGCCACCCCGGGTCGCCGGTGGTGGCGAACCGGATCCAGGCCCGCTGCAGCTCCTGTGAGACCCGCACGACCTCCGGGGAGGGCGGGTCGCCGAGGAACTGCCGACCCGTCGGGCTGCCCAGGGTGCCGAAGGCGAGCGGGACGTCCAGCCCGTGGCAGGCGCCGAGCGCGCCGCCCATCGCGGGGGCGGGGAGGGCCAGTTCGAAGAGGTACGAGGTGCCGCCGGCCGTGGCGTTGGCCTCGGCGAGCTGGAGGGACGGCATCCGGAAGAGGGCGTCGGAGCTGACCGCCTCGAGCAGGTCCGAAGCGGTGGCTCCCGGGTACGCGGCGCGGTAGTCGTCCGGGCCGGACGGTGCCGGGGCGAACAGCTCCAGCGCGAGGCGGGCCTCCTCGTCAGTGAAGGTGCCGTGTCGGCCGCTGAGGACGCTGAACAGGCGGAACTCGTCGCGGGTGTGACCGATGAGTAGGTCGATGCCCTCGGCCCGGCCGGTGGCCAGGACGGACCAGGGCGCGCCGGGCAGGACCTCGCCGTCGACGACCGGGAGGGTGGCGATGCCGCTCTGCGCGAGCCGCCCCCAGCGCGCGAGGTGCTGGGGGAGCGCCGCGCCGAGGTCGGTGACCGTCGCGGCCAGGCGCCAGGGGTCGACCTCGGCCAGGGCGGCGGCCGTGGGGGCGGTGCCGACCAGCTTCGCGAGTTCGGCGGTGACTTCGGCGGCCAGGGCCGGCGTGCAGAGGGTGCCCGGGACGGTGTGGGCGACGGCCCGCCGGAACAGGCCGCGCGCCTCGCCCATGGTCAGCAGCGCGGCGATCGAACCGGCGCCCGCGGACTGGCCGGCGACGGTCACCCGGTCCGGGTCGCCGCCGAACCGGGCGATGTTGCGTCGCACCCACTCCAGGGCCGCGATCTGGTCGAGGAAGCCACGGTTGGCCGGGGCGCCCTCCAGCAGCGCGAAACCCTCCGCGCCCACCCGGTAGTTGACGCCCACCACGACCAGGCCGGCCAGGTCGAGCCCGGCCCGGGCGAGCTCGACCGGGTCGTAGAGCGGGTCGCCGGAGGTCCCCGACATGTACCCGCCGCCGTGGATCCAGACCAGCACCGGCAGCCCCGCCCGGCCGGGATCCGGGGTGCAGACGTTGAGGGTGAGCCAGTCGGTGCCCTCGGACGGCTCCGCCTGCAGCGGACCGGACTGCGGGACGACGGGGGCCGAACTCGAAGGCCTCGCGGACGCCGTCCCAGCGCTTGGGCGCGGCGGGAGCGGCGAAGCGGAGCGGTCCGACCGGCGGCTGGGCGTAGGAGATGCCGCGGAAGACCGCGAACCCCCGGTCCGGGAAGCCGCGGACGGTTCCCTCGGTGGTGTGGGCGACGGGCCGCGTGAGCGTGTGGGCTCCTCCCTCGGATGCCTCCAGCGTTATAGGTCAGGTGTATTATGTCAAGCGTATGGGAACGTTCCGCGGGAATGCCGGACCAGGAAGCCGCGCGGGAACGCGAGCGGGAACGGGATTCGGAGGTGTGGCAGGGCATGCCCAGACAGGTGGACCACCAGGAGCGCCGGGAGGCCATCGCCCGGGCACTGTGGCGGGTGGTGGAGCGGCGCGGCGCCACCCACCTGACGATGCGCGAGGTCGCCCAGGAAGCGGGCATGTCGCTGGGGCAGCTCCAGCACTACTTCACCTCCCGCTCGGCGATGCTCGCCTTCGCCATGGACTTCGCCGGCGAGCAGAGCGCACTGCGCGTCGGCCGAGCGCTGGCGGAGCTCGGCGACCGGCCGCACCCGCGCGCGGTGCTGCGGGCGATGCTGGTCGAGATGCTTCCGCTGCACGCCGACGCGCGGGCGACCAGCCGGATGGGCGCCGCCTACGTCCTGGAGGCGCTGCACGACGAAGAGGTGCACGCGCGGGCGCGGGGCGGGCTGCTGCAGGGGCGGGCCATGGTGGAGCAGGTGGTCCGGCAGGCGGTCGCGGACGGGCGGATCGCGGCCGACCGCGACCCGGTGGTGGAGACCGACCTACTGCTGGCGCTGACCGGGTTCGCCACCCTGCTGGAGCTGAACGTGGTCGAGCCGGCCGCCGTGCTCACCGCCGTGGACCGGCACCTGGACCGGCTGTTCGCGGCGTAGCGCGGGGGCGGGGCCGTCGAAGGGAGCCAGGCGAGGACGGGCCGGGCCGGTGCGGGGTCGCATCGGTCCGGGGTCGCGTCGGTGCGGGTCGATGGTGGGCCGGGCCGGGTCGGGTCGAGGGCGGGCCGGGTCGGGTCGAGGGCGGGCCGGGTCGGTGCCGAGGGCGTGGCAGGCTACCCGGGTAGCACCGCAGCCCCCGACCAGGAGCACCGCCATGGACCGACCCGCCGCCTTCCGCCTCGACGCCACCGCCTCCGGCCACCCGGCGGGCATCCTGGACGCCGCCGAACGCGCCGAACGCCGGGGCATGGACCGGCTGGTGGTCGCCGAGACCGCGTACGACCCGTTCCTCCAGCTCGCCCGCGCCGCCGACCGGACCACGTCGATCGAACTGGCCACCGGCATCGCGGTGGCCTTCGCCCGCACCCCGATGACGTTGGCCTACCAGGCCTGGGGGCTGCACGCGGCCTCCGGCGGACGGGCCGTCATCGGGCTGGGCTCGCAGGTCAAGCCGCACATCGAGAAGCGCTTCGGGATGCCCTGGGACCGTCCGGCCGCCCGGATGCGCGAGTACGTGCACGCCGTGCGAGCGATCTGGGACAGCTGGCAGACCGGTGAACGGCTGCGCTTCCGGGGCGAGTTCTACACCCACACGGTGATGACCCCGGTGTTCTCGCCCGACCCCGTCCCGGCCGGGGTGCCGAGGATCCTGCTCGCGGGCGTCGGGCCGCTGATGACCCGCACCGCCGGGGCGGTGGCCGACGGGTTCCTGAGCCACCCGTTCTCCTCCACCGCCTACCTGGCCGAGCAGGTGCTGCCCGGGCTGGCCGAGGAGCGGGCGCGGGCCGAGCGGGAGGGGGCCGCGTGGACGGCACGGCCGTTCGAGATCGCCGGCAACGTGCTCACCGCCGCCGGGCGCACCGAGCAGGAACTGACGGCCAATCGGGCCGCGACGCGTGAGCGGCTCGCCTTCTACGCCTCCACCCCGGCCTACCGCCCGGTGCTGGCGCAGCACGGCTGGGAGGGGCTGCAGGAGGAGCTGCACACCCACTCGGTGCGCGGACGCTGGGCGGAGATGGCCGCGCTGATCGACGACCGGGTGCTCGACGCCTTCGCCGTGTCCGGGTCGGTCGAGGAGGTCGCCCGGGAGATCCGCCGCCGGTACGCGGGCCTGGTCACCAGAGTGTCCGTCAGCCTGCCCGAGGACGCCGACCCGGAGCTGGGCCTGGACGTGCTGGACGCGGTGCGCGCCCTGGACTGACTGCCGAGGACTGATCGCTGAGGACTGACCGCCGATGACGATCGCCGACCTTCGATGATCGAAAGCTGGCGTCATATGGGCGAACTGGGTGGGTGACCGGTCGGCAGGTGATCAAGTCCGGGCAGATTCGGGCAACGGGTTTCCGGTGGTGAGTGCCGGCGGCAGGATCGCGGTGGCAGTTCCGGCCGTGCAGTGAGGCATGGGCGCTCCGGACCTGTCATGTCTTGGCCATCCGACTGGCCATTCGTTTCCCGGCCACCGGTTCCGTGGCCGTCCGCTGTCGATCGTGGGGGTGCCCGCGTGTCCGTGTCCGACGATCGTCCGGCCGACTTCGACCTGGCGCAGCACTGGGACCCCGTCGAGGCCGACGAGGCCGACGAGCTGGCCGACCCGGAGGAATTCCTGCGCGTCTGCGCCGAGCTGACCGGCTTCGACGTACCCGAGCTGCGCGCCACCGGCATGGCCGAGGAGCACCACCGCACCGTGCTGGCCCACTGGGTCCGCGACGAGCACGCCCTCGTCCACCTCTGGTACGTCGGTGCCTGGCCCGGCGAGGCACCCAGCTCCGCCCGTGCCCACGACCAGGGCCTGGTCTGGCGGACCTTCCGGGCCACCCCGCCCGGTGCTGCTGCGCCCGGGCACGGCAGCTGGGCCGGGGCACCCCGGAGCGGGGCGCCCCGGGCCGAGGCGCTCCTGGTCGAGGCACCCCGACGAGGCGAGGCCCGATGACCGCGCGCTGGGACGCCGTTGTCGTCGGCGCGGGCTTCGCCGGAACCCTGGTCGCCCACCACCTCGGCGCGCAGGGCTGGCGGGTGCTCGTCCTGGAGGCCGGCCGGGCCGCGCCCACCGGCGCCGAGGTCTCCGCCGCCCACCGCGCGGCCGGCGGTGGACCGCCCACCTCGCCCTACCCGCACAACCCCGAGGCGCCGTCCCCCGATGTCACCGACCTCACCGGTCTGCCCGACGGCGGCTTCACCGCCACTGGCCACCTGCGCCAGCACGGGCCGCTGCCGTACGCCAGCGGCTACCTGCGCGCCAATGGCGGCACCGGCCTGCTGTGGACCGGGCTCACCCCGCGCATGCACCCCGAGGACTTCCGCACCGGCGACCTCGGCCACGGCCGCAACTGGCCGATCGGCTACCACGACCTGGAGCCCCACTACCGCGCCGCCGAGCACGAACTCGGCGTCGCCGCCGACGCCGAGGCGCAGCGCAACGCCGTCGGACTGCCCATCCCGGACGACTACGCCTTCCCGATGCGCGCCATCCCCGCCAGCTTCCTCGACCGGCAGCTGGCCGACGTGTTCGACGGCCGGACCGTCCGCGACCCCGCGATGCCCGGTCCCGCCCGGCTCGCCGTCACCGCCACCCCGCACGCCCGCAACGGGGTGCCGACCGACGTGGTACCGGCCAGCGGGGTACCGACCCGCCCGGGCTCCGGCGACGGACCGCTCTGCGCGGGCAGCGCCGGCTGCGTCCCGGCCTGCCCGACCGGGGCCAAGTACACCCCGCTGCGCACCCAGGCCCGCTGGGCGGCCGGAGTGGAGCTACGCACCGAGGCGGTGGTCAGCCGGGTGCTCGCCGACCCGGAGAGCGGGCGGGCCGGGGGAGTCGAGTACCTGTCCGGCGGCACGGCCCACCGGGTGGAGGCGGACCTGGTGGTCCTCGCCGCACACGCGATCGAGAACGCCCGGCTGCTGCTCCTCTCCGGCCTGGCCAACCGCAGCGACCAGGTCGGCCGGAACCTCATGGACCACCCGGCCCTGCTCACCTGGGGCCTGATGCCCCGCCCGGTCGGCCCCTACCGGGGACCCGGTTCGACCAGTGGCCTGGAGGCCTTCCGCTTCGGCCCGGGCCGTGACCGCCGGGCACCGTTCCGGATCGAGATCGGCAATTGGGGCTGGTCCTGGGCCGGCGGTGCGCCCGAGGCCGAGGCGGCCGCGCTGATCGCCGGCGGCCCGCACGGCAGGGGACTGCGCGGCAAGGAGCTGCGCGAGAGCCTCGGCGACCGGCTCGGCCGCCAGTTCTCGCTCCAGTTCGAGCTGGAACAGCCCGCCGACCCGGCCAACCGGGTCACCCTCGACCCGGCGCGGCGCGACCCGCTCGGCCTCCCCGCACCGGCCGTCCGCTACGACCTCTCCGATTACGTCCGCGAGGGCATGGCCTCCGCCCGGGCCGTCTCCGACCAGCTCTTCGCCCTGCTCGGCGCCGAGGACCACACCACCTACCCGGCGGGCGCCTGGCCGGGCCGGCTGGAACACCGGGGAGCCGTCCACGGCTACCGGGGCGCGGGCCACGCCGGCGGCACCCACATCATGGGCGACTCGCCCGCCACCTCCGTCGTCGACCACTGGCAGCGCTGCTGGGACCACCCCAACCTGTACGCCGTCGGCTGCGGCTCGATGCCCTCGCTCGGCACCTCCAACCCCTCGCTCACCATGGCCGCGCTCGCGCTGCGCAGCGCCGAGCGGATGCACCGGGACCTGCTGGAGCTGCACCGCCGGGCGGTGGTGGCACCCCCGCCGGCCGTCACGCCCCCGCCCGCCGTCACACCCCCGGCTGTGGTCACGCCCCCGACTGTGGTCACGTCCTCGGCCAACGCCCGTACCCCCGAACCTCCTTCGCCCTCGGAGCCCTCATGACCGGCCTGCCGCTGCCGCCCGTACCGGAGCCCTACCACCTGCCCTTCCACTACGGCGCGCTGCACAACATCGGCGTCGACTACCTGGTCGATCGCGAACGGGCGCGCGAACTGCTCGGCAAGCGCCACCCCGGGCTGAACGCCGCCGCCTTCGACGGCGGGGCGTGCGTGTCGCTCAACTACCAGCTCTACTTCGCCCAGTACCCGAACGGCGGCGGTATCACCCAGGAGCTGGAGATCAACCTGGTCGCCCACCCGGTGTTCGCCGAAGACCGGATCCCGGCCGTCAACTACGGCCAGTACGCCCGGGGTTACGACCAGACCAAGCTGCTCGGCATCGCCCGCCTGCACGTGCTCTGCGACAACCCGCTGGCCATCGACGCCGGACGCCGGCTCTACGCCGAGCCCAAGCACCCGGGCTGGTTCGAGACCACGCTGCCCTCCCTCAACGCGCCCGCCGTGCGCGAACGCTGGTCCGTCTCCTGCCGCCGCGCCACCCTCGGGCCTGACGGTCTGGACCGCCACGACGAGGAACTCCTCGCCCTGGACGTCAACCTGGTCGGTCTCACCGCCGAACCGGTCAACAACACCCCGATCACCGGCTACGGCACCGACGACGAGGGCAAGCTGCTCGCCGGTCCGCTCAACGTCTACCAGCCCTACCGCTACTACGCGCTGGACGACCGCACCGCCGACCGCGTCCGGCTCGACCTCGGCAACCCCGCCGAGGAGTCCGCCCGCGACCTCGCCCACCTGATCGCCGACGCCCCGGCCGCCGGGGTCTGGACCTACCAGTCCCCGCCGGTCGCCGCCCACAACCGCGCCTACTACGTCCGATGACGACCGACCACGTCACCATGGCCATGGTCATGGTGACGTGGTCGGCCCGGCGTCTCGGCCGGGAGCCTGAGGGCCGGTCGGCCTGTTAGGGTCGCGCCTCGACATGGACGACACCCATCAGCAGGACGACGTCGAGGCGCTGCGCCGGCTGCACGACGGCGGGGACTACCGCCGACTGGCCGAACGGACCTCGAACCCGGACGTGCTGCGCCAAGTGGCCAGGGGCGAGTACCCGTTCGTCTGGCATGCGATCGCCCGGAACGCCGCCGCGCCAGCCGACCTGTTGGCCGCGCTCGCCCTCCGACGGCACAGCACCTGGAACGACAACCACCTGCTGCTGTTGCTCGCCGTCCACCCCGCCCTCACCGGTGCGGCCCTGGACGGGCTGGTCGACCTGGTGGCCGAACGGCTGAGGGAGGGCGACCGCCCGTACGCGGCGGTGCTGGAGCTGACCCGACGGCCGGAGCTGCCGGCCGAGCGGCTGCGCCGACTGGGACACCTGCCCGGGGCCTCGACCCGGCTGCGCCGGGGGATCACCCGGGCGCTGGCGGCGCGCCCGGACCGGTGAGCGCGGCCGGCGCCTGCCCGTTGAGTGGAGCTGTGGCGGCAGTGGTGGCAGTGGCAGTGGCAGTGGCTACGGCGGGGGCCCGGGACCAGTGCCCGGCGAGGACCGTGCCGACGACCAACTGGAGCTGGTGGTAAAGCATCAGCGGCAGCACCAGTACCCCCGCCTCCGGCCCGAACAGGACGGTGGCCATCGGCAGCCCGTTGGCCAGGCTCTTCTGCGAACCGCATAGCACCGCCGCGATACGGGCCGCCCGGTCGAGCCCCAGCAGTCGCGCCCCGAGCCCGGTGGCGGCCAGGGCGGCGGCGAGCAGGGCGAGGAGCACCGCGAGGAGCCCGAACAGGGCGGCGGGAGTGGCCAGGCTCCAGATGCCCCGGGCCACCGCCGCGCTGAACGCCGTGTAGACCACGAGCAGGATCGAACCGCGATCCACCGGGGTCAGCCCCCGTTTGTGGCGGGCCAGGAAGCCGCCGATCCACGGCCGCAGCACCTGCCCCAGCAGGAACGGTGCGAGCAGTTGCAGCCCGATCCGCAGCAGCCCGTCAGCGGACAGCTCGGCGTGTGAACCCAGCAGGCAGGCCGCCAGCAGCGGGGTGAGGACCAGCCCCGCGAGGCCGGAGTAGGTGCCCGCGCAGATCGCCGCCGGGACATTGCCCCCGGCGCTGCCGGTGAGCGCCACCGAGGACTGCACCGTCGAGGGCACCAGGCAGAGGAACAGCACCCCGGTCTGCAACTGCCCGGTCAGCGGCACCGGCGTGAGCAGCGTGGTGGCCAGCCCGAGCAGGGGAAAGAGGCCGAAGGTGGCGGCCAGCACCAGCCCGTGCAGCCGTAGGTGCCGCAGCCCGGCCAGCGTCTCGCGCGTGGAGAGACGGGCGCCGTAGAGGAAGAACAGCAGCACCACCGCGAGGTCGCAGGCCGCCTCGGCGACCCGCGCCGACCCGCCCGAGGCCGGGAAGAGCGCAGCCAGGCCGACCGTCCCGGCCAGCGCCGCCAGGTACGGATCGAGCCACCGAGGCCGCAGCCGACGTGGCACCGCCCGACGTGGCACCGGCCGACGCGCCCGAAGCCCGTTCCTCCGTCCCCCGGGCGGTCGTTCCTGCCGTCCCTGCCGCTTCGAGTCGGCCGGACGGTCGCTCACGGGCCGCCTCCCGCCACTGGGCGGAGCGCGGGCCCGGCCGACGAACCCGGCCCCAGGACACCGCCCACCAGCGAGCCCGCGCCGTCGTGGTCGCTGCCCGCCGAGCCGCTGCCGTTCTGGACATTGGCCGTCCGGTCGATCTCGAGCCAGGAGTCCGCGTGGGAGTTGTCCACGACCGTGATCAGACTGCCGGCGGCCGCGGGTGCGACCCCGCCCGCGAGCACAGCGCACGCCCCGGCCAGCCCCAGCGCGCCGGCCCGCAGGACGGCAGCCGCCGAGGGCGGGGCGGGCCCGCGAGGCCCGGCCCTCACGCCGTCACCGCCGTCAGCCCCCGGGAGCGGGAGATGTTCCGCTCCAGCAGCTCGGTGGACTCCCGCACGCCGATCTGCCGGCTCTCCTCGGCTGCGGCGGGCAGTCGCCCATCGGCGACCTTCAGCCCGGCCAGCGCCTCCTCCATCGCCCGGTGCGCGGCGAACAGACAGGGCGTGCTGTAGATGGCCACGTCCACCCCCAGCTCCGTCAGCTCCGAGAGCGAGAGCCGGGGGGACTTGCCGCCGCCGATCTGGTTGAACAGCAGCGGCTTGTCGCCGACCACCGCGCGGATCCGGCGGATCCACGCCTCGCTGCGCACGCCGTCGACGAGCACCACGTCGGCGTCCGTGGCGGCGAGCGCCCGGGCACGGCGCAGGATGTCGTCCTCCTCGGTGGCGTCGGTGCGGGCGACCACCACGAGGTCCGTCCGGTTGGCGAGGACGAGCTCCAGCTTCGCCAGGTACTCCTCCAGCGGGAGGACCTGCTTGCCGTCCGCGTGACCGCAGCGGCGCGGCCGCTTCTGGTCCTCCAGGATCACGCCCGAGGCGCCGATGCGTTCAAGCCGGCGCACGACATGGCAGGCCACCTCGGGATCGACGTACCCGTCGTCGATGTCCACCAGCAGGTGGTGCAGGGGGAACGCGCCGCGCAGCCGCTCGACGAAGGCGACCATGTCCGGCCAGGCGATGAAACCGATATCGGGCAGCCCGTAGTAGGAGGCCGCGAAGCCGAAGCCGGAGACGAACATGCCGTTGTAGTGCTCGGCCGCGATGGAGGCCGAGTACATGTCGTAGACGCCGATCAGGGGCGTGGTGCCGGGGCCCGCGATCTCCTCGCGGAGCCGCTGCCCGGGGGCGTCCGCCATCGTGATTCCGTGGAACAAGGCCTTCTCCTCACCTGGGATGACTTTGCCTGGACTTGGTGTTCGCTAGACCAAACTGAGGTGTCATCACTATGCGCCCTTTAATGTTCCGTGGGCAAATCTTTAAAGGAGATTCCCCCGTTGGAGTGAAGGCCTTTTGAAAATACGTCAGTCGTAAAAGAAGCTCATCGGCCCTCCGCCCAACCCTCCGCCCAGCCCTCCGCCCAGCCCTCCGCCCAACCCTCCGCCCACCCACTCATCCGTCACCACGGGACCCGTTCGAGCGGCAGCAGGGCGCCCGCACGCTGCAGGCCGGATTGGACGTGCGCTCCTCGGCCGCTACGGGCGCGCGGCCGGGCCGGCGCCGACCGGTGTCGGCGTCCGTCTGATGGGCCCCGGCGATGGGTGCGGCGGTGTTCGCGGCGCTGCCGCCGGAGCGGGCGGGCCTGGCCGTCGGGGTCGTGGCGACGTTCCGTCAGCTGGGGCAGGCCCTGGGGGTCGCGGCGTTCGGCGTGCTGTTCCGGCAGGGCGGCGCCGCGCCGTTCGAGGGCCTGAACCTCCTCCTGGTGGCCGCCGCGGCGGCCGGGATCCTCGGCTCGGTCCTCGCCTACGTGTTCGTGCCGGCGTCGGCGGCACCGGTGTGGCAGCCGACGCCGACGGCGGAGCGGGCGCCGACCCCGGCCCGCCCCCACTGGGCGGCGGACGTGGCGGACGGGACAGCAGGAGTGAAACGGATGGCCGGCCCGTCGGGGCTCAGGCGCGTGGCGGCGGCACGGCACGCCGCTCGCGCAGCGTCCGGAGCATCCGGCGGGTCGCCTTGGTGGCGACGGGGGGCAGCAGCTCCAGTGCCAGTCGGCGCGAGGCGGAGCGCTGGACGGGGGCCTTGACCCGGTAGTTGAGGCGCGGCACGCGTGCCCCGGCGATGGTGTCCTCGTCCACCGTGTAGCCCTCGGCCCGCCAGTCCCGCTCCAGGAGGACCTGCCGGGCGGCCGCGGCGTCGCCCCAGGTGCCGTAGAACTTCATCGGGGTGAGCAGCACCGGCTGCAGTCCGCCGGTGAAGACCGCCTCCCAGACCGCGGCCGAGACGCCCGGGGTGTGCTCGGAGCGGTAGTCGTCCAGGGCGATCAGGCCGTCCTGGGTGAGCGCGGCCCGCGCCACGGTGATGTCCCCGGCGACGTGTTCGTACAGGTGGGAGGCGTCGACGTGGACGAACCGGCAGCTGCCCGCCGGGATCCGGCCGTCGGCCAGCGCCGAGGTGGGCGCCTGCACGATCTCGGGCAGCTCGTGGTGGAAGGCCAGGTAGTTGGACTCGAAGGCGCTGCGGGTCAGTGTCTTGCGGTAGGACATGGCCATCTCGGCGGCGTTGTCGTCGTCGCCCGCCTCGGAGTCGAACAGGTCGCAGACCGTCAGCCGTTCGCCCGGCCGCAGGTGGTCGCCGAGCAGGACGGCGCTGCGGCCCAGGTAGCTGCCGAGTTCCAGGATGTCGCCGGTGACGCCGGCGGCGCTCTGGGCGGACAGCAGATGGCTGAAAGCAGCCCGATCGAGACTGAAGAACCAGCCGGGGATGTCGTCGCGCTGCAGCGGCACGGGACGGGCGGTTGCGGTCTCGGCAGTGGGCACGGCGGCCTCCAGGGGGACGGCGGGGCGCGGTGGCGGGTCACGCCGCGGAGGGACGCCGAGGACGTGAGGCGGATCATCATAGCCACGCCGGGGCCCGGTGGAACCAGGTCCGGAGGAACCTGATTCCGGTTGTTCGCTCGGTCGTTCGAGCGGGTGGGGCTGTGGGGGCTATGGGGGCTGCCAGGGGCTGCGGGGCGCTACCGGGGCTCTTCCAGCTCCGCGATGGTCTCCTCCAGCCAGGTCCGTTCGGCCGCCGAGGAGGCCCGGGCGACGAGCAGCATCCCGCGCCGGAAGGGGTTGGGCTCGCGCTCGGCGGTGACCGGTCGGCCGTCGCCGTCGTAGAAGAAGCTGCTCGGCGCGGCCAGGAAGGCCAGTCGGCGGCGGAGGACGGCGGCCTGCCGGGGTGGGTCGGCGAGGTGGTGCAGGAACGTGGTGAGCGTGAAGAAGCGGATCTGGTCGGTGATCTCGACCTGCTCCGGGTCGGCCAGCCGCCGGAGCAGTTCGGCCCGGCCGTCCTCGGTCGGCTCCAGGGTCTGGCGCGGCGCGGCACCGGTGCCCGGTTCGGTGCGGCGGGACAGCAGGCCGGCCTTCTCCAGTCGTGCGATGGCGGGGTAGAGCGCGCCGTCGCTGACCGGGCGGATGTGGCCGGTCAGGCCGGTGATCCGGGACTTGAGCTCGTAGCCGTGCAGCGGCTCGTCGTACAGGAAGCCGAGGATCGCGAGGGTCAGCACGGTCGAAGCCCTTCCGTCGAAGTGCGCCCGGTGGAGCGGCCATGCTACCTCTTGCCGATATACCTCGATCCGATGTATCTCTATTCGAGGTTGCCGCCCAGGCCTCCGGTCCACGCCTCCGGTCCACACCCGAGGCCTCCGCACCAAGCCCGAGATCCCGGACCATTCCGAGGCCCCGGCCCAGGTCCGGGCGCGGCTTCGGGCGGCGGAACAGGGGAGGAATCATGCGCGGGCATCTGTCCCGACTCACGGCGCTCGCCGTACCCGTCTACGCGGAACTGCTGTCCGGGGTGATCGCCTCGGTGATCGGCACCCTCTGGGTGGCCGGCCTCGGCGGGGCCGCGGTCGCCGCCGTCACACTCGCCGGAACCGTCGAGAACCTGCTGCTCGGGCTCGTCCTGGTGGTCGGCTCCGGTACCAGCGTCCGGCTCTCCCACGCCCTCGGCGCGGGCGATCACGCCGAGGCCGCCCGGACCACCCGGGCCGCCTGGCGGCTCTGTACCGCCGGAAGCCTCGCGCTCGCCGTCCCCGGCTTCCTGCTGCGCGACCGGCTGGCGGGGGCCTTCCTGGACGGCGAAGCCGCCGCCCGCGCCGCCGAGTACCTCGCCGTGGCCCTCCCGGCCTTCCCGCTGTTCTTCGGCCAGCGCGTCGCCGACGAACTGTTCAAGGGGGCGGGCGACACCCGCACCCCGATGCGGATCGCCCTGCTCTCCAACGCGCTGCTGCTCGCCCTCGACCCCCTGCTGATCCTCGGCGCCGGCCCGCTGCCCGGCCTCGGTGTACCGGGCGCGGCGCTGGCCCTGACGGCCTCGCGGGCGATCGCCTTCGCCGTCACGCTGCGCCTGCGGGTACGCCTGCCGGAACGCCTGCCGGGACGGCCGGCGCCGTCGCCGTCGGCGCGGACCGCCGGTCTCGCCGGGGGAGTGCGCGCGGCGGCGGTGCGGATCGTGCGCGCGGGAGCGCCGTTCAGTCTGGACTTCACGGCCCGGATGGCCGTCGGTGCGGCCCAACTCGGGCTGGTGGCGGGCTTCGGCGTCGCGGCGGTGGCCGGGTACGGTGTCGGCTACCGCGTGCTGCTCGTCGTCACCATGGCCTTCTACGCGCTGCGCCAGGCCGCCGCGATCGAGGCCGCCCGTCTCACCGGCGCGGGGGAGACCGGCGCGCTGCGCACCCTGCGCCGCGACACCGGACGCCTCGCCGCGCTGCTCGGTGCCGTGGCGGCGCTGCTGTCCGCGACGCTCGCCGCCCCGCTGACCGCGCTCTTCACCGACGACCGGGCGGTGGCGGCGCAGTCCGTCGGCTTCCTGCGGATGGCAGCGCTCTACCTCCTTCCGTACGCCCTGGTGGTGGCCCTCGGCGGCGTCCACCAGGCAGCGGGCGCCGGCCGCCCGCTGGTGCTCTCCGTGCTGCTCGGCCTCGGCGCCCAACTCGCCACCTCGGCGGTGCTGTCGGGGCCGATGGGGGTGTCGGGCGTGTGGCTCGGCCCGGCAGTGGGCGCGGCGCTGCAGCTCGCGCTCCTGTCGGCCCTCGTGGGGCGTCGGGCGGCGTCGGCGCCGGCCCCGATGGCGGCCGACGAGCCGCAGGTGCGTCAGCCGGTCGAGTGAAGGGCGGCGGCGTGGACGCTCGTCAACTCGCCGCCGTGGCCGGCGCGGAGGGCCCGTGCCGGGTGTGGTCCCCCGTCGGCTGTGCCAGAGTGGCGGGCATGGGTTCCACTCCGGACGGGCGGCCGATTCCGCCCGCGCACGCTGACGAACGCGCCATGCTGGAAAGCTGGTTGGACTTCCAGCGGGCCACGCTCGGCCGGAAGGTCGCCGGGCTCGACGACCGCCAGGTGCGGCGGGCGGCCGTGCCCCCGTCGACGATGACCCTGCTGGGCCTGGTGCAGCACCTCGCCGAGGTCGAACGCACGTGGTACCAGCGGGTGTTCGCGGGCCGGGAGGTGCCGCCGGTGTACGGCGCGGACAATCCGGACGGGTACGGGCTGGACCAGGCGCGGGGGTTGGCCGAGGCGCTCGCGGACTGGCAGGCGGAGGTCGAGTACGGGCGCAAGCTGACCGCGGGAGCGTCCCTGGACGCGGCAGGCCCGCTCATCGCGCAGGCGGCGGCGGTGATCGGTTCGGAGACCGTCTCGCTGCGCTGGATCCTGTTCCACCTGATCGAGGAGTACGCCCGCCACAACGGCCACGCCGACCTGCTCCGCGAGTGCATCGACGGGGTCACGGGCGTGTGACGAACTCCCGTTCCCGGTCGGTCGGTTGGCCGGGAAGTCGGGCGGCGAGCAGCGTTCCCGCCGCCGCCACGGCGGCCATGGCCAGCGCGGCGGGCGCCGGCGCCGTGCCGGGCTCGGTGCGGCCGGCGGCGGTGGTGGCGAGCGCGATGCCCAGAGCCGGGCCGATGTTCAGCGCGGTCTGCTGCAGGCCGCCCGCGACGCCCGCCTCGGCGGTGGGTGCGCCCCGGACCACCATCGCGGTGGCCGTGGCCATCACCGCGCCGAAGCCCGCACCCGGCAGCAGGAAGCAGACGGCGATGGCGACGGTCCCCGAACCGGGGCCGAGCCGGGCGGTCAGCAGCGCGCCCGACGTGACCAAAGACATCCCCACCAGCACCACGGTCCGCTCACCGTGACGCTTCGCCAGCCGGGCCGAGGCCGCAGCCGCGAGGATCATCGCCATCGCGAGCGGCGCCGCCCGCAGGGCGCTCTGCAGCGGGTCGAGCCCCAGGACGTCCTGCAGGTAGTACGTCGCCGGGAAGAGCGCGCCCTGGAGCGCCGCCGAGGCCGCGAGCAGGACGCCGAGCGGCGGCGCGACCGCCGGTGAGCGGAGCAGAGCGGGCGGCAGCAGCGGACGGGCGGTGCGCCGCTCGTGCCGGGCCAGCGCCACGGCGAGGGCGGCGGCCGCCGCGAGCCCGAGCGCCGTGGTCGCCGACCACCCGGAGTCGGGCAGGGCGACCAGGGTCTGCACGAGGCAGGCCAGAGCCAGTGCGAGCAGCGCCGCGCCCGGCAGGTCGAGCCCGCCGTCCCGTACGGCCGCCTCGGGGCGTTCCGTGGACGGCACCGCGAGGACCGACAACAGCGCGGCCCCGGCGGGCAGCAGGCCGAGCAGGAAGACCGACCGCCAGCCGAAGTGCGCGGTGAGCGCCCCGCCGACCAGCGGTCCGGCCGCCGCCGCGAGCCCGATCGCCGCCGTGCGCACCGCGATCGCGCCGGCCAGCCGCTCGGCGGGCCAGGCGGCGCGCAGCATGCCGAGGGTGGCCGGCTGCAGCAGCGCACCCGCCACGCCCTGGACCACCCGCAGGGCGATGACCCAGCCGATGCCGGGCGCCAGGGCGATCCCGGCCGAGCACGCGGCGAAGCCCGTCACGCCGAGGGTGAAGACCCGCCGGTGCCCGTAGCGGTCGCCGACACGCCCCGCGAAGACCAGCAGCGCGGAGACGGTGACGAGGTAGCCGGTGCCGGTCCACTGGACGGCGGCGACGGAGGCGTGCAGGTCGTGCTGGAGGACGGGCCGGGCGACGGTCAGCACGGTGCCGTCGAGGGCGACCAGCGCGGCACCGGTGATGCTCGCGGCGAGAGTGAGCCGACGGCGCGGCCGCGCCGTCACCGGTCGGCCGGGCCGAGGTGGGCGTCCAGGGCGGCGCGCAGCAGCGGCTCGATGTCCTCGCTGCCGGTGATGAGCCGCAGGCTGCCCCAGGCGCGCAGTTGGGCGAGGCCGTGCAGGTTGGACCACAGGGCGGCGGTGGCGGCGGCCGGATCGTCGCAGTCCGGGTGCACCTCGGCGACCAGGCCGACGAAGGTGAGGAACAGCGGCACGGTGGTGCGGCGCAGCTCCGCGCCGCTGCCCTCCAGCAGGTCGTGACGGAACATCAGCTCGAACATGCCGGGGCCGGCGGCCGCGAAGCCGAGGTAGGCGCGGGCGAGCGCGTCGAGGCGGCTGCGGGCATCGGCCCCGGTGGCGGCGGCGAGGGCGTCGGCGCCGGCCAGGGTGTCGGTGAGCCTGCCGAAGCCCTTTTGCGCGATGGCGGCGAGCAACTCGCGGTGGGTGGGGAAGTAGCGGCGGGGCGCTCCGTGCGAGACCCCGGCGTGGCGGGCGATCTCGCGCAGGCCGAGCGCCTGGACGCCCCCGGTGGCCACCAGTTCGACGCCTGCGGCCACCAGTCGGGCCCGGAGGTCCCTTTCCTGATCAATCATGGACACTGTCTACCAGTCGGCTGTAGACAGTGTCTACTCGCCTTTGTGGGGGTGCCCGGGCAGAATCGGCGGCATGGACGAAGGCGGCGAATCGGCCTGCTGGCTGGACCGGGTGTGCCCGGAGTGCGGACGGCTGCTCGAGCGGCCCGGGCCGGAACCGTGCGAGAACTGCGCCGCCACCGAGGACGACACGCCGCGCGAGGACGAGACACCGCGCGAGGACGAGACACCGCGCGAGGCGGTGCGGCCCGAACCCCGCGACCGCTGACCCTGCGAACGGCGAACCCCGGGCCGGCCGACGAGCGGCCGGCCCGGGGTGGTGGACACGGAGGGGGCCGGGGCCCGGTCCGCGTGTCGGCTCCGGCCGGCTACTGGGGCGGCGGCTGGTCGCGGAACTGGTTCTTCGCCTGCTCCTGGGCGGCGTCCACCTGGCCGCTGTACTTGCCCTGGGTGCGTTCGTCGACGGTGTCACCCGCGTGGTCGACGGCCTTGTCGGCTTGCTCCTCGTGGCCTTTCAGCAGGCTCTTGAGCTTATCCATCATGGACATGTGGTCACACTCCTGGATGAGACGGCCCCACTCCTCCAATATCACCGTGCATCCCCTTCCGCGCATCCCGCGGGGTGCGCGGCGGGCTTGGCAACGCGATTCCGGTCCTGTCAAATCGTGAGTTCACGGCCCGTCGGAAGGAGTCGCCTTGAAGCTGCGCACCCGTCGCTCGACCACCCCGCTCGACCGCTCCACCCGGTACGACCGCACCAACCGGCTCGACAGCGCCACCCCGTTATCGCGCCCGCGGATCGCCGCCACCCGCCGCGGTGCGGGTGCCGCGCTGACCGTCGCCGCCCTGGTCGGCCCGCTGCTGCTGGCCGGTGCCGGGAGCGCCGCCGCCGACCCGGACCCGGCGCGCAAGGGCGCCAGGCTGGCCGCCCGGCTGGTCGAGGCGAGCGATGCGGAGAGCGCCCGCGGCACCCTGGCCGCGCTGCAGCGGATCGCCGACCGCAACGGCGGTACCAGGGTGGCCGGTTCGAAGGGCCACGAGCAGTCCGCGCAGTACGTCTACGAGCAGGCGCGGCGCGCGGGGCTCAAGGTGTCCAAGCAGGAGTTCGAGTACACCTTCTTCGAGGCCGGTACGCAGCGCCTCGACGTGGTGTCCCCGAAGGCCGAGTCCGTGCCCGTGGTCGCCATGACGTACTCGGTGAGCGGCCCGGAGGCGGGCCTGACCGCCGAGTTGGCGGTCTCCCCGGTCAGCGCCACCACCGGCTGCGCACCCACCGACTACCCGGCGGGCGGGTTCACCGGCAAGGTCGCCCTGATCCGGCGCGGCGGGTGCAGCTTCGCCCAGAAGCAGGCCGCCGCGGCGGCAGCGGGCGCGGTCGGGGCGCTCATCTACAACAACGCCGTGGGCGACCTCAGCGGGACCCTCGGGGACCCGACGGCCGGGAAGGTCCCGACCGGCGGGATCACCCAGGCCGCCGGCGAGGCCCTGGCCGCCGAGGCAGCCGCCGGGCCCGTCCGGGTGACCCTCGACATCCGCACCGTCATGGAGCCGCGCAAGACCTGGAACGTCATCGCCGAGACCCGCGGCGGCGACCCGAACAACACCGTGATGGTCGGAGCGCACCTCGACTCCGTCCCGGCCGGGCCCGGCATCAACGACAACGGCTCCGGCTCGGCCGGCATCCTCGAGGTCGCGCGCAACCTCACCGTCCACCCGGTGAAGAACAAGGTCAGATTCGCCTGGTGGTCCGCCGAGGAGTTCGGCCTCAAGGGCTCCGAGGCGTACGTGAAGTCACTCTCCGAGGCGGACCAGAAGAAGATCCGGCTCTACCTCAACTTCGACATGATCGCATCCCCCAACTACGCGCAGTTCGTCTACAACGGCTCCGGCAGCGCCGGTGGCGGCGCCGGCCCCGACGGCTCGGCGCAGATCGAACGGGACATCACCGGCTACCTGGACGGCCTCGGCCTGCCGCACGACCCGAGCGCCTTCGACGGCCGCTCCGACTACGGTCCGTTCATCGACGCGGGCATCCCGGCCGGCGGCACCGACACCGGCGCCGAGAAGATCAAGTCCCCGGAGCAGGCGGAGCGTTACGGCGGCACGGCGGGCACCGCCTTCGACTCCTGCTACCACAAGGCCTGCGACAACCTGGGCAACATCGACATGGACGCCTTCGACGTCAACATCGACGTGATCGCCCACGCCGTCGGCACCTATGCCTGGGACCTCTCCTCGCTACAACGGCCCGTACCGGCCGGGAAGGCGGCGGCCGCCGGCGCGAGCGGCCACACCCACGGCGTGACGGCCTGACGCCCGGGTGGGCCCGCTGCCGTCCTCGGGCGGCGGGCCCACCCGCCCGCCGTACCCACCGTGCCTGCCGCGCCTGCCGTGCATGCCGCGCCCGAATTCGCCATCGGCCCCCTCCCCTCCGTCATCACCCCTGGTGGACGTCGGTGCGGTCACCGTAGCGGAGACCACTGACAATCCGGCCCCGCGGCCTGTACGGTGCCGCGCGGAGCGCATCCACCGAGACCCGGTGGGTGCGCCGCGCAAGGTCCTGCCACCATGGGACCGAGATCACGACACCGTGACACCCTCGGAGGAGTCAGCAACATGAGCACGCACTACGACGTCGTCGTCCTCGGCGCGGGCCCCGGCGGCTACACCGCCGCCGTCCGCTCGGCCCAGCTGGGCCTCAAGGTCGCGGTCATCGAGGCCAAGTACTGGGGTGGCGTCTGCCTCAACGTCGGCTGCATCCCCTCCAAGGCCCTGCTGCGCAACGCCGAGCTGGCCCACATCTTCACCAAGGAGGCCAAGACCTTCGGCATCAAGGTCGAGGGCACGGTGACCTTCGACTTCGGCGAGGCCTTCCGCCGCAGCCGATCGGTGGCCGACGGCCGGGTCAAGGGCGTCCACTACCTGATGAAGAAGAACGGCATCACCGAGTACGACGGCTGGGGCACCTTCGTCGACGACCACACCCTGCAGGTCGCGCTCAGCGGCGGCGGCTTCGAGGTCGTCACCTTCGACCACTGCGTCATCGCCGCCGGCGCCACCACCCGCCTGCTGCCCGGCACCAGCCTCAGCGACCGCGTGGTCACCTACGAGGAGCAGATCCTCACCGAGCAGCTGCCGGAGAGCATCATCATCGCGGGTGCCGGCGCGATCGGCGTCGAATTCGCCTACGTGCTGCACAACTACGGCGTGAAGGTCACCATCGTCGAGTTCCTCGACCGCGTGGTGCCGCTGGAGGACGTCGAGGTCTCCACCGAACTCGCCAAGCAGTACCGCAAGCTGGGCATCGAGGTGCTGACCTCCACCCGGGTCGAGTCGATCGACGACAGCGACCCGAACGCCAAGGTCCGCGTCACCGTCACCAAGGACGGCGAGCAGAAGGTGCTGGAGGCCGACAAGGTGCTCCAGGCGATCGGCTTCGCGCCGCGCGTCAACGGCTACGGCCTGGAGAACACCGGGGTCAAGCTGACCGACCGCAACGCCATCGCGGTGGACGGCCGCGGCCGCACCAGCGTCGACCACATCTACGCGATCGGCGACGTCACCGCCAAGCTGATGCTCGCGCACGCCGCCGAGACCATGGCCGTCATCGCCGCCGAGACCATCGCCGGGGCGGAGACCATGGAGGTCGACTTCGCCATGATCCCGCGCGCCACCTACTGCCAGCCGCAGATCGCCTCCTTCGGCTACACCGAGGCGCAGGCCCGCGAGCTGGGCTACGACGTCAAGGTCGCCAAGTTCCCGTTCACCGCCAACGGCAAGGCCCACGGCCTCGGCCACCCGATCGGCTTCGTCAAGGTCATCAGCGACAACAAGCACGGCGAGCTGCTCGGCGCCCACCTGATCGGCCCCGAGGTCACCGAGCTGCTGCCCGAGCTGACGCTGGCCCAGCAGTGGGACCTGACCGTCCACGAGGTCGCCCGCAACGTGCACGCCCACCCGACCCTGGGCGAGGCGGTCAAGGAGGCCATCCACGGCCTCGCCGGTCACATGATCAACATGTGACCGACCGCTCCTGACACCCGCCGCGCCCCGTCGAGCGACTGCTCGATGGGGCGCGGCAGGTCCGGGGCGGGGCCGGGGAGGTTGCTGCTCAGGGCCAGGCCAGGCAGACCAGGGAAGGCCAGGCCAGGGCCAGGGAAGGCCAGGCCAGGCCAGGCCCGCCCGCGTACTGCGTGGGCCCGTCAGTAGAGCTCGGTGCGCAGCCAGCTCTTGACCTCGGGGGTGACCGGGTCGGTGATGTCGGTGAACTCGTCGTGCTTGGTGAGGAACTTGGCGACGTACGGGCAGATCGGCACGATCCGCTTCCCGGCCGCGCGCACGTCGCTCAGTGCCTCCTGGACGAGGCGGGAGGCGAGGCCCTGGCCGGCGAAGGCGTCGTCGATCTCGGTGTGGAAGAAGACGCGCTGCTCCTCGTGGTCCCGGTACTCGGTGAAGCCGGCGAGCTTGCCGTCCACGAGGATCTCGTACCGGTGCCGCTCGTCCGCGCGCTCGACGACGGTGCTGGTGGGAGTGGTCACGGTGGGGCCCTTCGGTCGTGCGGAATGTCACTGAAGTCGATCATGGGCATCCTGTCAGGCCACCCCCGCGCGGGCCATCCCCCCGCGCTCCCGGGCTGAGCCCTGCGGGTCAGCGCCCGCGGGGGCGGTGGCTCCGCTGTTCGCGCAGTTCGCCGATCACCGCCCAGGCGACCGACACCACCGGCACCGCCACCACCGCGCCCAGGACGCCGGCCAGCACGGCGCCGCCGATCACCGACAGGGCGATGACGACCGGGTGGATCCGCACCGACCAGCCGAGCACCAGCGGGTGCAGCAGGTGGCCCTCGATCTGGCCGATGATCACGATCAGGGCCAGCACCAGCAGGGCGATCACCGGGCCGCGGGCCGCCAGGGCGACCAGGGAAGCGATGGCCAGGGCGATCGGCGAGCCGATCAGCGGAACGAGCGCCGCCACGAACTCCAGCACCATCAGCGGCAGGACCAGTGGCACCCCCAGGATCGCCAGGGCGATGCCGACCAGGATCGCGTTGGTCGCCGCCACGATCAGCACGCCGCGGGTGTAGCCCGCGAAGGTGCGCCAGGCCGCGCGCCCGGCCCCGTCCCAGACCGAACGGCTGCGGGCCGGCAGCTGCCGCTGGGCCCAGGACCACATCCGGTCGCCGGAGTGCAGGAAGAACACCGAGCAGAACACCGCGAGCGCGAGCCCGGTGACCAGTTCGACGGCCCGGCCGGCGCCGCTGAGCGCGGTGCTGACCAGCGTCGAGCGGTGGGCGGCGATGAAGTCGCCGATCTTGGACCGCAGGTCGGTGACGGTGCCGGGCCGCAGGTGGAAGGGGGCGCCGGTCAGCCAGCGGTCGATCCGGCCGAGGCCGCCGCGCAACTCGTTGCCGAGCCGACTCCACTCGTCGGCGACGGTCGTCCCGACCAGCGTCAGGACCCCGCCGATCACCGCGAGGGTGACGAGGAAGGCGAGCAGGACGGCCAGCGAGCGGGGCATCACCCTGGCCAGCAGGTCGACCAGCGGGCGCAGGACCGAGGTGATGACCAGAGCCACGAACAGTGCGATGACCGGTACTTCGAGCCGGGCGAGGACGTCGACGGCCAGGTAGGCACCGACGCCGAGCAACCCCAGCCGCCAGGTGTACCCGGCGGCCGTCCGCAGCCCGGCGGGGACGCGGTCCACGGAGGGCGCGTTCCCGGGCGGCCCGGCCGGGCCGCTGCGACGCCGCGCCACCCGAGGGCGGCGGCTGCCGAGCGGTACGGCCCGCCGAGGGCGGGGGCTCACCGGCTCCTCACCCCGACGACCCGGTCATGCGGCCTGCTCGTGCTGGACCCGCAGCGGCCGCGGGCATCGCACCGCGGGCTCGTCGCGCTCATGGAAGCCATCCCGGATGGAAGTCCTGCTCCCGGCGTCCCTCTCGGCATCTCTCTCCCAGCGTCTCTCCGGCAGCGTCTCTCTGGCCGGGGCCTTCGTGCACCTGTCGCATTCCGCATGCCTGCCGGACGCCTGCCGTACGCGGCCCGTGTGCCGCGGTCCGTACCCACGTCACTGCGGGGGGTCGCGCGGGGGCCGGTCGGCCCCGGGTTCGGCAGACGGCGGGCCGGGCGCCCCGTTGTGGCGGTGCAGGTGCAGGACGGGGAGGAGTAGCCAGGAGGACGCGAACCAGAGCATGACGGCGCCCGCGATCCAGCCCGAGGAGGCCGAGTCGCCGGTCGCGACCCGGAGCAGGAGCAGCAGCGCGGAGCCGATGGTCAGCGCCAGCAGGACCAGGCCGGTGGCCACCAACCGGGCGGCTGCGTCCACCAATTGGGGTTTGAGACGGCGACCGGCGAAGATCCGGTGGTAGGCGACCGGGGCGGTGAGCGCGCCGGTGGCGAGGGTGCCGAGGATGACGGTGGCCACGTACAGCCCGTGGTCGAAACCGCCGAGCTGGGCGAAGCGGGGCATGAAGACCACGCTCAGCAGGAAGCCGAAGAGCACCTGCGAACCGGTCTGGGCGACGCGGACCTCCTGGAGCAGGTCGCTCCAGCGACGGTCCGCCCGTTCGTCGGGCGACTCCTGCCGACCGGTCCGGGGTCGGCCGACGCGGCCGTTGGCGCTGGTATCCGGCATGGTCATGGGATCGCCTCCGCCTCCTGTCCACCGGTGCGTGTAGCCGCGCCAGGCCGGGGCAAACGCGGAGCGGGATCCACCGGTCGTCCCGTGAGACCGACGTCTGTCCGCAGGCGCAGTCCCGGCACCCGCCCGCGGACCAATGGTGCGCATACAAGCGACCTGGTCGGGAGGACAATCGGTGACACAGGGTGGGGAGAGAAGGAGGCCGTGATGAGAAGCCTCACGCGCCACTACGCGGTGACGCTCCCCGGCCCGATCGGCGCGCACGCTCCACCGGCCGTCGTCGTCGTTCACGAGACGCACGCGGTGGGGCCCGACGGAGGCCTCGTCTGGGAGAGCGCGGACGGCGGACTCCGGGTGGAGATCACCGGAGAGGTGGCCACCGTCCTCGCGGCTCCGGGAGTCGACAGCCGGCACCCGTGCCTGCCGGCCGTGCCGCTGCCGTGACGGACGAACGCCATGACGAGGACGGTGACGGGCGGTGACGGACCAGGACCGTGACGGGCGAGGACCGCGACGGACCAGGACCGCGACGAGTGACGCATGACGAGCGACGCGTGACGAGCGTGACGAATGCCGCAACGGACCGTTACCGGGCGCTGGCCGCCAAGGCCTCGCGCACGGTGACCAAGCAGGGATCGCAGTACCGGTCCGGCTCGGCCGAACCGGTACCGTCCCCCGCCGGGACGACGCGCTGGGACGGTTCGAGGAACCGCCCGCACAGCGACGATGTCGCGTCGTCCTTCGCCACCACGTGCCACACCACGGCGGGCGGGGACACCGCCGGGTCGTGCTCGGCCCACATCTCGTACACGGCGTTACCTCCGGATCGCTGGGGCTCGGTCAGTCCATGCAACCTCGGAGCCTCCCGAACGGCCACCGGGCCAGACCCGGTGGGATGGTTGTGGCGCCGGTGGAGCCGGACGCCGGTCCCCGCGTCGGATGCCCGGCCCGCGTTGTACGCCGTGGCGGCCCCCGGACGGAGCAACCGGTCCGCCGCCGCCCGCGTCCACGCCCCGTTCGACGGCGGCACCCGCCCGGCCGGGCCGCGCCGCTTCGCGCGGGGTCCGAGCCGCAGCCGTACGGCCGGCTGGGGCCCTTGTTCCTCGCGGCCCGAGTTCATGACCGCCTGACCACCCTGGGAACGCGAACACCGCCGGGCCCTGTCGAGGGCCCGGCGGTGCCGGGGTGATGCGGGCCGGGCCGGGTGTCAGGCGCGGCGGCCGCGCCTGCGGCGGGTGACGAACACCGCGCCGCCGCCGACTGCGAGCAGTGCCACGGCCGTGACCGCGATCGGCAGGGTGTTGGAGTCCGCACCGGTCGTGGCCAGCGCCGGGCCGGACGCGCTGCTGGTAGGCGCCGCGACGGCGGTGCCGGAGCCGGTGCCGTCCGTCGGGCCGGCCGGGGCGGAGGTGGTGGTGCCGCCGGTGGGCTGGCCGGTCGGGGTGGCCGCGCCGGCCGGCTGGCCGGTGGCCGGGTCGAGCAGGAGAGTGGCCGACTGCGGGTTCTTGAAGTCGAACAAGCCCTCGATGGAGCCGGCGTGCTCGTCGAAGGAGGCGTCGCCGATCCGGCCGGTCTTCCAGTTGTCCTCGACGAAGCGCAGGATCGAGGTCTGGTCGGTCAGCGTGTGGTCGACGAAGTTGGCCTTGGCGTACGGGGACGCGACCATCAGGGGCAGGCGCGGGCCGTAGCCGCAGCGGTCGGCGTACCCGCCCCAGCCGCCGTCCTTGCCGCACTGACCGGCGCCGCTCAGGCTGTCGTTGGCGGCGTCCCGCGAGCCGTTGACGGGCTCGGCGAACTTGTGGTCGTACCAGCCGTCCGAGTCGTCGTAGGCGATGACGACGGCGGTGGAGGCCCAGTCCTTCGACTTCTGGAGCTTGTTCAGGGTGTCGACGACGAACTGCTGCTCGTCCAGCGGGTCGGAGTAACCCGCGTGGCCGTCCTGGTAGTTGGCGGCCTTGAGGTAGCTGACGGCGGGCAGGTTGCCGTGCTGCACCGCGGCGTCGAAGTCGGTCAGGTCGTACTGGTGGTTGGCCTGGCCGGCGTGGCCGATCTCGTCCACGTCCTTGGGCGCCAGGTGCTTGGGGTTCGCCGTGGACTTGTAGTACTGGAACGGCTCGTGGTGCGGGTTGTAGTCGGTCTGCGACGCACCCACGATGTTGTTGTGGGTGGCCCCGCAGACGGCCTTGCCGTCCTTGTTGTCGGTCGGCTTGAAGCCGCCCTGGAACCAGCCCCAGCTGACGCCCTTGTCGTTCAGCAGGTCGCCGACGTTCTTGCCGGTCATCACCAGCTGGTTGTGCTGGGAGCTGGAGCAGTCGTCGTAGCCCGGGTCGGGGTCGTTGATGACGGTGCCGACGCCGTTGGCGTCCGGGGAGGAGACCGCGTAGGCGTCGGTGGTCTTCTGGCCGGTCTTCGGGTCGACCGGGTAGCCGCCGTGGGTCTGGCCGGCGATCAGGTTGAGTGCGCCGGGGGTCGACGGGCCGTAGGTGGTGCCGAAGAAGCTGTCGCTCATCGAGAAGCGCTGGGCGTAGTTCCACAGGGCGGTGACGGTGTTGCCGTCGTAGTAGTCCATCACCAGGCCGGGCTGGGTGAACATCGGGGCCTTGCAGCTCTCGACGTCGGTGTGCTCGACGAACTTGTCCATCTTGCCGCCGTCGAAGGCGAGCTGCTCGTCCTTGTAGGTGTGGTCCTGGTCGCACGTGACGGCCTGGGCCGGGCTCAGCCGCTTCGGGTTGGTCCCGTTCGGGTTGTGGTGGAGCAGGTCGTCGGAGAGGCCGTCGACCTTGGGGGTGCCGGGCTTGGCGGTGAACTTGACCTTGTCGTCGGCGGTGTTGGCCGCGTTCGGGTAGGTGCCGAAGTAGTGGTCGAAGGAGACGTTCTCCTGGAATATCACCACCAGGTGCTTGATCGGGGTGGCGGTCTGCGGGCCGTCGGCCGCGAAGGCCGCGGGCGCGCCGCCGAAGGCCGCCAGCGAGACTGCGCCGAGCAGGCCGGCGCCGGAGCGGAGCCACCGTGTGCGGGTGGGGAATGCGTGCATGGTTGGTACCTCGAACGTCAGGTCATTTTTGTCAGAGTTGGGGCCCGTCGCGTGGATCTTGTGGCGACGGGGCGCCATGAAACTAGACGGGCGAGGTGAACGTTATTTACATGCACATGTGAATTCAAGGTGAACCAGGGCGGGCCGGGGCGGAGCGTTCTGGCTTCTAATCGGTTCGGGTGCGTCGGATGGTTGACCAGCCGTCAGTCGGGTGCCACCTTCTGCGGTGGTCAAAGCCGCATGGTCGTCAAAGCCGCGCGGTCGTCAAAGCCGCATGGTGGTCACAGCTGCGCGGTGAGCGCGACCAGCAGCGCCGCGAGCCCCACGGCGAGCCACGCCACGTAGTCCCCGAGGAGCCCGGAGTGCAGGCGGCGCAGCGGCAGCACGACCGCCCGGTGGAGCCCGCCGCTGCCGCGCCGGGGGTCCTGCCGGACGGCGGTGGTGGCGAAGCCGGCGGCCAGCAGGGCGGAGAGCACGCCGAGCCCGACGCCGGAGGCCGTCCACCAGGCCTCGGGCGGTGCCGCCCCGGGTTCGGTCAAGGCAGGCGCGGTCGACGCAGGCGCGGTCGATGCGGGTGAGGTCGCCTGCCCGAGGGCGTCGGCGAGGTAGCCGGCGCGGTCGCTGAAGGCCGCCGCCCCCGCCGCGAGCGCCCGGCCGACGCCGGGCAGCACGCCCACGGCCAGACAGCCCGCCAGCAGCAGCCCGGGCACCAGCACCATCGGCGGGGGCAGCCGCCGCTCCGGGGCGCGGATCTCGGGCTCCTCGCCCTCGCCGGTGGTGTCGGCCACCTCGGGGTGCTCCTTCGGCGGCGCGCCGAGCCCGCCGAAGACCCGCAGGCCCGCGCGCAGCACCGCCCCGCCGGTCAGCGCCGCCACCAGCACGAACACGGCGGGCAGCCAGGCCAGTTCGTGTCCGGCCGCCTCCTCGGCGACGGCCTTGCCCAGCCCGGTGCCGAACGGCGGCAGCCCGGCCAGCGCGAGCGCGCCCAGCCCGAACAGCAGCCCGGGCAGCCGGAGTTCGCGGGCCCGGCCGTGCAGCCCGTGCTCGTCCACCGAGCCGTACCGGTCGAGCAGGACGCCGGTGAGCCCGAACAGGGCGGCCTTGGCGCCCGCGTGGCCGGCCACGTACACCGCCGTGCCGGCCAGTCCGGCCGGGGTGAGCAGGGCCGTGCCGATCAGGAACAGGCCGATGTGTCCGACCGTGGAGAACGCCAGCATCCGCTTCAGGTGCCGCTGCTGCCAGCACATCACGGCCCCGACCAGTGCGGTCAGCACCCCGGCGGCCAGCAGGGTGTCCCGGACCACGGCGTCGGGCAGGCCGCCCGCGCCGGAGAAGACCACCCGGTGGATCCGGGCCACCCCGTACACGCCGAGTTCGACCATCACCCCGGACAGCAGCATGCACACCGGGCTCGGCGCGACCGCGTGCGCGTCCGGCAGCAAGAAGTGGAACGGCGTCACGGCGGCCTTCACCAGCGGACCGGCCAAGACCAGGACGAAGGCGAGCACCAGCAGGGCGTCCGGGCCGCGCCCGGGCGCGGCGAGCCGGTCGAGTTCGGCGCCGATCTGGGCCAGGCCGAGCTCGCCGGTGCGGGCGTAGAGCAGGCCGGTGCCGAGCAGTGACAGGTAGGCGGCGGCCGAGTTGACCAGGCCGAAGGCGAGCGCGCCGTGCAGCGGGCGCGGGTCCTCGATCCGGTAGCCGGTCAACGCGTAGGCGACGGCGCCCATCAGCTCGAAGAAGACGAAGGCGTCGAAGAGGTCCCCGGTGAGGGCGAACCCGCACATCCCGGCCTCGAAGAGCAGCACCAGCGCGGGGAACATCCCGCCGTGCTCGCCGGAGGGCTCGTCGAAGGTGGCGCTTGCGCAGTTGGATCACCAGGGCGAGGAGCAGCGCGGTGACGGTGGCGCCGACGACGAGGTCGGTGAGGAGAGCTGGTTGAAGGTGCCGAGCGGCAGCGTGTTGGCGAGGTAGCCGGCCCCGGCCGCGAGACCGACCAGCCCGAGCGCGGCGAACGCCCCGGCGGCCAGCGCGTCCGCGACGTCCAGTGCGGCGAGCGGGCGGATCCGCTTGAGCACCCGGTAGTCGGCGGCGACGTACGCCAGGTGCAGGGCGGTGGCGAGCGCCACGCCGCCCTGGAAGCCGCCGCTCGGGCTCAACGCGCCGTGCGCGACGAGGTATCCGCCGGTCAGCACGGTGACCGGCAGCAGCGTGGCGCCGAACAGCCGCGTGGTGGGCAGCACCGGCTCGGCGGCGGCGCGGCGCTTGTGCTCGTCCCGGGCCAGGCGTAGCAGCATGCCCGCGCCGAGCACCGAGCCGAACAGGATCGACTCCTCGCCGAGGGTGTCGAAGGCCCGCTGGTCGAAGTTGACGGAGGAGACGATGTTGGCCGTTCGCCGCTCCAGTCCGGCCGCCACCGCACGCTCGCCGTACGGGTGCCGGAGCCCGCCGAAGCCGGGCAGTCGGCCCGCGGCGGTGATCAGCCCGGCGGCGAGCACGGCGGCGGCGACCAGGAACAGCCGCAGCCGGGTGTTCCGGTTCACTCGGAGCGGTCCGGGTGGTCGTCGGAGTGCTCCTCGCGGCGCACCCGGCGCACGGTCAGCAGGATGAGCAGCGGGGTGATCGCGCTGCCGACGCCGAGCTGGGAGAGCGCGACGTCGGGGGCCTGGAGCACGGTGAAGAGGACGGCGAGGCAGAGCCCGAGCAGGGCGAGGACGGCGGCCTGCCGGACCGGGTCGCGGGTCAGCGCGGCCGCCGTGGCGGTGAGCCCGGTCAGCAACAGGGCGATCACGATCAGGGCATCGGTCACCGCTCGGCCTCCCGGGCGGCCTCGACACGGACGGTGGCACGGGCGACGGCCATCGTGGTGACGGTGCCCCCGACCGCCGACAGCAGCCCGATCACCAGCAGTTTGACCGCCGCACGCCCCGGCCCGGTGTCCACCGCGAGGGCGAGCGCGACCAGCGGCGCGCCGAGCGCGGCGGCGGGGGAGAGGGCGTGCAGGCGCAGGTACGGGCCGGGCAGCACGGCCAGCGCGAGGGCGGCGAACAGCAGGGCGGCCGTGCCCGCGCACAGCAGCACCAGGGCGAGGACGTGACGGTCCATCAGTGCTCCTCGCCGGCCAGGAAGCGGGTGAACACCAGCGTCCCGGCGGGTGCGAGCACGGCCAGGTCGAGCGCCAGGTCGGTGTACGAGCTGCGGCTGAAGCCCTGGGCGAGCAGCAGCAGGACGGCGGAGGCCACCGTCGCGGCGAGGTTCAACCCGGCCAGCCGCCGCTGCGCCTCGCCGCGCAGCCCGAGCAGCAGGCACGGCCCGATCCCGCCGACGGCCAGGAAGGCCGCCGCGAGCAGCCAGGCGTTCACTCGGCGCCCGCCGTCGGGGTGTCCGCTGTCGAGGTGTCCGGGTCGGCCGTCAACGCGCGCTCCAGGGAAGAGGCTTGTCGACCGAGCGCGTGCACCGTGAGGGTGCCGTCCGCGGCCTCGACGGCGTACGCGCCGGGGGTCGAGGAGAGCAGCGCGGCCGCCCAGGCGGGGCCGGTGCCGTGCGCGAGCCGGACGGTGCGGAAGCCGGCCTGCCGACGCCCGGGCGAGACCACGGCGAGGGCCAGCCGACCGGTGTCGGCCAGCAGCGTCCACGGGAAGGCCCACAGCGCGGCGGCTAGGCGGGCCGGACCGCCCGGGGAGGCGCCCGAGGCGAGCCGCACGGCGACCGCGCCGACCGCCCCGAGCAGGGCGACGCCGCCGCCCACGGCCACCTCCAGTGGCGACACCGAGCTGATCAGCACGGTGTTGAGCAGCAGCAACAGTCCCCACCAGAGCAGGAGTTCGGCCGCCCTCCGCATCTCGTCACCCCCGTCCCGGTCGCCTGTCCCGGTCGTCTGCGCAGCGCCGCGGGTGCGGCGAGCGGCCCCAGGTGTACCGCCCGGCGGGTGACGGCGTCCCGCGCGCAACGCCGCCGCGCGTGGGATCGCCGCGCCGGACCACCCGTTCGCCGGAGCGCGCGGCCGAAACCTCCGATCAGCCGACAGCTCGGATCATCGGTCGAACTGTCCGCGAGGGCTGGTCAGTCGGTCGGCTCGTCGGGCGCCGGTTCGCGGGCCGGTTCGGTGGTGTCGAACTCGGGGCCGTCCTGCGGACCCTTCTCCTCCTCGTGCTCGGGCGGCGGGGAGCCTTCGCCGGTCATCCGGGACTCGGGAGTCTCCACGGGAACCCGAGGGTCCCTGGGCACGGGCTTGTCCTGGTCGGTCATGGGATGCATGCATGCCTCCTCGGCCGGGTGCGCCGTAGGGCGCGGAGCGTGCGCGACAAGCGGAACCCGGGGCCGTCTCCGGACGGCCCCGGGTTCCGGGTCAGTGCTTCCCCGCGTCCTTGATCTTCTCCCCGGCCTGTTTCAGGTCGCTCTCCACCTGTTCGGCCTTGCCCTTGAGCTCGGTCGAACGGTCGCCGGTGGCCTTTCCGGCGGCTTCCTTGACCTTGCCGCCGGCCTTCTCCGCCATGTTGCGCATCTTGTCGTCGGTGCCCATGGAAGGCGCTCCTCTCGTCGACGGGGCTCGGTTCGGCCCCGGGCGGCGTCTGCCCGGGCGGCGGGGTTCCATGCGCCGGCTCCCGGTTCAGTTCGCCTGCTGCTGCGCCGCGCCGGCCTCGGCGGTGGTCTTCAGGTCGTGCAGCCAGCCCTCGAGGCCCTGGCGGAGGATCTCGGTCGCGGCGGGCACGTTCGCGTCGACCTGGGGGCCGGTGTGGGTCTCCTCGGTGCGCACCAGCACGCCGCCGTCGACCTCGGTGAAGTTCCACACGTGGACGCCGTCGATGTGCAGCCCGTCGGCGACGGCCGGGCCGGTCCAGCGGATGCAGGAGCCGGGCCGCAGCTGCCGGACGGTCGAGGTGATGTCCAGGCCGGTGGCGGTGGTCGCGGGGTTCGGGGGCAGCGGGGTGGTCCACCGGAACACCGAACCCCGGTGCAGCGGGCCGTGGTCGAGGCGCGCCGCGCTCTGCACGGCGGTCTGCCAGGACGGCCAGCCCGCCACGTCGGTCTGCAGCTTCCAGACGGTGCGCAGCGGCGCGTGGATCACGGCCTCGGTCCGGTACCGGACCCGGGCGTCGGGGTCGACACCGGCCCCGCGGCAGGTGAGGGACGTGTCGTGGCGGGAAGCGGCGGCCTCGGCCGGCGCGGCGGAGGTGCCGAGCAGGCCGAGGACGAGCGGAACGGTGAGGAGGGCGGCGCGGACGCCGGTGCTGCGGATGCCGGACATGGAACTCCCCTTCGCTGATGGGCCGTCGAGTGTGGCGCTAGAGGTTCACGCCTTCGTAAGAAGTTGTAACCCGACGACAAGGAGGGAGTCAAGACCTTTCGTGATAACCTCTAACAAAAGCGTGAGCATGTAGGTCTACGACTCGGGGAGCGGGCAGGACATGGCGAGGACAGGCGCGGACACCCCGCGCGAGCGCTACCGGGCCCAGCTGCGCGAAGAGGTCAAGAAGCACGCCTGGGAGCAGATCGCCACGGCGGGCGCCTCCGCGCTCTCACTCAACGCGATCGCCAAGCAGATGGGCCTGAGCGGCCCCGCGCTCTACCGCTACTTCGCCGGCCGCGACGAGCTGATCACCGAACTCGTCCGGGACGCGTACCGGAGCCTCGCCGACACCCTGGGCGCGGTCGCGGTGGGCGGCGCCGACCTCGCCGCGCTCGCGCGCGCCCTGCGCGGCTGGGCCCTGGCGGACCCCCAGCGGTACTTCCTGATCTACGGCACCCCCGTCCCCGGGTACCACGCGCCTGCGGACACCACCGCCATCGCCGACGAGATCATGCGCATGCTGGTCGACGCCTGCGCCGCACTGACTCCCGAGGTCGCCGGGGCCTCCGAGACCCCCGGGGCATCGTTCGGCGCCCACCTGGAGGCCCACCGGGACTGGGCCGGCGACCACCCCGCCCCGTCCGGGGTCCTCCACCGCTTCCTGGTCGTCTGGACCCGCCTGCACGGCGTCCTGTCCCTGGAGCTCGCCGGTCACTTCACCGGCATGGGATTCCACCCGGACCTGCTCTTCGAGGCCGAGCTGGACGGCCTGCTGGCTCCCTGGTTCTGATCCGGTCCTGGCTGGCCTAACCGGTCTGACCGGGCCTGACTGGGCCTGACCGCGCTCCTGGGTCCGACCGTCCGCTCCCTGGGTCCGACCGTCCGCTCCCCGGTTCCGACCGCCCGCCGAGGCCAGCCGAGGCCGGCCGGCGCCCGCGAGTCACCGCCTCCGGGCGGCCGCGCCCGCCACGGCGCCGAGCAGCGCCGCCCCGCCGACGGCGAGCAGCCCGTGGTGTCGGGACGCCCACAGCTGGGCGCTGCGCTCGTGGGCCTCGTCGTCGAACCGGCCGTGCGCGCCGTGGTCCTCGGTGGAGTCCAGGGGCGCCCACAGGTTGGACTGCTCGTCCACCCGCCGGGGCCGGTCCTCCTGCTGGGCGTCGATGCCCGTGCGGGCCAGGTAGCGGTCGAGCAGGCCGGGCGCCACGGCGTTGGCGATCAGGGTCGCCACGGTGCTGCCGCCCACCCAGTACTCCCGGCGCCCGGGGTGGTCGGCCGCGAACCGGACGGCGCGCGCCACCACCTCCGGCTGGTAGACGGGCGCGACGGGCCGGGCCCGCCCGCGCAGGCGGTTGAGCACCCAGTCGAACTGCGGGGTGTTGACGGCCGGCAGCTGCACCATGGTCACCCGCACCCCCGACCCGCTGGCGAGCAGTTCGCAGCGCAGTGCCTCGTGCCAGCCCTGGATGGCGTGCTTGGCGCCGCTGTAGGCGGTCTGCAGCGGGATGCCCCGGTAGGCGATCGCCGAGCCGACCTGCACGACCGTGCCGTGGTCGCGGGGCAGCATCCGGCGCAGCGCGGCCCGGGTGGCGTTGACGTACCCCAGATAGGTGACATCGGTGACCCGCCGGAACTCGTCGGGGGTGATCTCGGTGAAGGGCGCGAAGACCGAGGCGAAGGCGTCGTTGACCCAGACGTCGATCGGCCCGAACTCGGCCTCGGCGCGGTCGGCGACGGCCTCGCAGGCCTCCGGATCGGACACGTCGGCCAGCACGGTGCGCACCTCGGCGCCGGCGGCCTGCGCCTCGGCCGAGGCGGCGCGCAGCCCGGCCAGGCCCCGGGCGACCAGCACGAGGCGGTCGCCCCGGCCGGCGAAGGCGCGGACGCAGGCCCGGCCGACCCCGGCGGTGGCGCCGGTGATGACCACGGTGCGGGTGTGGGAACGCGTGCGGATCGTCATGGCGGGCGTCTAGCCGGGCGGGCCCCGCCGAAACGTCACGCCGAAACGTCACCGGGGACCCGCGAGCCGTCAGGCCTGCCCGGGGTGCGGTTCCGGAGGCGGCGCCGGATCGGGGTCGGGGAACGGCGGGACCGGCGGCGGTATCGGATCGGGCGGCTGGCCGGGACCGGGCGCCGGGTACGGGTGGGGGATCGGCTGGGTGTCCGGGTCCGGGGGTGTCGGAATGGTCATCGGGAACCTTCCTCGGTCGGGGTCCTTGCGCAGGTGCGGGTACCCGGCGGGATCACTCCGAATCCGCCGGCGCCTGAAGTTCCCGCTGCCCGGACCGTTTTCGCGCAGGCTCCAGGGCGGGTAGGCCTTCACGGCCCGCTCCTCGAAGTCACGGCCGTCGGTGCCACGGCCCTCGACGCCACAACCCTCGGTGTCACGACGTTCCCCGGCTCGGCGCTCAGGCCACCAGCGGCAGGATCTGCTCGCGGTAGAAGTCGAAGAACCCCTCCTGCTCCGGGCCGATCTGGCCGACGTACACCTCGTCGAACCCGGCGCCGACGTACGCGCGCAGTCGGTCCGCATGCTGTTGCGGATTGTCGCCGCAGGTCACCGACCGGGCCACCATCTCCTCGGTGACCAGCTCGGTGGCCTGCTCGAAGTGGCTCGGCGTGGGCAGCACCTGGGCGAGTTCGCCGGGCAGCAGCTCGCTCGGCCAGAGCCGGTGGACGGTCTTGACCGCCCGGTCCGAGTCCTCCGACCAGCAGACCTTCACCCCGCCGATGACCGGCCCGGTGCCGCCGGCCGTTCGGTAGCGGCCGATCAGCTCGGTGTCCGGGCTCATGGTGACCAGCCCGTCCGCGAAACCCGCCGCCAGCTCGGCCGCCTTGGGGCCGAACGCCGAGGCGTACACCGGCAGCCGGCCCTCCTTCGGGGGCGTGTAGAGCCGGGCGTTCTCGACCGTGTAGTACGTGCCGTGGTGGGAGACCTCGCCGCCGGTGAACAGCTCGCGCATCACCGCCACGGCCTCCTCCAGCATCTCCGCCCGCAGGTCGAACGGCGGCCAGCGGTCACCCAGCACGTGCTCGTTGAGCGCCTCCCCGGTGCCCACCCCGAGCCGCAGCCCGCCGTCCAGCTGCACGTCCGCCGTGGCCGCCGCCTGCGCCGTCACGGCGGGGTGCAACCGGACGGTCGGGCAGGTGACCAGCGTGGTCACCGGCAGCCGGGTGACCTGCGACAGCGCGCCGATCACGCCCCAGACGAACGGGCTGTTGCCCTGGGCGTCGTTCCACGGGTGGTAGTGGTCGGAGATCGCCAGCCGGGTGAAACCGGCCCGCTCCGCCAGCCCGGCCTGTTCGACCAGTTGGGCGGGGGTGAACTCCTCACAGGACAGGAAGTAGCCGAACGCGGTCATGGCAGCCTCGGTTCGTCGATCGGCCCGGTGGCCCTTCGCCGGAGCGGCTAACCGGACCGGGCCTCCCGAAACCTCCGCCTCCGCTTCAGCCGTCGCACCACTCCCGCCTCGCACCACTCCCGCTACGACGCCTCGCCCGGGTCCGGGAAGGAATGGTGCTCGTGCGCGACCAGCCAGCGCCCGTCCTCCTTACGCAGCCCGACGGTCAGCCGCAGCCGCTGCGCCGGACGGTCGGCGAAGTCCTGCGGCGTGCCGCAGCGCAGCAGGGCGTGCGCGAAGGCGACGTCCGCACCGGCGGTCACGTCCAGCGACTCGATCTCGAACGCCGCGCCCTGCGCCTGCCACTCGAAGAACGGCGGCCAGGTCTCCCGGTACGCGTCGAGGCCGCGCACCCCCTCGTACGGCGGCGGCACGTCGAACATCACGATGTCCGCCGCGTGGTCGGCGACGACCCCGTCGAGGTCGCCCGCGTGGACCGCGGCGGCCCAAGTCCGGATCAGATCGGCGATCTGCTCCTCGTCACTCTCGGCCATGGTCAGGATCGTAGGTCTGATTCCACACTCCGGCCTGGCCTGCGCGTCCGTTCGCACCAGGCACCAGGCACCAGGCACCAGGCACCAGGCACCAGGCACAAGGCACCGCGCCCCGTGCGCCACCGGCACGCCCGTCGCGGTGGGGCGTGTACGGTCCGTCGCGCTCCGCCGGGGAGCGCGTGCCGGGCGCCGGAGTGTTCGCGGGCATGTCACCCCGGGTAGTTGATCAGGCGCAACGAGTGTGTGGGGGGTGGTCCAGGGAGTCGCGATGTCGGAACACGATCCGCTCGGCACGCGTGCCGGTTCGGAAGGGCGTCCGGTGCGGCCCGGCAGGGTGCCGCCCCAGCTGCCACCGCCCGCGAGCGCGGCCGGGCAGGGCGCGGCCGGGCAGGTCCCGGAGGGGCCCGAGGACGCCGACTCCGCCGGCCCCTGGCCGGACCGGATGCTGCCACTGCTGCGTATGCCTGCCGCGGATCGCCGGCTGGCGTCGGGGTCCTCCGGGGTGGGGCAGCCCGGAACCGTCGAGCCGGCGCGGGTGCTGGCCCTCGCGCTGCTGGTGGGGGAGCTGCTGCTGGCGAGCGGCGAGGCGGCGGAGGACGTCGAGGCGGCCATGCTCGCCGTCGCCCGGGCCTACCGCGTCCATCCGTGCGATCCGCAGGTCACCTTCACCCGGGTGGCGATCTCCTACCAGCCGGGCTCGCCCGAGCCGTCGCTGACGGCGGAGTGCTCCGTACGCCGCCCCGCCGGGGACTACGCGCGGCTGGCGGCCGTCTTCCGGCTGGTCACCGAGATCGCGGCCGGCGGCATCGGCGTCCGCGACGCGCACGAGCGACTGGTGGCCGTGCACCGGCGCGGCCGCCGCTACCCCGGCTGGCTGTTCGTGCTGTGCTGCGGGCTGCTGGCCGGAGCCGCGACGCTGCTGGTCGGCGGCCGGACGGACGCCCGGGCCTGGCTGGTGTTCGCCAGTGCCGTCGTCGCGGCCCTGGCGGGCAACCGGCTCTCGGCCCTGGTGGCGCGCCACGACCTGCCGGCCTTCTACCAGTTCGTGGTGGCCGCGGTGCCGGCGGCCGTGATCGGCATCCTGCTGTCGTTCAACGGGCTGCACCTGCGCGGGTCGGTGGTGATCACCGGTGGACTGTTCGCGGTGCTGCCGGGCTGGCCCATGGTGGCGGCGGCCCAGGACGGCCTGGCGGGTTTCTACCTGACCGCCGCCGCGCGCCTGCTGGAAGCGATGTACCTGATGGCCGGCGTGGTGATCGGGGTGATGACGGTGCTCTACGTCGGCGTCAACAACGGTGCGGACCTGGCCGCCCAGGACGCTCCGGCCGGGGCGGTGAACCCGCCGCTTCAGCTCGCCGCGGCGGTGCTGCTGACCCTGACCTTCGCGGTGCTGTTGAACACCGAGCCGGGCTCGCTGCCCGCAGTCCTGCTCAACAGCGCGGCCGGCTGGACGACGTACGGGGTGCTGGCCAACGCCGGTGCGGAGTCGATCCTGGCCACCGGGCTCGCCGCCGGGCTGGTGGGCCTGTCCGGCCAGCTGATGGCGCGCTACCGGGGCAGTCCGGTGCTACCGCACGTCACGGCGGCCCTGGGACCGCTGCTGCCCGGGTCGGTGCTGTACTTCGGGATGCTCGCCTTCGTCCGGGGCCAGCCCGAGGTCGGGCTGAGCGGCATCGGGCGGGCCGCCGCGATGGCGATGGCCCTGGCCATCGGCGTGAACCTGGGCCGCGAGCTGGCCCGGCTGTTCCTGCCCGTCGCGCGCACGGCCCCGCCGGCCCGCCGGCAGGGCGGCCGGCACCGCCGGTGACGGGGATCGAACCGGTGGCGGCGGTTCGGTTTGCCCGGCCGCCGGAGAGGTAGACGCCGACCTGTGAACCGGGCGAGAACGGGTGGCTCCGAGGCCGCCCGTTCGGTACCCGTCCCCTCGTCTACCCGGGAGGCTTCCCGTGATCGTCCTCGGTGTGATCCTGCTCATCATCGGCTTCGTCACCGGCATCGCGATCCTCTGGACCATCGGCCTCGTGCTGGTCGTGATCGGTCTGGTCCTGTGGGTCGCCGGCGCGCTCGGCCACGCCATCGGCGGACGCCGCCACTACTACTGAACCGAGGACCGCTGAATCTGATCCCCGCTCAGTCCTCCGCACTGAAGGCAGTACTCCGCACTGAAGGCAGTACCCGTGGAAGGCAGTACTCCGTGCTGAAGGGGCCGGCTACGACCCCTCAGCGCAGCAGCACGGCGAGCAGCTCGGCGATGGTCGGACCGGCGTCGGCCGGGTGCCGCAGCTGCTTGCTGTCGATGACGCTGTAGTGGTTGGCGCGGCCGCGCCGCTCGTGCGTGAGGTAGCCCGCCTCCTCGAGATCGACGATGATCCGCTGCACGGCGCGCTCGGTGAGCAGGCACTTCGCGGCGATGTCGCGCACCCGGATGCCGGGGTCGCGGGCGATCTGGACGAGAACGCGGGCGTGGTTCGTCAGGAAGGTCCACTGCCGCGGCGTGGCTTGGCCGTTTTCCACAGCTCAAGGATAGGGTCGCGGGCTGTGCTCCGATACCGCCGCCGGGCGGTTCCGTACCTTCGGCCCCGCGTATTCGGCTCCGCCTCTTCAGTCCCGCACTGTCAGGGGCAGTCCTCGTGGAGCCCGCAGAGCCAGGCCAGCGCCTGATGGGCGCCGAGGACGTAGGCGTGCTCCGTCCCCTGGGTGAGGGCCCGGCGCAGGCGTACGGCGGCGGCCTGGCACTCCGCCAGCAGCTGTGCCCGGCACGGTTCGGCCGCGCCGACCGCGGCGGTGGCGGTGACCGGCGCCGCGACCTGGGCCCCGGCGGCCCACCGGTAGGCCCCCAGCACGCCGTGCTCGAAGCCGGTCCAGGGCCGGGGCCGCCGGTTGGCCGTGTCGATCGCGGCGAACACCTCGTCCAGCGGGCGCACTCCCACGGCCGGGATCGTCTCGTCACTGGTCATGTCGGCAACCTACGTCCGCCCGGTGCCGTCCGCCCCCGGTGGCGGCGGTCCGGCGCGGACGGGCGGCGGCGAGGTCCACCCGGGCGGCGGAGGGCCCGGCGGGGAGCGGGGGTCCGCCCGGTAGTCTGACCGGGTCGTGCCCGGCCGGTGAGGTGGCCGGGCCGGATGAACGGTGCGGGCCGGCGGCCCGCTGGTGGAGATCTTTGATGACTCGTCGTTTTGACTGCTCGGACGCGTCCGAGCGCGCAGCCGGGCTGCGCGAGGCCGTGGCCGCGGTGCGCCGCGGCGAACTCGTCGTGCTGCCCACGGACACCGTGTACGGGGTGGGCGCGGACGCCTTCGCGCCGGAGGCGGTCGCGCGTCTGCTGGCGGCCAAGGGCCGGGGACGGAACATGCCCTCGCCGGTGCTGGTCGGCTCCCCGGAGGACCTCGACGGCCTGGTGGAGGTGTCGCAGCGCGCTCGGGACCTCGTGGCGGCGTTCTGGCCGGGCGGGCTGACCGTGGTCGCCCGTCACCTGGAGTCGGTCGAGCTGGACCTCGGCGACACCCGGGGAACGGTCGCGGTGCGGATGCCCGCGCACCCCGTGGCCATCGAACTGCTCAACGCCACCGGGCCGTTGGCCGTCTCCAGTGCCAACCTGACCGGGCAGGAGTCCCCGCAGGACTGCGACGCCGCCCAGGGCATGCTGGGCGACTCGGTGGCCGTGTACCTCGACGGGGGCCCGACGGCGGCCGCCGTGCCGTCCTCGATCGTGGACGTCACCGGCGAGGTGCCGGTGCTGCTGCGCGCGGGCGCGATCGGCGCCGAGCGGCTCCGCGAGGTCGTCCCCGACCTGCTGGAGCGCTGAGCCGCCCGGACCGGGACGCCGCTCGACCCGGGACGCCGCTCGACCCGGGGCGCCGCACCGCGTGGCGCCCCGGCCGGTCGGACGGCCGCCGCTAGGGTCGGCGATGGCGCGCCGGGGCGGGCCCTCCGGCTCGCGCGGAGGGTGTCGGCGACGCCACCGGGGGCGTCGTCGGCTCCGCTGCGGAGGTTCCATGAGCGCCACGTCCACCGCGTCGCGTCGTACCCAGGCCCGGGTCCGTCGGGGCAGCACGCTGCTGCGCTGGCTGTTCACCACCGACCACAAGGTCATCGGGAACCTCTACCTGGCGACGGCGTTCGGCTTCTTCCTGGTCGGCGGCGTGCTGGCGTTGCTGATGCGCGCTCAACTGATGGGGCCGGACACCGGGATCCTGTCGAACGAGCGCTACAACCAGATGTTCACCATGCACGGCACGATCATGCTGCTGCTGTTCGCCACCCCGACCTTCGCCGGGTTCGCCAACGCGATCATGCCGCTGCAGATCGGGGCGCCGGACGTCGCCTTCCCCCGGCTGAACGCCTTCACCTACTGGGCCTTCCTGCTCGGCGGGCTGATGGTCCTGAGCGGCTTCCTCACCTCCCAGGGCGCGCCCGCCTTCGGCTGGTTCGCCTACGCGCCGCTGAACGGGCCGCTGTTCTCGCCGGGGCAGGGGGGAGACCTGTGGGCGTTCGGCCTGGTCGTGGCCGGCCTCGGCACGATCCTGGGCTCGGTCAACTTCATCACCACCATCACCTGCCTGCGGGCGCCCGGCATGACGCTCTTCCGGATGCCGGTCTTCACCTGGAACGTGCTGTTCACCTCGATCATGGTGCTGCTGGCCTTCCCGGTGCTGACGGCCGCGCTGCTCTGTCTGGAGGCGGACCGGAAGTTCGGCGCGCACGCCTTCGACGCGGCCAACGGCGGGGCGATCCTGTGGCAGCACCTCTTCTGGTTCTTCGGCCACCCCGAGGTCTACATCGTCGCGATCCCGTTCTTCGGCATCGTCAGCGAGATCATCCCGGTGTTCAGCCGCAAACCGCTGTTCGGCTACTACGGCATGATCGGTGCGACCATCGCCATCACCGCCCTGTCGATGACGGTGTGGGCGCACCACATGTTCGCGACGGGCCAGGTGCTGCTGCCGTTCTTCTCGATGATGTCGTTCCTCATCGCCGTGCCGACCGGGGTGAAGTTCTTCAACTGGGTCGGGACGATGTGGAACGGCTCGCTGTCCTTCGAGACCCCGATGCTCTGGTCGATCGGCTTCATGGTGACCTTCCTGTTCGGCGGGTTGAGCGGGGTGCTGCTGGCCGCGCCGCCGATCGACTTCCACGTCACCGACAGCTACTTCGTGGTGGCCCATCTCCACTACGTGCTGTTCGGCACGGTGGTGTTCGCCACCTTCGGCGGCTTCTACTTCTGGTGGCCGAAGCTGACCGGGAAGATGCTCGACGAGAAGCTCGGGAAGGTGCACTTCTGGATCCTGTTCGTCGGGTTCCAGACCACCTTCCTGGTGATGCACTGGCTGGGCGCCCAGGGGATGCCGCGCCGTTACGCGACCTACCTGGCGGTGGACGACTTCACGGCGCTGAACGTGTGCGCCTCGATCGGCTCCTTCCTGCTCGGGGTCTCCAACCTGCCGTTCTTCTACAACGTCTGGACCACCACCCGGCACGGCGCCCGGGTCACCGAGGACGACCCGTGGGGCTGGGGCCGCGGGCTGGAGTGGGCCACCTCCTGCCCTCCGCCGAAGCACAACTTCCACGCGCTGCCCCGGATCCGCTCCGAGTCGCCGGCCTTCGACCTGCACCATCCGGAGGTGCCGACGGAGGAGTCGTCGGGCGGAGCCTCCGGCCGGTCGTCCGGCCGTACGGGCGAGCGGGGGAGCGGGCGATGAAGGCGGAGGGCTGGCTGTTCGCCGTCATGACGGTGTTCTTCGCGGTGACCGGGCTGATCTACGGGTTCTGGGCGCGGGAGCCCGCCGGCAAGGCGATCCTGGCGGTGGCGTTCCTGATGTCGGGTCTGATCGCGCTGTTCTGGTTCCTCCAGCACCAGCGGCGGGGCGGCGGACGGCCGCAGGACCGCAAGGACGCCGAGATCGCCGAGGCGACGGGCCCGGTGGGGTTCTTCCCGGCCCGCAGCGGCTACCCGGCGCTGACGGCGCTCGGCCTGACGGTCTTCGTCCTCGGCCTGGTCTTCGCCCGCTGGCTGATCGTCACCGGTGCCGTGGTGCTCGCGTTCGCCGTGTTCGGGTTCATCTTCCAGTACGACGACGACGGCGACGGATGAGGCCGCGGAGCAGCCGGCGGACCGGGCCGGTTTCCGGCGGGCCGGTCGGCCGGTCCGCCGGTCCGGCGGGGTGCGAGGGGGCGGTGAGGACACCTGCGAGGCGCTCCGACTCCCCTTCGGTGGCCGGGAGTTCGACCCGGTCGCGGTAGAACCAGGAGCTCGCGGCGGCGCGCACGTGTTCGTGGCGCGGCGCCCCGTCCGGGGCGGGGAGCGGGTCCGGCGCGGACCGGGCCAGCAGCACGAACCGCTCGTCCGCGGGCACGGGGCGGTGGTGGCCGGTGAAGCCGCCGTCGTGGCGCTGGTCGATCCGGCCGGTCTCGTCGCCCTTCAGCAGCCGGTCGCGGTCATGGGCCTGGAGGGCCAGGCAGAGCCGCCGGGTGAGCAGGAACGCCGCGGGTGGCAGCACGATCAGCCCTGCCCGCAGCACGTCCGTGAGCGCGTTGACGGAGATGCCGAAGGCGTACGCGATCACGTCGTTGCCGCCGGCGATCAGCAGCACCGCGTAGGCGGTGATCCCGGCGACGCCCAGCCCGGTGCGGGTGGGCTTGTTGCGCGGGCGGTCGCACAGGTGGTGCTCGCCGCGGTCGGGGTCGAGCCAGCGTTCGGCGAAGGGGTAGGCGTACAGGACCGCGAAGAGCAGGCCGGGCACCACCAGGGCCGGGAGGAAGACGTTCCACGACACCGTGCGCCCGAACAGGTCGGTCTCCGCGGCGGGCATCAGCCGCAGGGCGCCCTCGATGAACCCGATGTACCAGTCCGGCTGGGCTCCGGCCGCGGCCACGTCGGGCCGGTAGGAGGCGTAGCGCCAGATCGGGTTGATCTCCGCGAGGAAGGCGGACATCGCCATGACGCCGGCCACCGCGAAGGTCAGGCCCACCGTACGGGTGAGGAACTGGGGGAAGAAGGGCATCCCGACGACATTCCGGTTGGTGCGGCCGGGGGCGGCCCACTGGGTGTGCTTGAGCACCACCACGAGCGTCAGATGGGCCCCGATCAGGGCCAGCAACAGGCCGGGCACGAGGAGGATGTGCAGGGTGAACAGCCGGGGGATGATGTCGTGGCCGGGGAACTCGCCGCCGAAGGCGAAGAAGGTGAGGTAGGTGCCGACCAGCGGCACCGAGAGCAGCACGCCCTCGGCGATCCTCAGCCCGGTGCCCGAGAGGGTGTCGTCCGGCAGCGAGTAGCCGGAGAACCCCTCGAGCAGCGCGAGGTTGAACAGCGTCACCCCGATGACCCAGTTGAGCTCGCGCGGACGGCGGAAGGCCCCGGTGAAGAACACCCGCAGCAGGTGCACGCCGATCGCCGAGGCGAACAACAGTGCCGACCAGTGGTGGATCTGACGGATCACCAGACCACCGCGCACCTCGAAGCTGATGCGCAGCGTCGACGCGTACGCCTCGGACACGGGGACGCCGCGCAGCGGCAGGTAGGCGCCGTCGTAGACGACCTCGCTCATGCTCGGGTCGAAGAAGAAGGTCAGGTAGACGCCGGTCAGCAGCAGGACGACGAAGCTGTACAGCGCGAGTTCGCCCAGCAGGAACGACCAGTGGTCCGGGAACACCTTGCGCAGCAGTTCCCGGCCCGCCTCCATGACCGGCAGCCGCCCGTCCAGCCGGGTCGCGACACGTTCACCGGCGGACGGCTCGCGCCCGTTCGAAGCCTTGGTTGCCTCCACGCAGGCAACCTAGTGGGAGGTGCTCCGCGCGGGGCGGCCGAGAGCTGCGGGTCCCGTGGCGCCCGGCGGCAGATCACTCCGACGGCGGAACATGCGCGGTCCTCCGGCGGCGCCGGGCGGGCTCCGGTCAGTCGCCCGGGAGCAGCAAGGCGAGCGCGGCGTCGACGTCGAGGTGCTCGGACTCCGATCCGGCGGGCACCAGGGAGAAGGAGTCCGAGAGGAAGGCCGATACCTCGGCGGCGGGGGCGCTGAGGACGGCCTTTCCGGAAGGCCCCCGCAGAGTGATGAGCACCTCACCGTCGGGCCCCGGGCTCACACTGACGTCACCGCTGCCGGCGGGGGCGTGCCGGCCCTCGTTCAGCAGCTCGCGGCTGAAGTACCAGCACACCTGGGCGTCCACGGTCACGCACTCGCACGGGGTCAGCGGGAACGCCAGGCATGCCGCGTACGGCAGGTCCGGGTCGAACCGCAGCTCGGCGGTGACCGGGACGTCGGGCAGTGGGCTGTCGGGGAAGGTGACGGGCATCGAGTGGGCGGGCATCTGCATCGAACGACCCTCCTAAGGTCCGGACGCGCCGCCCCGCTCGGGCGGGCGCCCCGTCCGGCGCCTACCCGGTGCCCCCCGGTACAGTCCGGGTCCGCGAAACTTTCACAACGTCCGTGCAGGCATGGGTACTTCCCCCGCCGCCCGGCCGCCCGGCCGCCCGGAGCCCGGCCGCGAGTGCGCGGCCGTCGGCTCAGGCGCGGGCGGCCGCGGGCCGGGCCAGCCACTCCTGCCAGGAGACCTCGTGGCCGATGAGGCAGGGCCGGCGGAACGGCCACGCGTCGGTGATCCACCGGGGGACGAGCGCGTCCAGCGCCCGCTCCAGCTCGGTGCCGACCCGGTCGTCCACCACCCACCAGGAGATCTCGGCGTCGGAGCCGGCCTTCTGGGGCGGGTCGATGTAGACGCAGCCGAGCAGGGCCGTCTCCGCCTCGTCGAACAGCGCGTAGTTGAACGACTCGTGGGCGGCGATCTCCCGCTCGTGCCGGACCAGGTCGTCGAGGTCCTGCTGGTAGGTCATGGTGGCGATGGGCCAGCCCCAGGCCTCGCCGTAGATCGACCAGAGGCGCTCGCGGGAGCCCATCACGGCGGGGTAGTCGAGCTCGGTGTCGGTCCCGGCGATCGGGCGCAGGTGGTGGCTGCCACCGGGGAGCGGCACGTGGACGGGGTGGACGAAATCGGCAGGCAGCCAGGTCATGGGCCTGGAGCCTAGCCGAGGCAGGCTCCGGGCCGCCCGGATTATCGGCGCGGGGCCTGACCGGCCGGGATGACGCCGGGCCCGCCGCCGGGGCATGATCACCGGATGACGATGATCAGGACCAGGTGGGGGCGCCTCGGGATACCGGCGGTGGCGGCCCTGGCCGTACTGGCGGCGGGGTGCGGGACGAAGCACGCGGACGCGCCCGGCGGCACGGGGGCGGGGGGCGCGACGGCGGCGGTGCCCACCCTCGCGGCCGACTTCCCCTGCCCCGGCGAGACCCCGACCAGGACCCCGACGCCGACCGCGAGCGGCTCGGCCCAGGCCACCGCGCCCGTCGACCACTACGCGGAGAACCACGGCTTCAAGGTGCCCATCCCGCTGCACGGTCAGCGGCGCTGCGACGGCCTGGACGCCGTGCGGCGGATCAAGGGCGCGCTCGAGCCCCTCCGCGCCCGGGGCGACTTCGCTCCGGACAGCACCCGTGGTCTGCTCACCGGTCTCGGCTACCCGGCCGCCAAGGTGAAGGTCGCCCCGAACGGCCCGACCGGCGTCAGTTTCCTGGTCGACGCCACCCCGTTGTGCCTGGAGGGCACGATGAGCAGCGCCACCACCGCGGCGGACGCCTTCGCGGGCTACCCGGACGGCACCGGCTGCGAGGAGCCCCGCGGCGGCCACTGACGGCCCGCCCGGGCCGCGCCCGGTGGCGCCGCTACTCCATGAGCATGCAGCTCAACGGGCCTGCGGCTCCCGGCCGTTGTCGCTCGCGGCTTTGTCGAGCGACAGCGGCGGCCGGGCGGCCTCCGCCGCCGGCGACCGGGTGCTCTCCACCTCCGGCGGCTCCGGGTCGTTCTGCTCGATGCGGTTCAGCAGCCGGGCGACGGCGTCGGTGCGCTCCCGCAGGGCCGCGACCCGGGCGGCGTCGGTGGGCTCGGCGAGCTGTTCGGCGGGCAGGACCGGGATACCGCGGCTGCGGGCGGTGGCGATCAGGCTCTCGCCGGTCCGGGCGGTGACGACGAGCGTCGCGGCGGCGAACACGCCCGCGTCCAGGGTGCGCTGGCGTCCCAGCAGACCGCGGTGGACGATCCGGGCCGGGACGGTCAGTTCGTCCAGGCGCTGGTCGACCGAGCCGCGTTCGAGGGCCGCGAGGACGACGGTGGCCAGCGCCTCGCCGGCCCTGGTGACGACCCACTTGCGGCCGGGCACCGGCGGCAGGAACTCGCGGATCCGGTCCACCTCGTGCTCCAGGGCGGTGGTGGTCAGCACCTCGAAGGCGTTGCGGGTGCGGATCTCGACGACCTTGTCCCACTCGATCTCCTCGCCGTCGAAGCCGACCTGCGACGGCCCGAGGTGGACGGCGCCGAGGCCGTCGAGGAGCCCGAGCAGCTTGTGCACCACGGCCGGGGTGCGGGGGTGGCGGCCGATCAGGGTGCCCACCGACAGCTTCCACGGCTCGGTGGCGGGAACGGGCGGCCGTTCGACGGAGCCGAGGGCCGTGAGCGCCCACCGCCCGCCGGCGGCCGCCCGGCCGCCCCGCAGGACGGCCTGCCGCCCGGCCTCGCCCAACCCGGCCGCGGCTCCCGCGGCAGCTCCCGCCGCCGCCCCGACCAGTCGCCCCAGACCGCCCACCAGCTCGCCCCCGCGCACGTCCCGTTCCTTTCGTCCCACCGCTCGTTCCAGAGGCCGCCATGGTACGGCCCGTCCGCGCCACGCGTTCCGCCGCAGGTCGCCGGTGACGTTCGAAGCGGTGACGTTTGTCATACGGTTCCGGCCACAAAGCTCACTGACACCGGGTCGGCTCCCTGCGGCAAGATCGACTCCGGCGGGGAGACGAACAGGGGAGTGGACATGAAGGTACTGGTGGCCGGGGCCGGACTCGGCGGGCTCTGCCTCGCGCACGGACTGCTGCGGGCGGGCGTGGACGTCCGGGTGCTCGAGCGGGAGGACGGCCCGCACAGCCGCTACCAGGGCTTCCGGATCGCCCTGAACGCGCACGGCCTGGCGGCTCTGCACGCGTGCCTGCCGGAGCGGCTGCACGCCCTGCTGGCGGCCGTCTCCGGGCCGATGGCGGGCGAGCGACGGGTCGTCGACCAGCAGTTGCAGGAGATCCGCCGGCTCGGCACCGCGGACGAGGGCACGGCCGCCGACCGGTACGTGCTGCGCCAGTTGCTGCTGGCCGGGCTCGGCGACCGGGTCGAGTTCGGCAAGCCCGTGGTCGGCTACACCGAGCGGGCCGACGGCACGGTCGAGGCGCACCTTGGCGACGGGAGCAGCGCGGTCGGCGACCTTCTCGTGGGCGCGGACGGCGTGGGCTCGGCGGTGCGCCGCCAACTGCTGCCCGGGGCCGAGGTGGTCACCCTCCCCGGCAGCGCCGTCCTGGGACGCACCCCGCTCACCGAGCGGTTCGCCGCCCTCGTCCCCGGCTTCGGCACCGTGGTGCACGGCACCGGCGCGAGCCTGCTGCTCGGCCGGATGGAGTTCCGTCGGCCGCCGAGGCTCGCCGCCGCCGAGCTGGCGCCCGACGTCCGGCTGCCCGACACCGGGAGCTACCTGCGCTGGGTGGTGATGCCGACCGGCGACCTTCCCGCCGGGCCGAGGCCCTGGGAGGCCGTCCGGGGCGACCTGCTGGACCTGCTCGACGGCTGGCACCCGGACCTCGTCGAGCTCGTCCGCCAGGCCGACGTCGTCAACAGCTCCCCCCTGACCGTCCGTTACGCCGAGCCCGTACCGCACTGGAGCGGCACTCGCCGGGTCACCCTGCTCGGGGACGCGATCCACACCATGCCGCCGAGCGGCGGCCAGGGCGCCAACACGGCCCTGCGCGACGCCGCCCTGCTCGCCCGCACGCTCACCGCCGTCCAGCGGGGCGCGGCCGAACTCCCGGACGCCGTCGAGCAGTACGAGCAGCAGATGCTCGAGTACGGCTTCGCCGCCGTCGCCGAGAGCCTGGACCGCCTGCCGGACTTCACCCCCGCACGGTGACCGCCGGCCGCTGACACCCGCGCGGTGACCGCCGCAGGCCGGCCCCCGCGGGTGACCGCCGCACGGGTGAACGGGCGGCGCGGCATGCCGCACCGGCCGGGGGTCCGTCGGACCGGGGGTGATGATCGCCGGGTTCCCGGCCGCCCGCACCCCCGGAGGCAGACATGCGGATCCTGCTCCTCGCCAGCGCCTTCAACAGCCTCAGCCAGCGCCTCCACGCCGAACTGCGGGACCGGCGGCACACCGTGGACGTCCTGCTCGCCGGGGACGACGAGGAACTGCGGGCGTCGATCCGCCGCCGGTCGCCGGACCTGCTGCTGGCGCCCATGCTGCGCACCGCGATCCCCGAGGACGTCTGGTCGGCGCTGACCTGCCTGGTCGTCCATCCCGGCCCGCCCGGCGACCGGGGCCCCTCCTCCCTCGACCGGGCGATCCAGGAGGGCGCCGCCGACTGGGGCGTGACGGTGCTGCAGGCCGAGGCGGAGATGGACGCCGGGCCGGTCTGGGCCCGGGAGCCCTGCCGACTGCCCGGGCTCGGGAAGAGCGACCTGTACCGCAACGAGGTCTCCGACGCCGCCGTCCGGGCCGTGCTGGCCGCCGTCGAGCGTTTCGCCTCCGGCTCGTACGCGCCGCAGCCGCAGCACGGCCCGTCCTGGCGGGAGCCGGTGCGGGTGCGCCCCTTCCTGCGCCAGGCGGAGCGCCGGATCGACTGGGCGGCCGACCCCACCGCCACGGTCCTGCGCAAGCTCCGCGCGGCGGACTCCCAGCCCGGGGTGCTCGACACGCTGGGCGACGACGAGTGGTACCTGCACGGCGGGCACCCGGAGCCGCTGCTGCGCGGCCGCCCGGGCGAGCTGATCGCCACCCGGGCCGGGGCGGTGTGCCGGGCCACCGCGGACGGCGCGGTGTGGATCCCGGAACTCCGGCGCCGGCGCCCGCCCGGCGGGCGCGCGACCGTCAAGCTCCCGGCGGTGACGGCGCTCGGCGCCCTGCTGCCCGCGCTGCCGGAGGTGGCGGCGCCGCTGATGACGGGCGCGGGCGGGCGGTCCACGTGGACGGACCTGGAGTACCGCGAGGAGGGCCCGGTGGGCTTCCTGCGCTTCTCCTTCCCCGGGGGCGCGATGTCCACCGACCACTGCCGCCGCCTGCTGGACGCCTACCGCTTCGCGCTGCGCCGGCCGACCTCGGTGCTGGTGCTCGGCGGCGGCCGGGACTTCTTCTCCAACGGCATCCACCTCAACGTCATCGAGGCCGCGCCGGACCCGGCCGCCGAGTCCTGGGCCAACATCACCGCGATGGACGACCTGGTCGCCGAGGTGCTCACCACCACCGACCGGCTGGTGGTCGCCGCCCTGGGCGGGAACGCGGCGGCCGGCGGGGCGATGCTCGCCCTGGCGGCGGACGAGGTGTGGTGCCGGCGGGGCTGCGTCCTCAACCCGCACTACCGGCTGATGGGGCTGTACGGGTCGGAGTACTGGACGTACACCCTGCCGCGCCGGGTGGGGCCGGCGCAGGCCGAGCGGCTGACCCGGCAGGCGCTGCCGGTGTCCGCGGCGTCGGCCGAGCGGATCGGCCTGGTGGACCGGGTCGTCGACTGCGGGCCGCAGGAGTTCGGGCCGGTCGCGGCCCGCCTGGCCGGGCTGCTCGCCGCCTCGCCCGCCGTCCAGCGGCGGATCGCGGGGAAGAAGGCCGCGCGCGAGGCCGACGAGGCGGCCAAGCCGCTCGCCGCCTACCGGGAGGAGGAGCTGGCGGTGATGCACCGGCAGTTCTTCACCCCCGAATCGCCGTACCACGCGCTGCGGTCCGCGTTCGTCCGCAAGCGCCCCGCCCCCGCAGGGCTCCTCGCCGAGACGTGACCCGAACGGCCCGGCCGGCTTGCGCTCCCGGGGGTGACCCCGTCGGGTCCGTGGAACGGCGACCGGTCCGGACTGTTGCTATGACTGTGTTTGAGCCATTTCGTCCGGCTCCCATCCCCGAGGAGGCATCCTCATGGGTGCTGCAACAACCGACACCGACGTGGTGCACATTCTCTGGATCAACGCCGGCCTCAGCTGTGACGGCGACTCCGTCTCGCTGACCGCCGCGATGCAGCCCAGCATCGAGGAGATCGTCACCGGCGCGCTGCCCGGCCTGCCCAAGGTCGCCGTGCACTGGCCGCTGATCGACTTCGAGTGCGGCCCGGTCCAGGGCGCGGACAACTTCGTCGAGTGGTTCTTCAAGGCCGAGCGCGGCGAGATCGAGCCGTTCGTCCTCGTCGTCGAGGGGTCCATCCCCAACGAGAAGATCAAGAAGGAGGGCTACTGGTGCGGCTTCGGTGACGACCCCGCCACCGGCCAGCCCATCACCACCAGTGAGTGGCTGGACCGGCTCACCCCCAAGGCGACCGCCGTGGTCGCGATCGGCACCTGTGCCACGTACGGCGGCATCCACGCGATGGCCGGCAACCCGACCGGTGCGATGGGCGTGCCGGACTACCTGGGCTGGGACTGGAAGTCCAAGGCCGGGCTGCCGATCGTCTGCGTGCCGGGCTGCCCGATCCAGCCCGACAACTTCGCCGAGACGCTCACCTACCTGCTGTACCAGTTGGCCGGCTCGGCGCCGATGATCCCGCTGGACGACAAGCTGCGGCCGACCTGGCTGTTCGGCGCCACCGTCCACGAGGGCTGCGACCGCGGCGGCTACTACGAGCAGGGCCAGTTCGCCACCGACTACGGCACTCCCGAGTGCCTGGTGCGGCTCGGCTGCTGGGGCCCGGTCGTCAAGTGCAACGTCACAAAACGCGGCTGGACCAACGGCATCGGCGGCTGCCCGAACGTGGGCGGCATCTGCATCGCCTGCACCATGCCGGGCTTCCCGGACAAGTTCATGCCCTTCATGGACCCGCCGCCCGGCTCGCGCGTCTCCACCGGAGCCAGCAGCGCGTACGGCGCGGTGGTCCGCCGGCTGCGCGCGATCACGCTGAAGACCGTCGACAAGGAACCGAAGTGGCGCCACACCGGGCGCCACCTGACCACGGGTTACCGACCGCCCTGGTGACGCCGAAGGGCCGCACGCCCCCGTGGTGTGCGGCCCGTCGCCGACGCCTCCGCCCCCTGCAGAGAAGGACACGACAGACACGATGGCAACACCGACGACCAGGGCGGCCGGCGACGGCAGCGGCCTGACCGAGATGTCCTGGGACCCGATCACCCGGATCGTGGGCAGCCTCGGCATCCACACGAAGATCGACTTCAAGCAGAAGCGCGTCGCGGAGTGCTACAGCACCTCCTCGGTCTTCCGCGGCTACAGCGTCTTCATGCGCGGCAAGGACCCACGCGACGCGCACTTCATCACCAGCCGGATCTGCGGGATCTGCGGCGACAACCACGCCACCTGTTCGGTCTACACCCAGAACATGGCGTACGGGGTGAAGCCCCCGCACCTCGGCGAGTGGATCATCAACCTCGGCGAGGCCGCCGAGTACATGTTCGACCACAACATCTTCCAGGAGAACCTGGTCGGGGTCGACTACTGCGAGAAGATGGTCCGCGAGACCAACCCGGGCGTGCTGGAACTGGCCGAGCGCACCGAGGCGCCGCACGCGGGCGACCACGGGTACAAGACGATCGCCGACATCATGCGCTCGCTCAACCCGATCGAGGGCGAGTTCTACCGCGAGGCGCTGCAGGTCAGCCGGTACACCCGGGAGATGTTCTGCCTGATGGAGGGCCGCCACGTGCACCCCTCCACGCTCTACCCTGGCGGCGTCGGCACGGTCGCGACCGTGCAGCTGTTCACCGACTACCTCACCCGGCTGATGCGCTACGTCGAGTTCATGAAGAAGGTCGTGCCGCTGCACGACGACCTCTTCGACTTCTTCTACCAGGCGCTGCCCGGCTACGAGGAGGTCGGCCGGCGGCGGATCCTGCTCGGCTGCTGGGGCAGCCTCAACGACCCGGACCACTGCGACTTCACCTACCGCAACATGACGGACTGGGGACGCAGGATGTTCGTCACCCCCGGCATCGTCGTGGACGGCAAGCTCGTCACCAACGACCTGACGCAGATCAACCTCGGCATCCGGATCCTGCTCGGCAGCTCCTACTACGAGGACTGGCAGGGCAAGGAACTCTTCGTCACCCACGACCCGCTGGGCAACCCGGTCGACCCCCGGCACCCGTGGAACCAGCACACCATCCCGCAGCCGCAGAAGCGCAACTTCGACGACAAGTACAGCTGGGTGATGTCCCCGCGCTGGTTCGACGGCAAGGACCACCTCGCCCTGGACACTGGCGGCGGCCCGATCGCCCGGCTCTGGTCCACCGCGCTGTCCGGGCTGGTCGACATCGGCTACATCAAGGCCACCGGCCACAGCGTGCAGATCAACCTGCCCCGCTCGATGACCAAGCCCGAGGTCACCTTCGAGTGGAAGATCCCGCAGTGGAGCAACGCCCTCGAACGCAACCGGGCCCGCACCTACTTCCAGGCCTACGCGGCCGCCGCCGCCCTGCACTTCGCCGAGAAGGCGCTCGACGAGGTCCGGGCCGGGCGCAGCCAGACCTGGGAACGCTTCGAAGTGCCGGACGAGTCGATCGGCTGCGGATTCACCGAGGCCGTGCGCGGCGTGCTCTCGCACCACATGGTGATCCGCGACGGCAAGATCGCCAACTACCACCCGTACCCGCCCACCCCGTGGAACGCCAGCGTCCGCGACAGCTACGGCACGCCCGGCCCGTACGAGGACGCGGTGCAGAACACCCCGATCTTCGAGGAGAACTCCCCGGAGAACTTCAAGGGCATCGACATCATGCGCGCGGTGCGCAGCTTCGACCCCTGCCTGCCCTGCGGCGTGCACATGTACGTCGGCGGGCGCACCGTACAGACCATGCACGTGCCCACCGGCCTGAGCGGGCTCACCGCATGACGGCCGAACAGACCGGGCTGCGGATCCAGGAGGCCCTGGACGCCCTGACCGGCAGCGGAGCCGAGCAGGCGGGCGAGCAACTGGTCCGCGACCTGATGGACTTCTACGGCCAGGGGCTGGCCAGGATCGTCCCGGCGCTGCCCCCGCCCGCCCTGGAACGGATGCTCGACGACCCGGCGGTGGCCGGGCTGCTGCTCCTGCACGACCTGCACCCCGAGTCCGTCACCGCCCGGATCGACCGGGCGCTCGCGACCCTGCCCGAGCGGGTCGAGGTGCTCGGCTTCGACCCGGGCACCGGCGTCCTGCGGCTGCGCCGGACCGCCTCCGGCTGCGGCAGCGCGGAGGGCGACGTGGAGGCCGTCCTGGCCTGCCACGCCCCCGAGGTGACGGCCCTGGAGCTGGCCCGCGACCCGCAACTGCTGCAGATCGCCACCCGCCCGCCGCAGACCGCGGAGGCGCGATGAACACCCGCCGGATCTCCCGCGACGGAACCGCCCTGCTGCGCCGACTGCGCGAGCCGGCGCCGCCGCGCCCCGAGCAGTGCGGTTTCTGCGGCCGGGACCTGCCGGCCGGCCACCGCCACCTGGTGGACGTCGAGGAACGGGCGCTGGCGTGCACCTGCACCGCCTGCGGCCTGCTGTTCCAGCAGCCGGCCGCGGCCGGCGGGCGCTTCCGCACCGTACCGGACCGCTACCTCGCCGACCCGGACGGCGGGTTGGACGAGCGGGCCTGGTCGGTCCTGGGCATCCCGGTCGGCACGGCGTTCCTGTTCCGCAACGCCGTCCTGGACCAACTGCTCGCGTTCTACCCCGGCCCGGCCGGCGCCACCGAGAGCGAAGTGGACGAGGAAGCCTGGGAACGCGCCCTCGGCGGCAGCCGGCTGGCCGCCGCTCTGGAACCGGACGTCGAGGCGCTGCTGCTGCGCCGCACCGACCGGCGCGTCGAGTGCTTCCTGGTGCCGATCGACATCTGCTACGAGCTGGTCGGCCGGCTGCGGCGGTGCTGGCACGGCTTCGACGGCGGGGCCGAGGCGCGAGCCGAACTCGACGCGTTCTTCGAACGGTTGGCCGCCCGGGCCCGCCCGCTGCCCGCGACGGTGACGGCATGACGACGCTCGGCTTCTCATGCACCGGCGTGCGGTCCGACCCGTACGCGGCCGTGCCGACCCTGGTGTTCCGGCTGCGGATCACCGCGCCGGCCGACACCCGGGTGCACGCCCTGGTGCTCCGGTGCCAGCTGCGGATCGAACCCGGCCGCCGGTCGTACGCCGAGCCGGAGGGCGAGCGGCTGACCGACCTGTTCGGCGAGCGGCAGCGCTGGGCGAGCACGCTCCACCCGATCCAGTTCGCCACCGTGCCGCTGCTGGTGCCCGGCTTCACCGGCGAGACCGAGACCGACCTCGCCGTGCCGTGCAGCTACGACCTGGAGGTGGCCTCCGCCCGCTACTTCCGGGCGCTCGACGGCGGGGACGTACCCCTGCTGCTGCTCTTCTCCGGCACCGCCTTCGCCGGCCCCGGCGGCTTCCAGGTCACCCCGGTGCCCTGGGACAAGGAGGCCCAGGTGCGGATGCCGGTACGGGTCTGGCGGGAGGCGATCGACCAGCACTTCCCCGGCTGCGGCTGGCTGCGCCTGCCCGACGAGGTGATGGACGCGCTGCTGGCCTACCGCTCCCGGCAGGCCCTGCCCTCCTGGGAGGCGACCGTGCGTGAGCTGCTGACGGCCGCCGCGATCGAGGAGGTGGCCCGGTGAGCGCCTTCCCGGCCGGGATCGAACGCGGCTTCGCGGCCGCCCGGCAGATCGCCGACGCGGTGCTGCTGGAGGGCTACGTGCTCTACCCGTACCGCGCCTCGGCGGCGAAGAACCGGCTGCGCTGGCAGTTCGGCGTCCTGGTGCCGCCCGAGTACACCGCGCAGGGCGGCGAGCACTCGCACCAGCGCACCGAGTGCGTCATGGAGGCACGTCGGGAGGACCGGCTGGCCGTCGAACTGCGCTTCCTGCGGGTCCAGCGGCGCACCGTCGAACAGGCCACCGACTCCGGCGGCTTCGAGCCGGTGGAACGCCTGGAACTCGCCGACCGGGTGCTCGTGGAGTGGGACGAGGGCGTCGAGGAGCGGATCGAGCTCCTGCTCTCCGTCGACGAGTTGATCGGCGAGGGGGTGCAGCGGGCGTTCCGGCTGCCGGGCGTCGGCGAGACCGAGCTGCTCCGCGAGCACGGCACCGCCGTCGGACGGCTGGTGCGGCGCCGCGAACAGGTCGACGGCCTGGTGCGGTTGACCGTCGAGGAACTGCCCGGCCCGTACCGGGCGCAGCGGCTGAAGGCGGTGGTGGAGAACGTCTCCGCCTGGGTGCCGCCCCGGCGGGCGAGCCGTGAGGAGGCGCTGCCGCGCTCCCTGGTCTCCGCCCACCTGCTGCTGGGGCTGGAGCACGGCCGGTTCGTGTCGGCCACCGACCCGCCCGAGTGGGCCCGGTCGGCCGTCGAGGGCTGCCGCAGCCGGCACACCTGGCCCGTGCTGGCCGGACCGGACGGCGAACGCGGGGTGGTGCTGTCCTCGCCGATCATCCTGGAGGACCACCCGCGCGTCGCCCCGGAGAGCCTCGGCACCCTCTACGACGCGACCGAGATCGACGAGATCCTGGCGCTGCGGACGGCGGCCCTGACCGAGGAGGAGAAGCGGGAGGCCCGGGGCACCGACGAGCGGGCCGCGGCCGTGATCGACCTGGCGGACTCCATGCCACCGGAGGTGCTGGAGCGCCTGCACGGCGCCATCCGCGGGCTGCGCGACCTCACCGGCGCCGATGCCGACACGGAGCAGCCCTGGTGGGACCCGGGCAGTGATCCGGCGGTCGACCCCGAGCGGGACCGGGTGCTCGTCGACGGCCGGTCGGTCGGCGCGGGCAGCCGGGTCCTGCTGCGGCCCGGACGGCGGCGCACCGACGCCCAGGACCTCTTCCTCGACGGGCGCACCGGCGTGGTGGAGGCGGTGCTGCACGACGTCGACGGCTCGGTGCACCTGGCCGTCACGCTGGAGGACGACCCGGGCGCCGACCTGTGGCGGGCCCAGGGCCGGTTCCGCTACTTCCAGCCCGACGAGGTCACCCCGCTGGACGGCGCCGATCCGGACGGTGCCGTCCGGGACGGGGTGGGCGCATGAGCGGCGGGACGGTCCTGGTCGCCGGGGTGGGCAACATCTTCCTCGGTGACGACGGGTTCGGCGTGGAGACCGTCCGGCGGCTGGCCGCGCACCCGCTGCCGGACGGCGTCGAGACGGTCGACATCGGCGTGCGCGGCGTGGACCTGGCGTACCGGCTGCTCGACGGCTACCGGACCGCCGTCCTGGTGGACGCCACCTGCCGCGGCGGGGCGCCCGGGACGGTCTACCTCATCGAGGCGGCCGCCGAGCCGCTGGAGGCGCCGATCCTGGACGGACACCGGATGGGACCGGACGCGGTGCTGGCGCTGCTCGCCACGCTCGCCGCCGGCACCGGCGGCGAGCCGCCCGGGCGGGTGCTGGTGGTCGGCTGCGAGCCGGAGTCACTGGAGGAGGGCATCGGGCTCAGCGCCCCCGTCGCCGCCGCCGTCGAGGAAGCGGTCCAGGTGGTCCTGCGGGTCCTGGACGAGGCCACACAGTCGGAGAGGGAGACAACACCATGCTGAGGAAACTGTTCTGCACGGCCCTGCTGGCGGGGCTCGGCGCACTGGTCTGGCAGAGCCTGCCGGACCTCAAGCGGTACCTGCGGATCTCACGGATGTGAGCCGCGAATTGCTGCGAACGGTGCAGCCCCGGGCGCGGTGGCGGCGCGGCTTCGAGCCGTCGCCGCCATCGCGCCTTGTAATGGGGCGCGCCTTGTCGGGAGGCCCGCCTGGTCGTGGGCCCGCCTGGTGGTGGGCGCGCCGACCGCCCGCCGTGGGAAGGGACCGATGCACGAGATGTCGATCGCCGCCGCCGTCGTCGAACAGGTCGACGCGGCCGCGCGTGACCACGGGGCCGCCGGGGTGGCCCGGGTGCGGCTGCAGGTGGGCGAGCTGGCGGGAGTCGTCCCCCAGGCCCTCGACTTCTGCTTCGAACTGGCCTGCGCCGGAACGCTGGTGGAGGGCGCGGTGCTGCACACCGAGCCGGTCGCGGCGCGGGCCCGGTGCGTGCCCTGCGACACCGAGTGGGCCGTCGGCATGCCGCCGGACCTCGGCTGCCCCAGCTGCTCCGGCGGCGGCGTCGAGCTGCTGTCCGGGCGCGAGCTCCAGATCCTCGACGTCGAGTGGGCCGAGCGCCCGGACGTCCCGGCCGAACAGAAAGGCTGATGCCGATGTGCCGCACGGTCGACCTCCGCCAGGCGGTCCTCGCCCGCAACGACGACAGCGCCCGCGAGCTGCGGGCGGCGCTGGCCGCCCGGGGGACGGTCGCGGTGAACCTGCTCTCCAGCCCCGGCAGCGGCAAGACCGCCCTGCTGGAAGCCGAGTTGGGGCTGGCCCGGCGGCGCGGGGTGCCGGTCGCCGCGCTGACCGCCGACCTCGCCACCGAGAACGACGCGCTACGGTTGGCCCGCTCGGGCGCGCCGGTCAAGCAGGTGCTCACCGACGGGCTCTGCCACCTCGAGGCACGGATGCTCGCCGGACACCTGGACGGCTGGCTGCCGCAGGACTGCCGGCTGCTCTTCGTGGAGAACGTCGGCAACCTGGTCTGCCCGGCCTCGTACGACCTCGGGGAGTCGCTGCGGGTGGTGCTCGCCTCGGTGACCGAGGGCGAGGACAAGCCGCTCAAGTACCCGACCGCCTTCGGGCTGGCCAACCTGGTGCTGGTGACCAAGACCGACCTCGCCGTGGCGGCCGATTTCGACGAGGCCACGTTCACGGCGAACATCCGCCGGGTCAACCCCGGGGTGGAGGTGGTGCACACCTCGGCCCGCACCGGGCAGGGCGTCGGGGCGCTGCTGGAGCGGGCACTGGCCGTCCTGGACGGCGCCGAGCCGCACCGGCCGGTGATGGCTGCCACCCCCCATGAGCACGGGCACGAGCACAGGCCTGAGCACGAGCACGAGCACGGGCACCGACACGAGCACGGGCACGAGAACAGGCACGAGCACGAGAACGGGCACGAGAACGCGGTGGTCGGGGAGGCCCCGTGACGGTCGGTCCCCGCGCACTCGACCGCGAGCGGCGGCAGGTCACCGTCCGCGGCCTCGTCCAGGGGGTCGGCTTCCGGCCCTTCGTCTTCACCCTGGCCGGTGAACTCGGCCTGGCCGGCAGCGTCACCAACACCGGCGAAGGCGTCCTGGCCGAGGTCGAGGGCAGCCCCGAGGCGGTGGAGGCGTTCTGCCGGCGAGTGGCCGGCGACGCGCCGCCGCTCGCGCACGTCGCCTCCGTCGAACACGCGCCGCTCACCGCCACCGGCGCGACGGGCTTCGCCATCACCCCGTCCCGGACCGACGGGCCCCGGGCCACCCTGATCCCGCCCGACGTCGCCGTCTGCGCCGACTGCCTCGCCGAACTCGCCGACCCGGCCGACCGCCGCCACCGGCACCCCTTCATCAGCTGCACCAACTGCGGCCCCCGGCACACCATCGTCACCGGCCTGCCCTACGACCGCGCCAACACCACCATGGCCGGCTTCCCGATGTGCGCGGACTGCGCCCGGGAGTACACCGACCCGGCCGACCGCCGCTTCCACGCACAGCCGGTCGCCTGCCACGCCTGCGGGCCGCGGCTCGCGCTGACCGTGCCCGGGCACGCCGACCTCGCCGGGGAGGACGCGCTCACCGAGGCCCGCCGGCTGCTGGCCACCGGGACGGTCCTCGCCGTCAAGGGCATCGGCGGCTACCACCTGGCCTGCGACGCGCGCGACGCCGGCACCGTCGCCCTGCTGCGCCGCCGCAAGCGGCGCGGCGACAAGCCCTTCGCGCTGATGGCCCGTGACCTCGCCACCGTCGAGGGCCTGCTGCCGCTCGGCCCGGTCGAGCGGGAACTGCTCACCGGACCGGTACGGCCGATCGTCCTGCTGCGCCGCACCGGAGCGCCGTCGCCCGAGTTCGAGGCGGTGGCCCCACGCAGCCCCGACCTCGGGGTGATGCTGCCCTACACGCCGCTGCACCATCTGCTGCTCGCCGCACCGGGGCCGGACCTGCTGGTGATGACCAGCGCCAACCTCTCCGGCGAGCCGATCGTCACCGACGACCGGGAGGCCCTGGAGAAGCTCGCCCCGCTGGTCGACGGTTGGCTCACCCACGACCGGCCGATCCACGTCCCGTGCGAGGACTCGGTGGTGCGGGTGGTGGACGGCGAACAGCTGCCGCTGCGCCGCTCACGCGGATACGCGCCGCTGCCGCTGCCCCTGCCGGTGCCCGTCCGCCCGGCGCTCGCGGTCGGCGGCGACCTGAAGAACGCCTTCGCGCTGGCCCGCGAGGGCTACGCCTGGCTGTCCGGCCACATCGGGGACATGGACGACCTTGCCACGCTGCGCGCCTTCGACCGCGCGGTCGACCAGCTCGGCACGGTCACCGGGGTGCGCCCCGAACTGCTGGTCACCGACCGGCACCCCGGCTACCGCTCGGTCCGGCACGCCGAGCGGACCGCCGCCGGCCGCCCGGTGCGCCAGGTGCAGCACCACCACGCGCACATCGCCGCCGTGATGGCCGAGCACGGCCTGGACGGCAGCCGGCCGGTGCTCGGCCTGGCCTTCGACGGCACCGGCTACGGCGAGGACGGCGCGATCTGGGGCGGCGAAGTACTGCTGGCCGACTACGACGGGTTCCGCCGCCTCGCCCACCTCGGCTATGTGCCGCTGCCCGGCGGGGACACGGCGGTCGAACGCCCGTACCGGACCGCGCTGGCGCACCTGCGCGCCGCCGGGCTGCCCTGGACCGCCGGGCTGCCGCCGGTCGCGGCCTGCCCGGCGGAGGAACTTCGGCTGCTGGAGCGGCAGTTGGAGCGCGGCCTGAACTGCGTGCCGACCTCCAGCATGGGCCGGCTCTTCGACGCGGTCTCCTCGCTCGCCGGGATCTGCCAGCGGGCCGGGTACGAGGCCCAGGCGGCGATCGAACTGGAGGCGGCCGCCGCCGAGTTCGGTGCGGTGGCGGGCTACGGATTCGGGCTGCCCGCCCGGGCGGACGGCTGGCTCGCCGACCCCGGGCCGGTGCTGGCCGCGGTGGTGGCGGACGTGGCCGCGGGCGCGCCCGTCGGGTTGGTCGCCGCACGCTTCCACGCCGCGGTGGCCGACCTGGTCCGCCGGGTGTGCGCGGCCGTCCGGGAGCGGTACGGCACGACCACGGTGGCGCTCAGCGGCGGCGTCTTCGCCAACGCCCTGCTCTCCTCGGCCTGCGCGCGCGGCCTCGGGGAGGACGGCTTCACCGTGCTGCGGCACCGCCGGGTGCCGCCCAACGACGGAGGGCTGGCGCTCGGCCAGCTGATGGTGGCCGCCCGCTCGGCGGCCACCCGGGAGGAGTGAGAGCGGATGTGCCTGGCGGTACCCGGCAGGGTGACGGAGATCGGGGAGCGGGACGGGACCCGGATGGCGGTCATGGACTTCGGGGGGGTGATCAAGGACGTGTGTCTGGAGTACCTGCCCGACCTCGCGGTGGGCGACTACGCGATCGTCCACGTGGGCTTCGCGCTGCAGCGACTGGACGAGGAGTCGGCCCGGCGCACCCTCGCCCTGTTCGAGGAACTCGGGCTGCTGCAGGAGGAGTTCGGCGACCCGTGGGAGGCGGCGGGCGAGTTCGCCGCGGGGGCGTTCGCAGCGGTGCCGGAGCAGGACGCGGCGGCGGAGCAGGACGCTGTGCCGGAGCAGGACGCGGTGGCGGGGCAGGACGCGGTGGCGGGGCAGGACGCGGCGCGAGCGGCTGAGGAGGCCGGACGGTGAAGTACCTGGAGGAGTTCCGCAACCCGGAGCTGGCCGAGGGCCTGCTCGCGGACATCAGGGCCACGGTCACCCGGCCGTGGGCGCTGATGGAGGTGTGCGGCGGTCAGACGCACAGCATCATCCGGCACGCCATCGACCAACTCCTGCCGGAGGAAGTCGAGTTGATTCACGGGCCGGGGTGCCCGGTGTGCGTCACCCCGCTGGAGATGATCGACCGTGCGCTGGCGATCGCCGCCCGGCCCGAGGTGATCTTCTGCTCCTTCGGGGACATGCTGCGGGTGCCCGGCACCGACCGCGACCTGTTCCGGGTCCGCGGCGAGGGCGGCGACGTCCGGGTGGTCTACTCGCCGCTCGACGCGCTGCGGATCGCGCGGGAGAACCCGGACCGGGAGGTCGTCTTCTTCGGCATCGGCTTCGAGACCACCGCGCCGCCGAACGCGATGGCCGTCCACCTGGCCAGGAAGCAGGGCCTGCGGAACTTCAGCATGCTGGTCTCGCACGTCCGGGTGCCCCCGGCGATCGACGCGATCATGGCGTCGCCGGACTGCCGGGTCCAGGGCTTCCTCGCCGCCGGTCACGTGTGCAGCGTGATGGGCACCGACGAGTACCCGGCGCTCGCCGACCGCCACCGGGTGCCGATCGTGGTCACCGGCTTCGAACCGCTCGACATCCTGGAGGGAATCCGGCGCACCGTACGGCAGTTGGAGCGCGGGGAGCACACCGTCGACAATGCCTACCCGCGGGCCGTCCGGCCGGAGGGCAACCCGGCGGCGCGCGCCATGCTGGAGGACGTCTTCGAAGTGGCCGACCGCCCCTGGCGCGGCATCGGCGTGATCCCGCAGAGCGGCTGGCGGCTCGCGCCGCACTACCGGGACCACGACGCCGAACACCGCTTCGACGTCGCGGGGATCACCACATGTGAACCCGCCGCCTGCCGCAGCGGCGAGGTGCTGCAGGGACTGCTGAAGCCCCACCAGTGCGAGGCCTTCGGCACGGTCTGCACCCCGCGCACCCCCCTCGGCGCCACCATGGTCTCCAGCGAGGGCGCCTGCGCCGCGTACTACCTCTACCGGCGGCTGAGCGCGCCGGTCGCTGCTCAGGAGGCGAGCCCCGTTGGCTGACACCGAAATCCTCACCGGGGCCGCGGCCCCCGACGCCCCGCCCGCGCCCGACTTCGCCGGCTGGAGCTGCCCGCTGCCGCTGCGCGACCACCCCCGGGTGGTGATGGGGCACGGCGGCGGCGGGGCGATGTCCACCGAACTGGTGGAGAACCTTTTCGCGCCGGCGTTCGGCGGCCCGGCCCTCGCCGGGCTCGGCGACTCGGCCGTCCTGGAGCTCGGCGGGGCCCGGCTGGCCTTCTCCACCGACTCCTACGTCGTCCGGCCGCTGTTCTTCCCGGGCGGCAGCATCGGCGACCTCGCCGTCAACGGCACGGTCAACGACCTCGCGATGAGCGGGGCCCGGGCGGCGTACCTGTCCTGCGGGTTCATCCTGGAGGAAGGGGTGGAGATGTCCGTGGTCGACCGGGTGGCCCGGGCGCTCGGCACCGCCGCCCGGACCGCCGGGGTCGAGGTGGCCACCGGGGACACCAAGGTGGTCGAGGCCGGGCACGGCGACGGCATCTACCTGAACACCGCCGGCATCGGCCTGGTGCCCGCCGGGGTCGACATCCGGCCGCAGCGGGCCGTCCCCGGCGACGTGGTGATCGTCAGCGGGCCGATCGGGTTGCACGGGGTCGCGATCATGAGCGTCCGGGAGGGCCTGGAGTTCGGGGTCGAGGTGCGCAGCGACTGCGCGGCGCTCGGCGGCCTGGTCGAGGCGATGCTCGCCGTCACCCCCGACCTGCACGTGCTGCGCGACCCCACCCGCGGCGGGCTGGCGGCGGCGCTCAACGAGATCGCGGCCGCCGCCGGAGTGGGCGTGACCATCAGCGAGCGGGCCGTCCCCGTCCCCGACGCGGTCGCCAACGCCTGCGCACTGCTGGGCCTGGACCCGATGTACGTCGCCAACGAGGGCAAGCTCGTCGCCTTCGTGCCGCGCCGGGAGGCGGACGCGGTCCTCGCCGCCATGCGCGCCCACCCGCTCGGCGCGGAGGCGGTGGTGATCGGCGAGTGCGTCGGGGAGCACCCCGGCATGGTCGTCGCCCGGACCGGTTTCGGCGGCACCAGGGTGGTGGACCTGCCGATGGGCGAACAGCTGCCGCGGATCTGCTGACGCCACGTCAGTCCTGGCGCCGTGCGCGTCCTGACGCCGTGTGAGCCCTGCCGCCCCGGGAGACCGCTCCCGGGGCGGCGGTGCGTTCCGGGGTGCGTCGCTCGTCCGAAGGGGGTGATTCGGTGGGCGAACGAGTGTACGGCGCTCGCGCCCGACGATCGTCCGGGTTCCGGCCTCCACACACTGTGACCACTCTGTGTGCTCGTTCGAAAGGAACCGCCGGTGGAACCCGTAAGACCCCGACCACGACCGGACCTGTTCAGACGGTCGCTCGGCGCGGCCCTGGCGCTGTCCCTGGCCGCCGGTCCGGCCCTGGTGTCGGCGCACGCGTGGGCGGCCGAGAGCCCGTCGGCACCCTCGGTCCAGGACGGCAGCGACCAGCCGCCGGACCGTTCGCCACGCACCGTCCCGACGAGCCCCAGGAGGGTGCGGCCGGCGGTCAGGACGCCGGGCGTGTACGTCGTCGACGCGGACGCGGCCGTCGGCGCCACCACGTTCGGCGAGGCCTCCGTCGCGATGAACCCCGCCAACCCCCAGCAGGTCGCCATCACCCGCTTCACCTTCCCCTGGAACGGCAACGCCGACCTGCTGTACTCGGCGGACGGCGGGATCACCTGGAAGGACGAGGCCACCATCCCGCCGCCCCCGGGCGTGGCGAACACCTCGGGCGGCCCGAACGACCAGACGATCGACTTCGGCCGCAACGGCACCCTCTACGCCACCTTCCTGACCGGCGGGAACCAGATCGTCACCGGCTCGACCACCGACCCGACCAAACTGGCGTCGTGGAGCTGGAACAACCCGACGCCCACCACCACCCAGATCACCAGCGCCACCGGCACCAACGCCGACCAGCCCTGGCTGATCGTCAACCGCGACACCGGCACGGCGAGCCAGGACAACGTCTACGTCGCCTACCAGGACTTCCGCGGCGGCGTCCCGCACGACCGCGTGAACGTCTCCCACAACGCCAACAACACGCCGCCAGTCAACTTCGACCGGGACAACGTGGCCGGCACCGGCGCGCTCAGCGGCGGCGTCATCAACGGCGGGCTCCGGCTGGCCGCCGACCGGCGCAACGGCACCATGTACGCCCTCTACCAGCAGGGCGGCGGGACCACCCAGCCGGAGAACGTCACCCTGATGCTCAACCGGTCCACCGACGCCGGACAGAACTGGACGCTGGGCGGGAGCACGGACGGCATCGCCGTCTCCACGGACAACACCCGCCAGGGCAACGCCGGTTACAAGTTCGGCGGGGTCAACTCCCTCCAGGGCGGCGTCGACCACGTCGCCGTCGACCCGACCAACGGCGACGTCTACGTGGCCTACGGCGCGGACGTCTCCGGCAACAACCAGATCCGGATCCGCCGGCTCACGGACAACGGCACGGGCGGCATGAACGTCGGCGGCGCCGTCAACGTCTCCGCCTCGACCAACGCGGCGCTGCCCTCCGTGGCGGTCCTCAACGACGGGACGGTCGGGGTCCTCTACCTGACCAACGACGGCACCAACGCCGGCGGCTTCCCCGAGTTCACCGCCCACCTCGCCCGCAGCACCGACCACGGCGCGACCTTCACCGACACCGTCCTGCAGTCGTACACCACCAAGGTCGGCACCGCGAGCAACCCCAACGAGCGGCTCTTCGGCGACTACCAGCAGCTCAAGGCCGTCGGGAACACCTTCTACGGGGCGTTCATCGGCAACCTCAACGGCCTCGGCCAGACCACCGCGCAGCCGACCGACACGATCTTCTTCAGCGTCCCGCAGTTCACCAAGTCGACGCTGTCCTCCTCGTCCAACCCCTCGCTGTACGGCCAGCCGGTGCACTTCACCGCGACCGTCGTGCCCGTACCGGACGGCGGCACGGTCACCTTCGCGGTGGACGGCACCCAGCTCGGCAGCCCGGTTCCCGTCGACACCACGACCGGCACGGCGACCTCCGACGACATCGCCTCCCTCAGCCCCGGCCCGCACAACGTGGACGCCACCTACAGCGGCGACCCGAACTTCGTGGGCGACACGGCGATGACCCTCGTCCAGAACGTCGAGAAGGCACCGGTCGACACGACCCTCACGCCATCGGCGAACCCGTCGCCCTTCGGTCACGCGGTGACCTTCACCGACACCGTGTGTCCGGCGTTCCCCAGCACCAACCCGAGCCTGCCGCCCACCGGGACCGTCACCTTCCGGGACGGCACGACCCTGCTCGGCACCGGCACGCTGACCCCCGGCGGCGGCACCAACTGCGGCCGCACCCAGGTGAGTTTCGCGAACCTGCTGCCGGGCACCCACACCATCACCGCCCAGTACAGCGGCGACGGGAACTACCTGGCGGGCAGCCTGGAGTCGATCACTCAGACGGTGAGCTGCACCAGGACCATCACCGGGACCGTCGGCGACGTGGTCGCGACCGGTGACAGCACCTGCGTCGTCGGCGCCACCGTCAACGGCACCGTCCACAACCCGGGCGGCGGCGCGCTGTTCATCAGCGGCTCCACCGTCCACGGGGCCGTCCTGTCCTCCAACGGCACGCTCTTCGCCCTGTGTGGAAGTACGGTCGGCATCACGACCAGCGTCTACAGCTCGACCGGCTTCGTGCTCGTCGGCGACCCCGGTGACGACGGCTGCGCCGGCAACCGGCTCAACGGCTCCCTGCTGCTCGGCAGCAACCACGGCGGCCTGGAGGTCATCGCCAACCAGGTGACCGGATCGGTCCAGGTCCAGGGCACGACCGGCACCGGTCCGTTCCCCGAGGACACCCGCGCGGAGATCGAGAGCAACACCATCGGCGGGATGCTCTCCTGCGCCGGCAACACCCCGCCGCCCACCAACGACGGACACCCGAACACGGTGACCGGGCCGAGGCTCGGGCAGTGCTCCAACCTGTAGTCCTGTTCCCGCAGACCGAGTGATCGCGAAGGGGCCCGCCCGTGCGGGCCCCTTCCGCTTGATCCGGATACGCTGGGCAGTAGAGGCCCCGGGCCCGTCCGACCGCCCCGGGCAGATCAGCGCGGCATGGTGCGGAGGTGCGTGGTGCCGGAGGGTAACGGGCCGCGACGGCGCGAGTGTTGCGGAGCACACGCCCCGCACGGCCACTGACGGGACGCCGCGGCCGTGGGCTCCGCGGACACCGAGGTCGAGGTGGTGGTGACCGTGCCCAACCACGGCATCGGCCTGTGGATGGTCGGTGCGTTCGTGCTCACCTTCGTGGGCACCCGGGTGGTCACCCGGCTGATCCGGGCCGGGCGCGGGCCGTTCCGCAACGTCGAGGTCGGCGGCACCCATGTGCACCACCAGGTGTACGGCATCCTCGCGATGCTGGTGGCCGGCGCGATGGAGTTCGCCTACCGCCCGGACACCCCCGGGGTGCAGGTCCTGGCCGCGCTGTTCGGCGCCGGCGCCGCGCTCACCCTCGACGAGTACGCGCTGTGGCTGCACCTGGAGGACGTCTACTGGACGCGCGAAGGCCGCAAGTCCGTCGACGCGACCTTCCTGGCGGTGGCGGTCGGACTGCTGCTGGTCGCCGGGTTCAGCCCGTTCTCCGACACCGGCCAGGGCGCCGCCGCCCATCTGACCTTCGCCGTGCTGCTGCTGGTCAACCTGCTGTTCTCCGTCGGGGCGATCCTCAAGGGCAAGACGGCGGTCGGCGTGATCGGGCTGCTGGTGCCCCTGATCGCGCTGGTCGCCTGCCTGCGGCTGGCCAAACCCGACTCGCCGTGGGCCCGCTGGCGCTACCGGCCGGGCTCGCGCCGGGCCGAGCGCTCGCTGCGCCGCTACCCGCCCGGGCGGCGGACCCGGATGGACGCCTTGAAGGACTTCGTCGGGGGCGTCCCCCGGCAGTGAGGCCCCGGGGCAGCCCGTCCGTCGGTCCGCCCGTCCGTCGGTCCGCCTGTCCGTCGGTCAGCCCGGCAGAGCCAGGAATCGGCGCAGCGAGCCGGCCATGGCCCGGACGAAGCGCTCCCGGGTCTCCTCGGGGACCAGGTCGAGGGACAGGTAGGGGTTGAGGTCCTCCAGCTCGACCAGGAGCAGGCGCCCGTCGGGCGCCCGGCAGGCGTCCACCCGCTGGATCCCGTGCTCGAGCGTGTTCCAGTCGACGAAGCGCCGGGCGAACCCGAGGTCGGCCGGGCTCGGCTCGTACGGCTCCAGCACCCAGCGGCGGGCCGGGTCGGGGGCGTGCAGGGCGTACTGGAAGGCGTCGTCCACGAAGTAGAACGAGACCTCGTACCGGAAGTCGATCCGCGGCTGGACCAGCACCTCGCCCCACGCGGGACCGTCCGGACCCTCCAGCTCTTCGGGGGCGAGGAAGCGCAGGCCTATGCTGTCGGCGCCCTCCTTGGGCTTGACCGCGTAGCGGTCGGCGGCGGGCAGCCGGGCGAGGTCCTGCGGCCGGTCGACGGTGGGGATGACCGGGTGGCCGGTCTCGGTCAGGTCCAGCAGGTACTGCTTCCCGGCCATGTCCCCCCGCCCGGTCAGCGGGTTGTAGACCCGCACGCCGTCGGCCAGGGCCCGGTCCCGGAAACGGGCGTACTCCTCCCGGTAGTGCAGCACCGGCCCGCTGTTGCGCACGACGACCGCGTCGAAGCGAGCCATCAGGGCCCGGGCGTCGAGCGGGTGGCACAGGGCCAGGTCGAACCACTCCCGCAGCCGGGAGGTGAGGAAGACGTCCTCGTCGCCGTAGCGGCGGCCGCGGGCCGGGTAGGCCAGGTCGGTCACGTACAGCAGGCTGGGCCGGGCGGGCACGGGCGCTCCCTCGGGTGGTGGTGGGGGACCGAAATCTACCGGTCCACCGGCCCCGTCGGCCGTGGACCCCGGGGGCCGCCGGTCCGGCGCGGATGCGCGTTGCGCCATCGGAGTGCAGGGTGGACGGGTACGGTCCGGCCGGCGGACTCCCGGGGGACCCGAGAACGATCGAAGGAGGCCGCCATGCCGACCAGGAAGATTTTCGGCCGGGCCCTGGCCCTGACCGCCCTCGCCGCCCTGCCGGCCGCCGCTTTCACACTGCCCTCACCGGCGGCCGCCGCCGTGGCCTCCGCCCCGCAGGCGGTCGCCGTCGCCGCGCCGACCTCCTTCGTCGACCTGCCCAACAGCCCGCTGCCGTCCGACCACGCGGCGCACCGGATCACCGTCACCTACCGCAACCCCACGGGGGCGGACCAGACCATCGCCCCGCAGATCCTCGTCGAGTCACCCGACAACGGGCCCTTCCTCACCCCGGGGAACATCAAGCTCGAGATCCTGGTCGGCGGCGCCTGGAAGACCGTGCCACTGGCCAGCCAGACCGGCACGCTGTACACCGGCCTCACCTCGGCGAAACTGGTCCTCCACAGCCACCACACGCTGACCCAGTACTACCGGCTCACCGTGCTGAAGGCCTCCCCGGGCACGGTCCAGCCGAGGGTGGCGCTGTACGGCTGAGGCGGTCCGGGGTCCGGGCGGTGGCGTGTTCACCAGTCGCGGCGGTCGGCCGGGGTGCCGAGGCCGGCGCGGAGGTGGCGGACGAGGGAGCGGCGCAGCTCCCGGTCGTGGTCGGTCTCGACGGCGAGGTCGAGCTGGACGATGTCCACGCCCGCCGAGCGGAGGAGCCCGATCCGGGCCGCGACGGCGGCCGGGGAGCCGGCGTAGGCGGCGCTGAGGGAGCGGCGGACGTAGGCGGCCACCTGCTCGTCGCCGTGGGCGGGGTCGGAGTGGCCGCGCTCGCGGTCGCGGTCGAGTTGGACGGCCTCCCGCCAGCGGCCGCCGGCGCCGCCGGAGGTGAGGCGCAGGGCGTCCCGGCGCAGTCGGCGGACCCGGTCGCGGGCCTCCTCGTCGGTGTCGGCGAGGACGACGGTGACGTGCCGCCAGATCCGCAGGGACCGGCCGTGGACGGCGGCCGCGGCGCGGGCCTGGGCGATCCGCCGCCGGGTGTCGGGCAGCGGCAGCGGGCTGACGGCGTACACCTGCGCGTAGCGGGCCGCGAGGTCGAGGCCCTGCGGTGAGGAGCCGCCGAAGGAGAGCAGCTCGCCGCCCGGTCTCGGGTGCAGGCCGGGGCGGGCGGCGGCCACGGTGTAGAACTCGCCCTTGTGGTCGATGTCCCGGTCGGCGGTCAGGTAGCGGGTGAACAGGTCGAGGTACTCCTCGGCCCGGCGGTAGCGCTCCGCCTTGTCGAGGAGGTCGCCGTCGCGGGCCGTGTCGCGGTCGCTGGAGCCGATGATGACGTGTGCCGCCGCCCGTCCGCCGGAGAGGCGGTCCAGGGTCGCCAGGGAACGGGCGGCGACGGTCGGCGCGGTGGTGCCGACCCGGTGGGCGACGGCGATGCGCAGCCGGGTGGTGGCGGCCAGCGCCCAGGAGGCCACCAGCCAGGGGTCGGGCCACGAGCTGGACTGCACCACCAGGGCGCTGTCCAGCCCGTCCTCCTCGTTCTCGCGCGCGGTGCGGGCGACATACGCGGGGTCGGCGGTGCGGTCGCGGCCGTCGGGGGCCCAGCGCAGGGCCTGGCGCTCCTGCGGGGTGTCGCCGGGGACGGGTGCGGCGCGGACCCCGCCGCGGATCTCCAGGGGCACGGGCTCTCCTCGGATGGGAATCGGACGGAACGGCGGCGGGTCAGCGGGCGGCCGGGCCGAGCCGGGCCAGGGTGTCGAGCAGCTTGGCCCGGCTGACGAACACCTCGGGCGGCAGCGACACGTACAGCTGGATGGTGGTGACGCCCGGGCGGTGGTAGGCGAGGATGCGTTCGCGGCACTCCTCGGGGGAGCCGCTGACGAAGAGTCCGTCGACGACCTCGTCCGGCAGGGCCTTCTGGGCGCCCTCCGGATCCCCCTCGGCCCACCGGCGGTGGGTCTCGGCGAGCAACTCGCCGTGGCCCAGCCACTCGTGGAACTTCCGGTACGGCTCGCGGTTGAGGATCCAGGCGAGGAAGGGCCGGCTGGCGCGGTGGGCGTAGTCGGTGTCCTCGGTGGGGCAGACGAAGACCTTCACCACCAGCTCCTTGCCTGGCGGCTGCGGGCCGACGGTCTCAAGGATCTTCGGCACGTCGTGCGGGAACAGCAGGTTGGTGATGGCGCCGTCCCCCTCGGTGAAGCCGAGCCGGAGCATGTTGGGCCGCAGCGCGCCCAGGATCACCTTGACCGGGTCGGCGGGCGGGTGCGGCAGCCGGTAGCCGGTGATGTCGAAGGTGTCGAACCCGCCGGTGACGTACTCGCCGCGCAGTGCCCGGGTGACGAAGCGCAGCACGTCCCGGGTGCGCTTGAACGGCTCGTCGAAGGGGATGCCGTTGATGTCGGTGACGTGCGCGGGGACGGAGGCGCCGATGCCCAGCAGGAGTCGTCCGGGGGCGAGTTGGGCGAGTGTCGCGGCGGTCTGGGCGAGCACCGCCGGGCCGCGGGTGTGCACCGGGACGATGCCGGTGGCGATCCGCAGGGACGGGGACCACGCCGCCGTGGCGGCCAGCGGGGTGAAGGCGTCGGTGCCGCCGCCCTCGGCGCTCCACACGTCGGTGTAGCCGAGGTCGGGCAGCCGTTCGACCAGGAAGCGGTGCCGGTCGATGGTCAGGCCCGGCAGGGGCAGGGTGATGCCCCACTTGGGCGGCTCGGTGTCGGTGTGGTGGTGCGGCGGGTGCGGGGTGGTCATCGGACGGTTGTCCTTCCAGTGGTGCTCGGGGGTGGTGCTGGGGGTGGTGTCGGAGAGGGGACGTCGGTCAGCCTCAGCCGACCCGGACCGTGGTCAGGTCGAGGAACCAGGACTGCGGCTGCACGAGCCCGTGGACCTTCGGCGAAAGGGCCCGCGGGTTGCGGTCGTTGACCACGAACAGCCAGGGCGCGTCCTGGGTGACGAGGGTGAGGGCCCTGCGGTAGCCGGCCTGCCGGGCGGCCTGGTCGGCGTCGGCGGCCGAGGACGCGAGCAACCCGTCGACCTGCGGGTTCGCGTAGTGGCCGGTCCAGAACGGGCTCGTGGAGCCGATGAACAGCGGCAGCAGTGCCTCGGACTGGAACAGCGTGGTGGACTGGGCGACGGCGTCGGAACCGAGCGCGACCTGGCCCTTGGCCTCGGCGCCGATCAGGGTGGTCCAGTCGGTGGTGCGCAGTTCGACCTTGATGCCGACGGCGGAGAGGTCCCGCTGGATGGCCTCGGCGATCGGCACCGGCAGCAGGTTGCCGCTGCCGCCGGTGGGCACCGTGACGGAGGTGCCGAAGCCGTTCGGTACGCCGGCCTCGGTGAGCAACTGCCGGGCCTTGGCCGGGTCGTAGGAGTAGGCGTCGCCGGCGGGGTCGTAGGCGGCGGTGGCGCGCGGCGCGGCCTGGTAGGCCGGGTCGGCGGTGCCGTGCAGCAGATTGTCGGCGATGGCTTTGCGGTCGATCGCGTAGTTGGCGGCCTTGCGGACCAGCGGGTTGTTCCAGGGGGCCTTGGAGGTGTCCAGGATCCAGTACCAGAGGTGGTCGTAGCTGTTGGTGGCGATCGTGACGCCGTCGGCCTTGAGGCTCTCGATGTCGTCCGGGTTCGGGTACTCGATCCAGTTCGCGCCGCCCGAGCGCAGGGCCGCGGTGCGGGCGGCGGCGTCCGGCAGCGCCTTGATCACGAGGCGGTCGAGCTTGGGGGCGCCGCGCCAGTAGTCCTTGTTGGCGGTGAGCTCGATCTGCTGGCCCTCGGTCTGCGAGACGAAGGAGAACGGGCCGGTACCGACCGGGTGTTGGGCGAAGTTCGCCGAGCCGGCCTTGCGGACGGCGGTGGGACTGGCGATCAGGACGTGCGCGAGGTCCTCGGGGAAGTGGCCGTTGGGTTCCTTGGTGACCAGTTCGACGTGGTCGGCGTCGGTCTTGCGGTAGGAGGCGATGTCGCCCGCGTACTCCGCGGCGGCGGCGCCGAGGGCGTCGGTGTACTCGGGGCTGCCCTTGTCGAGGTAGCGCGCCAGGTTGAAGACCACGGCGTCGGCGTCGAAGGGGGTGCCGTCCTGGAACTTCACGCCCTGGCGGAGGGTGAAGGTCCAGGTCCTGCGGTCGGCCGCGACCTGCCAGTCGGTGGCGAGGGCGCCGGTGACGGTCGGCGGCTTGTCGGTGCCCTTGAGCAACTCGTAGCGGGTGAGGCCCTCGTAGAGCTGGAAGGAGACCAGCCGCTTGCCCTCGAAACCCGCGCCGCCGATCACGGTGTCGGTGTTGGGCAGCTTGCCGGTGGCGCCGATGACCAGGGTCCCGCCGCGGCCGTCGCCGCCGCCCGCCCCGGTGGAGCCGCCGCCGGACCCGGCGCAGCCGGCGGCCGCGGTGAGCAGGACGGCGGCGGCCGACAGGGCGACGGCTCTGGAACGGGTACGGGCGGTGCGCGTCATGGTGTTTCCTCGTCGGTTCGGTGGTGCGGAGCGCGGAGCGGTGTCGGTCAGGGCGGGGAGCGGTGTCGGTCAGGGCGCGGAAGGGGCTGTGCCGGTGGCGGAGGGGACGGTGCCGGTGGCGGCTTCCAGCAGCGCCCGGGTGTACGGGTGCGCGGGGGAGTCCCAGAGGCGGTCGACGGGCCCCTCCTCGACCACCCGGCCGTGCCGCAGCACCAGCACCCGGTGGGCGAGGTGGCGGACGACGGCGAGGTCGTGGGAGATGAACAGGTAGGCCAGGCCGGTGCGTTCGCGCAGCTCGGTGAGCAGGTCGAGCAGTCGGGCCTGCACACTGCGGTCCAGGGCGGAGGTGGGCTCGTCGCAGACCAGCAGCTCGGGCCCGGTGGCCAGGGCCCGGGCGACGGCCACCCGCTGCAGCTGCCCGCCGGACAGCTCGCGCGGGTAGCGGGCGGCGAGCGGGGGCTCCAGACCGACCTGGGCGAACAGCCGGGCGACGGTTGCGGCACGCCCGGCGCGCCCGGCACGCCCGGCGCGCCCGGCACGCCCGGCGCGCGGGGCGCCGTGCAGCCGCAGCGCGAAGGCGACCGCCTCCCCGGCCCGCAGGCTCGGGTTGAGCGAGCCGCGCGGGTGCTGCGGGACGAACTGCAGCCGGCCCCGCAGCGCACGGTCGGCGCGGCCGCGCAGCCGGTACGGGTCGCGGCCGTCGAAGCGGACGCTGCCGGAGTCGGGGGCGAGCAGGCCGAGGGCGAGGCGGGCCACGGTGGACTTCCCGGAGCCGGACTCGCCGACCAGGGCGACGGTCTCGCCGGGGGCGATGGTGAGGCTGACGCCCTCCAGCGCCGTCCGGCCGCCGTAGCGCTTGCCGACGGCGTCGAGGGTGAGCAGGGGGCGCGGGGGCGTCTCGGCGCCGGGGACGGTGTGGTGGTCGGACGTGCCGTGGCGGTCGGGCGTGTCGCGGTGGTCGGGCGTGTCGCGGTGGTCGGTCGTGCCGTGGAGGTCGGGCGTGTCGCGGTGGTGCAGGCTCATCGGCGGGCTCCCGGTTCGGCGGCCACCAGGGCGGCGGTGAAGGCGTGGCCGGGCTCGCCCAGCACCCGTTCGGCCGGGCCGAGTTCGACGATCCGGCCGGCCCGCATGACCGCCACCGTGCCGCCGATCCGGCGGGCCACCGCGAGGTCGTGGGTGACCAGCAGCAGCGCGATGCCGCAGTCGGCGCGCAGGGTGGCGAAGAGGTCCAGGATCCGGCCGCGGACCAGGGCGTCCAGCGCGGTGGTCGGCTCGTCGGCGATCAGCAGTTCCGGGCCGCAGCAGATCGCGAGGGCGATCGCGGCGCGCTGGCGCAGGCCGCCGGAGAGCTCGTGCGGGTACGCCCGGGCGACCCGCCCCGGATCCGGGACGCCGGCGGTGGCGAGCAACCTGGGGACGGCGGCGCGGGCGGCCCGGCGGCCGTCGGCGATCCGGTGTCGGCGCAGCACCTCGGCGAGTTGCGGGCCGATCCGGCGCAGGGGGTCGAGCGAGGCGCTCGGGTCCTGCGGCACGTAGCCGATGCGCCGGCCGCGGACGTCCGAGAACGCGCGTTCGTCGAGTGCCCGCAGGTCCGTCCCGGCGAGCCGGACGCTCCCGGTGACGGCGGCGCCGCGCCCGGGCAGGCCGAGCACCGTACGGGCGACGGTGGTCTTGCCGCTTCCGGACTCGCCGAGCAGCACCAGGGCGCCGCCGGCCCGCAGGGTGAGGGAGACCCCGTCGACGGCCCGGACGCCTCCGGGGTACTCGACGCCCAGACCGTCGATCTCCAGCAGTGGGCTCATCGGATCACCTGCTTGGCAGTTCGTCGCGTCACGGCCTGGGTGGCGTGTGGCAGATGGGCCGCGGCGTCGCCGACCCGGGTGCGCAGCGCCTCGCCGAGGGTGTTGAACACGACCGAGACGGCGAGGATGACGAGGGCCGGCAGCACCGCCACCCAGGGGTGGGTGAGCAGCGAGGGCCGCAGCTCGTCCAGCATCGCGCCCCACTCGGCGGTGGGCGGGGCGACCCCGAGCCCGAGGAAGGACAGTCCGGCGGCGTACACGACGGCGAGCCCGACCAGCGAGGAGGAGTACACCAGCACCACCGGAGCCACCACGGGGGCGACCTGCCGGAGCACCAGCGCGCCCCAGCCGGCGCCGCTGACCCGGGCCGCCTCCAGGTACTCGGAGGTGCGGATCCGCCGGGTCTCGGTGAACGCGACCCGGGCCACCGCCGGGGTGAGCACCACGGACAGCGCGAGCACGGTCGCGCCCAGGCCGGGGGTGAGCAGCGAGGCGACGGCGATCGCCAGCAGCACCCCGGGGAAGGCGTAGAGCACGTCCAGGGTGCGCAGCAGGGCCTGTTCGGTGAACCGGCCGCCGAGGCCGGCCGTGATGCCGAGCAGGGTCCCGGCGACGGCGGCGACGGTGACCGGCACGAGCCCTCCGGTGAGCGAGGCACGCCCGGCCCAGATCAGCCGGCTCAGCAGGTCGCGGCCCTGCCCGTCGGTGCCCAGCGGGTGGCCGGGGCTGCCGGGGTCGAGCAGCCGGTCCGCGAGCCGCCCGGCGGCCGGGTCGTACGGGGCGACCAGCGGCGCGGCGAGGGCGAGCAGGACGAGCAGCACGGCGAGGCCGCCGGGGACGACCAGGCCGAGGTTCCGGCTGGTCCGTCCGGTCCACGGGGTCGACGTCATGTCAGGTCCTCACTCGCGGGTCGATCGCCGCGTGCGCCGCGTCCACCAGGATGTTGACGCCGACGAACGCCACCGCCACCACCAGCACCCCGCCCTGCACCAGGGGCAGGTCACGGGCGGTGAGCGCGTCGTACAGCAGCCGGCCGACGCCGGGCCAGGCGAACAGGGTCTCCACGAAGACCACCCCCTCCAGCAGGTAGGCGAGTTGCAGGCCGCCGATGGTCAGCAGCGCGGGCGAGGCGTTGTGCACGCAGTGCCGCAGCACGGCGGCCGGGCGCAGGCCGCGGGCCCGCAGCGAGTCGGCCAGCTCACCGGCCAGGACGGTGCCCAGCGACGCCCGGAACACCCGCGCGGTGAGCCCGAGCGGCACGAGCGCGGCGGCGACCGCCGGCAGGACCAGGTGGCGGGCCAGGTCGGCCGGACCGCCGGAGCCGAACGCGTCGTGCGTGCCGCCGGCCGGCAGCCAGCGCAGCCCGACCGCGAAGACGGCGATCAGCAGCAGCGCCACCGAGTACTGCGGGGCGGACACCGCGAGGGTGGACAGCGCGCCGGAGATCCGCCCGCCGGGGCCGCGCGGACCCACCGCACCGAGGGCGCCGAGCGCCACCCCGCCGACCAGCACCAGCAGGAACGCGGCCGCCGTCAGGGTGAGCGTCTGGCCGAGCGCGGGGAGCAGCAGGTCGGCGACCGGGCGCTGGCCGGAGATGGACGTGCCGAGGTCGCCGGTGAGCGCGTGGCCGAGCCAGTCCGCGTAGCGCACGGGCAACGGCTGGTCCAGGCCGAGCCGTTCGGTGAGCACCCGACGGGCCTCGGGCGGTGCGCCCGGGCCGAGGAAGGCGGCGACCGGGTCGCCGGGGACGAGCGCCACGGTCGCGAAGACGACGGCGGTGACGCCGAGCAGCGTCGGGACGGCCAGCAGGAGCCGGCGCACCAGGAACCGGGTCACCGGTCGACCCTCCGGGGCGGGGCGCCGGACGGGCCGACGGCGGGCCGGTGGGGCGGGGCGGGCATGGCGCTGCTGCTCCTTCGGGAGTCGTGCGGGAGTCGTGCGGGACTTCTGCCGGAGTTCTGCCGGAGTCCTGCGGGAGTTCTCGGACGGGGGTTCGGGGATGCCGGGCCGTCATCTCGGCTGCGTGGCAGCGGCGTTCGGAGTGCGGGCGGGGCTGCCCCTGCGACGTCGGGACACCGTCGCCGCGACGGCCGAGGTCGCTTGGAGGAGCGTTGCGGACGCACGGCCCCGACAGCCAGTCAGGTCCTGATGCTGTTACCTCCGGTCACAGGATCCGCGGTGGCCGGAGTGACACTGCCCCGGCCGCCGAGGCCCGGTCCCGTCCTTGACCTGCACAAGGAACCGGACCTAGGGTTTCCCGCATGGCTATTCGGCGGACCGACTTCACCTTGGTCGGGATCGGCGGCTCGTGGCACCGCAGGTGCTTCGACGAGTTCTGTCGATCGCGCGCACCGCGCTGACCGCCCCCGGTCCACACCCGCCGCGGTCGGCGCTCCCTCCTCACCCCGGATCCCTGCCCGACGCCCGTCCGCGTCGCCGGCGGATCCCTGTCGCAGCACATCGCGTCCACGGGGCCGACCAGCCACCAGCTAGGGGGACCGCATCGCCATGCCCTACCACAGACGTCCAGCCTCCGCTCCCGGAGGTGCCCGATGGCAGCAGTGAGCACCTTCGCCGCCCCGGCCGGCCCGCGCGGCCGCCGGCTTCCCGCCCGCCGCGCCGCCTGTGGCGGCACCGGCCCGGGGGACGCGCCCGCCACGGGACCGGCCCGCCCGCACGCCGAGATCGACAACCCGCTCGACCTGATCGCCGGTCACCAGCTGCTGGCCGAACCGGCACCGCCGGCCCCGGGCCGGGTGGACGCCGGGTGCGGCTGCGGCCACCCGAGTTGCGTGGACGAGGAACGCGACCGCACCGCGCTCGCCCGGGTGTTCCTGGTCGAACGGCACTCGGTGGCCAGCGCCGGGCTGCGCAGCGTGCTGGCCACCGCGCCCGGACTGACGGTGGTCGGCTCCACCGGCGACCCGCTGCGCGCCGTCGCGGCCGTGCACCGCATCGCCCCCGACATCGTGCTGCTCGGCCGCGGCGCGAGCCTGGAGGAGGACCTGGCGGCCGTGGTGGCGCTGCGCGGACCGGACGGGGCCCCCGACGCCCGGGTCCTGCTGCTGCGCCGGGCCGAGTCGACCGCCGAGGCGAGCCGGATGCTGCTGGCCGGAGCCGGCGGCTGCTTCCCGCTCGACCTGGCCGGGGAGCGGATCATCGGCGCGGTCCAACTCGTGGCAGCCGGCGGGTCGGTGTTCCTGCCGGCACCGCCGCCCGCCCGGATCCACGCGGCGGCTCCCGGGCGGCACCTCGGCGAGCTGCCGCCGCAGCAGGCCGGGCTGACCGAACGCGAACGGGAGGTGCTGGTCAAGCTCGGGCACGGGCTGAGCAACGCCGAGATCGGGCGCGAACTGGCCCTCGCCGAGGCCACCGTGAAGAAGCACCTCACCCAGGCCATGCGCAAGATCGGGCAGCCCGACCGGCTGCGCGCCGCGCTCTACGCCCACCGGCACGGGCTCGCCGGGTAGTTCCGTCGCCGTACACGTCCGTCGCCGCACACGCACCGCCCGAGGGCGGGCCCCGCCAGGACGCGGGGCCCGCCCTTCGTCGTGCCCGGGCTCCTGGCGGGTGCGGTGCGAGGCGACCTTCGGAGCATCCGAACGGCGACGATCGGCGCCCTGACCGGCGCCGTTCGGGGCTACCGGGGCGCGCGGACCGCTTCGTAGCGTGGCGGGAACGACGACGACACGACGGTCCGACGGATCGTTCAGCCGAAGGGAGATGGCCCGATGGGGGGTGTGTCCGACGGGACCGGCGGTCCGACCGGCGCCGGTGGCCTGGGGGGTGGCCGGGCCGGTGGCCGGGCGGCCGGCGAGGCCGGCCCGCGTACGGTGGTCCTGCCCGCCGGGAGCCGAAGCCCCGGCCCGGAGCAGCCGAGGTCCCCGTACCGCGCGATGCCGGACGCCGAGCGGTCCGCGCTCTGGCGGCAGCGGCTGCACGAGGCCGAGGCCGGGCTGACGCGGTACCTGGTGTCACGCGGGGACGAACTGCACCTCACCGACTGGTTCGTCCTGCAGTCCGAGCTGTTCGCCGACCTGCCCGAGCCGGACGCGCCGGCCGTCGAGTGGCAGCGGGTGTTCTTCCGCGACCAGGCCCTGATGGAACGTTTCCTCGTCGTCCGCTACGGCGAGCAGGTGCTCGGGGACTGGGCCCGGTCCAACGCCGAGGTGCACCGCGACGTCGAGCCCGACCACGGCCGGGGCGCCGCCGACCCGATCCACCGGATCGCCCGGCAGGCCGAACTGTACGGATCAGACTACGAGTTCGACGACGACGCACCGCCCGGACCGGAACGCGCGGCGCTCACCATCACGCACTGCGCGATCTGGGACTACCGCGAGAAGGCCCGGCGCTCGGGCGTCCGGCTGACCCTCGCCTCGCCCTGCACCTACTGCACCGAGGCGCTGTCCGCCAACATCCGCGCCAAGGGCTACCGGCCCGCGCACCGCCTGACCCACGGCCCGACCGGCCACGGCTGCCGCTGGGAGTCCACGACCGCGACCGGCCCCGCTGAGATCGCCGGGCCCGCCGAAGCCACCGAAGCCACCGAGCCCGCCTCGACGGACGCGACCGCCGAGCCCACCGGGCCCGCCGCGCCCACCGCCACCGACGAACCCGGGGAGTCCTGACATGTGCGGCATCACCGGCTGGATCGACTGGGACACCGACCTGCTCCACCAGGCGCGGACCGTCCGGGAGATGACCGCCACCCTGGCCTGCCGCGGCCCGGACGCGGACGGCGTCTGGCTCTCCCGGCACGCCGCCCTCGGCCACCGCCGGCTGTCCGTGATCGACCCGGACGGCGGCGCCCAGCCGCTCGCCGACCGCCCCGGACCGGACACCGCGGCCGTCCTGAGTTACAACGGCGAGCTCTACAACCACCGCGAGCTGCGCACCGAACTGGAGGCCCTCGGGCACGTCTTCCGCTCCCGCTCGGACACCGAGGTGGTGCTGCGGGCCCACCTCCAGTGGGGCAAGGACGCACCGGCCAGGTTCAACGGCATCTTCGCCTACGCCCTCTGGGACGCCCGGCGCGAGGAACTGCTGCTGGTCCGCGACCACCTCGGCATCAAACCGCTGTACTGGCACGCCCACCGCAGCGGCGTCCTGTTCGGCTCCGAGCCGAAGGCGGTGCTCGCCAACCCGCTGTTCCGCGCCGAACTGGACGCCGAGGGCATCGCCGAGCTGTTCGCGCTGCCCGCCGCGCCGAGCGCCGGCCACGGCGTCTTCCGCGGCCTCCACGAGGTCCGGCCCGGCCACCTGGTGGTCGTCGGCCGCGCCGCCACCCGGGAAGTGCGGTACTGGCGGCTGGAGTCCGCCGAGCACCGGGACGACGCCGCGACCACCCGGGCGACCGTCCGGGAACTGCTCGCCGACGCCGTCGAACGGCAGCTGATCAGCGACGTGCCGCTGTGCACCCTGCTCTCCGGCGGCGTCGACTCCAGCGCCGTCACCGCGCTGGCCGCCGCCGCCCGCGAACGGGCCGGCCAGGGCAAGATCACCAGCTTCTCCGTCGACTTCCCCGGCAGCGCCGAACGCACCCCCGACGCCTGGCGGACCACCCGCGACGCCCCCTACGTGGAGGCCGCCGCCGAGCACATCGGCACCCTGCACACCACCGTCCTGGTCCCCGACGACGACCTGCTGGACGCCCGCGACGCCGTCCTGCGCGCCCGCGACCGCCCCGGCTGGGGCGAGATGGACGCCTCCCTGCACCTGCTCTTCCGCGAGGTGCGGCGGCGCTCCACCGTCGCGCTCTCCGGCGAGGCCGCGGACGAGATCTTCGGCGGCTACCCCTACTTCCACGACGCCGACGCCCTCGCCGCCCCGACCTTCCCGTGGCTGCACGGCAGGGCCACCCCGGCGGACCTGCTGCGCCCGGACGTCCGGGCCGAGGTGCGCCCCGAGGAGTACACCGCCGCCGCGTACCGGCGCTCGCTCGGCGAAGTGTCGCGGCTGCCCGGCGAGTCGGCCCGCGACGCCCGGATCCGCGAGGTCTTCCACCTCGCGCTCACCCGCTGGCTGCCCCCGCTGCTGGACCGGGTGGACCGGGTGTCGATGTCGGTCGGCCTGGAGGTCCGGGTGCCGTTCTGCGACCACCGCCTGGTGGAGTACCTGTGGAACGTCCCGTGGGCGCTCAAGGCACCGGACGGGCGGGCCAAGGGGCTGTTCCGCGACGCCGTCCGGGACCTCCTCCCGCCGCAGGTCGCCGACCGGCCCAAGAGCGGCTACCCGTCCACCCCCGCCGTCCGCTACACCGAGGTGCTCACGGCCCGGGCCCACGAGCTGCTGGCCGACCCGAACGCGCCGGTCTTCGAGCTGGTCGACCGCGACCTGGTGCGCCAGCTGCTCGCCGGGGGCCGACCGCTGCCCAGCCCGCGCACCGCGCCGAACCCGGTCGGCGGCCTCGACCACCTGGTCCAGGTCGACGAGTGGCTGCGCGCCTACCGGGTGGGGCTGCGATGAGCGGCGCCCTGACCCGAGCAGCCGGGAAAGCCGCCGGGCACGCCACCGACCAGGCCACCGAGGAGGAGTTCCGGGCCGCCTCCCGCGGCTGGACCAGCGGGGTCGCGGTCGTCACCACCCGCGCGGGCGAGGAGGTCTTCGCCAAGACGGTCTCCTCCTTCGGCACCCTCTCCCTCGACCCGCCGCTGGTCACCGTCGCGATCGGCCGGCACAGCCCGCTCGTGGCCGCCGCCCGGGCCTCCGGGCGGTTCGGCCTCTCGATCCTGACGGACCGTCAGGCCGCCGTGGCCCGGCGGTTCGCCACCCCCGGGGCCGGACGCGCGCTCGGCGCCTTCGCCGCCGTACCGATGCGGACCGCCGCCACCGGCGCCCCGCTCGTCGAGTCCGCCCTGGCCTGGTTCGACTGCCGGCTGCACGCGGCCCTGCCCGGCGGCGACCACACCATCCTGGTCGGCCGGGTCGCCGCCGCGGCCCGCGATGACGGCGAACCCCTCCTCTACCACGACGGCCAGTACCGCCTACTGGCCCCGAAACCCTTGAACACCACCGGAGTTGGCGCATGACACTGCTGGACACCGCCGCCGGTCGCGGCGCGCCCGCCACCGCCCGAGGCCTGCTCACCGGAGACCGCTACCGGGCCGGACTCGACGACGGACGTGAGCTCTACCTCGACGGCCGACGGATCGCGAACCCCGCCGAGCACCCCGCGTTCCGCCCGGCCGTGGACGAGCTGTCCCGGCTGCTCGACCTCCAGCACGACCCCGACCACCGCGACCTGCTCACCTGGCAGGACCCGGACAGCGGCCTGCGGCTGGCCCGCGCCTACCAGCCCCCGCGCACCCTCGACGACCTCCGACTCCAGCGCCGCAGCGCCGAGTTCTGGCACGCCGAAGCACTCGGCCAGCAGGGCCGCTCGCCCGCGTTCATGGCCTCCATCGCCGTCGGCGTCTACGACTTCCGGCACCGGCTGGCCGGGGCCGACCCGCGCTTCGGCGCCAACGCCGAAGCCTGGTACCGCCACTGCGCCACCAACGACCTCGTCCTGTCGCACGCCCTCGGCGACCCGCAGATCGACCGCTCCGCCGACCCGCTCGACGACCCCGACCTCGCCCTGCGCGTCATCGAGGAGAACGACCGGGGCATCGTGGTCCGCGGCGCCAAGCAGCTCACCACCCTCGCCCCGCTCGCCCACGAGGTGCTGGTCTACCTCTCCGCCTCCTTCACCGAGGGCCGCGGCGAACAGTTCGTCACCTGGTTCGCCCTGCCGCTCAACACCCCCGGACTGGTCACCCTCGCCCGCGAGCCGCTCGGCAGCGCCCCCTGGGGCCACGCCCACCCCCTCGGCGCGCGGTACGACGAGCAGGACGCGATGCTCTTCTTCGACGACGTCCTGGTGCCCTGGGACCGCGTCTTCCTGCTGCGCGACGCCGGCCTCGCCCGGCTCGGCCTCGGCCGGATCAACGCCTGGAGCGCCTACATCGGCCACATCCGCTACCGCGAACGGCTGCGCACCCTGCTCGCCACCGCCACCCTCGTCGCCGAGTCGATCGGGGTGGACGGCTTCCGCAACATCCAGGAGGACCTCGGACGCCTCGCCGGGTACGCCGAACTGACCGAGTACTTCCTGGACGCCGCCGAAGCCCGCGGCGGCCCCACCGACGGCGGCCTGTTCGCCCCCGGCGACACCGCCGCCTCCCGGGTCTGGTCGGCCGAGGTGGCCGGCAGCGCCGTCGAGATCGTCCGCCGGATCGGCGCCTCGGGCCTGCTCATCCAGCCCACCGCCGCCGACCTCGCCCACCCCCGGCTGCGCCCGCACCTGGACCGCTACATGCGCGGGCGCGGCATCGACGCCGAACGCAAGTCCCGGCTGTTCCGGATCGCGTGGGAGCTCACCGGCGACGGCTTCGGCCAGCGCCAGGACCTCTACGAGTACGTGCACCGGGGCGACCTGACCCGCAACCGGATCAACATCTTCAAGCGGTACGACCAGAGCGAGGCCCGCGAGCGCCTGCTGCACCTGGTCGACCGGCCCGCGAGCGCCGAGGAGAACCAGTCGTGAGCACGTCCGCCGTCGAGATCCAGTCCCGAACCCTCGCCGGGTACGCCGACGCCAGCCGGCTGCGCCAGGTCCAGGACCGCGACTGGGTGCTCGACCAGGTCACCGGAGCCCCCGAGACCCTGATCGACCTCGGCAGCGGGATCGGCCAGCTGCTGCAGGCCGCCCTGGAACGGTTCCCCACCCTGCGCCGTGCCGTCGGCCTGGAACGCTCCGAACACCGCATCGCCGAGGCCGCCGACCGGCTCCGGCCGTACGGCGAGCGGATCGCCCTGCACCGGGCCGACCTCACCGCGCCCGAGCCGCTGCCCTTCCGGGCCGAGGTGATCACCCAGACCTCGGTGCTGCACTGGCTGTACCCGGACGAGGAACGGATCTTCGCCTGGGCCGCCGCCCACCTCGCCCCCGGCGGCAGGTTCCTGCTCACCAGCTACCACCCCGCCCGCGACGAACACGGCCTCGGCGGCGAGGACGAACTGGTCCGCGACGCCCTGGTGGCCCTCGGCACCCCGGACGACGAGGTGCCCGGCGCCTTCGCGCGCGGCGGCGTGCTGCCGATCGCCACCCGCACCAGGACCGTCGAGGACCTCGCGGCGGTGATCGGCCCGCACCTCGCGGTGGCCGGCCACCTGGAGCGCGACGCCGTCGTCACCGTCGACAGCGCCGAGCAGTACGAGCACTTCCACGCCGCCACCTTCGGCGACTACTACAGCCGCCTGGTACCGGCCGACCGGCGGGCCGCGTTCTTCCGCGCCGTCGGCGAGAGCGCCTGGCGCCGGCAGCGGGAGCGCGGACACGTCAGCCACATGGCCGTCCGGCTCTGGACGCTGACCCCCCGCTAGCCCGCTTCCGTTAACAGCATGTGTAGCCCGCCGCTCACCCCTGGGACGAGCGGCGGGCTGCGCCTACGCTGGGGCCATCACCCCCGAGAAGACGAAGCCGAGGAGCCCACCCGTGTCAACTCCCCCCACCGGACGGGAACTCGGCGCCTTCCTGCGCGCCCACCGCGAACTCCTCAAGCCCGCCGATGTCGGCCTCACCGCCACCACCCGCCGCCGCACCCCCGGCCTGCGCCGCGAGGAGGTCGCCTCCCTGTCCGGGGTCGGCCTGGCCTGGTACACCTGGGTCGAGCAGGGGAGGGTCGCCGCGTCCCGGCAGGTGCTGGAGGCGATCGCCCGCGTGCTGCGACTGGACGACGCGGGCCTGCGGCACGCCCTGCGCCTGGCCGGCTACCACGAGCCCGCCCCGGCCGCCGGCCCGGGCGGCGCCGACCGGATCGCCGAGGCCATCCAGCCCGTCCTCGACTCCTGGCCCGCCAGCCCCGCCGTCCTGCTGGACCGCCACTTCGACCTGCGCGGCTGGAACGCCGCATGGGCGGCGCTCTGGGGCTCGCCCGAGTTCGTCCCCGCCGACCGGCGCAACCTGATGTGGGTGATGGCCGCCCACCCGCGGGTGCGCGCGGTGCTGCGCGACTGGGAACCGCTCGCGATGAACGTCTTCCAGCACTTCCGCGCCCAGGCGGGCCCCGCCCTCGCCGCCCCCCGCACCCGTGAGGTCTACCGGCACCTGGACGAGGACGCGCCGGAGCTCCGCCACTGGTGGGGATGCCACTCGGTGGCGGAGCTGACCGTCCGCACCGTCACCGTCGAACCGGTCGGCCTCGGGCCGGTCCGGCTGACCCTGTCCTCCTTCCACCCGGTGGACGACCCCTCCGCGACGGTGCTGCTGTTCACCCCGACCGACGCCACCGACCGGGCGCGGATGACCGAACTGGTCGAGCATCCGTTGCGCGCGGTCGGCGGCGTGGAGGGGGAGCGCCGGGTCGGCTGAGCCGGACCGGCCGGTGTCTCAGGCCTTCGGTGCGGTGGGGGCGGGGGAGGCGCTGGTGGCTGTGGCTGTGGCTGTGGGGGAGGTGCCGGCGGTGGTGGCGGCGTGGCGCATCCCCAGGCTGACCGCCAGACCGCCGAGCGCGGCCAGCAGCGCGAGACCGGCGCCGATGAGTAGCGTGCCGTCCGCGACGTCGCCGAACGTACCCACCGCCCAGGCGCCGAGCCCGGTGCCCGCGTACATGGTCGACGTCAGCCATGCACTGGAGGTCGCACGCAGCTCCGGGGCGATGGTGCCCGCCAGCGTCTGCTGGTCCGTCACGAAGCCGCCCGAGGCCAGGAACCACACCGTCACCCCGGCCAGGGCGAGCACCAGGCCAGGCCCCTTGGCCGCCACCGCGATGCCCACCGCCAGCAGGACGCCCCACAGCGGCAGCAGCGGCAGGTCGGACCGCCCGGCGGTCCTGGCCCGGTCGCCGAGCCGCCCGCCGACCAGCGAGCCGGCCACGCTGCCCGCACCGACCAGCACACCCACCAGGCCGAGCGCCTGGACCGACAGGTCGAAGCGCTGCACCAGCACCGCGCCGAGGAAGGTGTAGGCGCCCAGGTTGGCCGCGTTGAACACCGTGTTGACCAGCAGGGCGCGGCGCAGCGTCGGATCGGCCCAGCCCGCCAGGATCGCCCGTACGGCCCCCACCCGCGGCGCGGGCGCCTGCGCCGTACGGTCCCTGACCTGGCGCAGCAGCAGCGGCACCGCCGCGGCGGTGCCGACGGCCAACGCCCAGAACGCCGAGCGCCAGCCCGCCAGCCCGGCCAGGAAGCCGCCGAGCGGCACACCGATCACCTGCCCGCAGGAGAACAGCGCCATCCCGAGGCCCAGCGCCCGCCCGCGCACCGCCTCCGGCGCGGTCTCGGCGATGTGCGCCCAGATCGCCGGCCCGGCCGCGGCCGCCGCCAGCCCGGCCACCGCACGGGACACGACCAGCAGCGTCAGCCCGGTGGACAGGGCCGCCGCCGCGTTGGACAGGACGAACAGCAGGGTGCCCACGACGAGGGTGCGGCGGCGGCCGAACCGGTCGCTCAGCAGCCCGAGGAAGGGCGCCGCGACGGCGTACACCAGCACGTAGGCGGTGACGCTGGAGGCGGCGGCGGCCTCACTGGTGTGGACCGAGTCCGCGATGGTCGGCAGCAGCGGCGAGACCAGGAAGGTCTCCGTGCCGAACAGGAACAACAGGAGGAACACCCCGGCGTAGCGCCACCGGTCGAAGCCCCGCGCGGCCGTGTCCAGGGGCGGGACGTCCTCGGCCCGGTCGGGCAGGGGCGGGTCGGAGATGCTGCTCACGGCGAAGTACCACCTTCACGTACGGTGGCGCGGCCGGGCCCTCGGACGGCGGGCGGAAGCGGCCGCGCGACGGCTGACAGGACGTCCGATAGGGCCATCCTGCGGACCGTCCCGAGGCCCAGCCAGACAGGCGGTGATCCTGTGACTCCAGCTCACAGGCTCGGCCCGGCACGCGGCTCCGGCGGGTGCGGTGGAACAGCACCGGCGGGGGCTACGCCTGGCCGTCGGGCGTGCCGACGGTGAGGAGGCTGCGGAAGTACGAGGGGTCCACCCCCTCGTCCACCATCCGCCCCTCGGCCTCCACCCAGGCGTGCGCGCCGAACGGCGGCCGGGCCCGGACCCCCACCACCCAGGTGGGCCAGGTGCCGTGGGCCCGGCAGATCAGGACCGTCGCCAGTGAGCGTGGCAGGCAGCCCTCGAAGGCCGCGCAGCGCAGGCTGACCGCGACGACGGCGTTGCGGGCCGCCTCCGCCTCGGCGTAGCTCGCCGGGCGGGCGCCCTTGCCCAGCCGGGTCAGCAGTGCCCGGATCCTGGCCGGCGGCTTGCGGGCGAGCAGCCGGGCCAGGCCCACGGCCACCTTGGCGACGAGTTTCTGGCGGACCGTCAGCTTTGGTCCCGTCCTGGCGGGCACCACCGTGTCGCTCACGCGACCACGACCTTGAGCGTCACCAGCTTGGTGACCAGCCGCTCGACGTCCTGCCGGGCCCGGTCCGATGCGACGTCGAAGGTGGCCGTCAGCCGCTCGGCGGCCTGCGCGACGGTGCCGCCGTCCACCAGCGCCTGGAAGGCCGCGGCGGCGGTCCCGTTGAGCTGGAAGTAGCGGCCGTCCCGGCCGTCCAGCAGCACGATGCCGTACTCGGTGTCGGCGGTGGACACGTCCGGGTGAAGCGTGAAGGTCATGCTGGTCTCTCTCGTCGTGGTCGGGCGCGTTCCGGCGGTCGGGCGCGTTCCGGCGTTCCGGCGGGGCGGAGGGCGGCGGTTCCGGCAGGGCTGGCTGGGCGGAGCGGGCTCAGGCGAGCCGGTCCCTGGCCCAGAGTTCGGTGCTCAGAGCCACGGGCATCCGCCCCGCGTGCGTGGCGCTCGCGTACGGGCGGCGGCACAGTTCGCGCAGCGGGGCCGGGTCGACCAGCCCCAACTCCGCCAGCCGGGAGGTCTGCCAGAGCCGGTCGAGTTCGAGCCGGTGCCGGGCGAAGCCCTCGGCGGCGATCATCGCGCCGTCCGCCTTGGTGCGCCGCTCCAGCACCCGCCGGGGCAGCACGCCGGCCATGGCACTCTTGATCAGCGGCTTGAACTCCCAGGGCGTGACCCGCTCTTCGGGCCGCGCCGCGAGGCAGGCCGCGATCACCCGGTCGTCCAGGAACGGCGAGGAGCCGCTGTACCCCGGCTGGGCGACCACCTGGTGCAGCGACCGGACCAGCAGCCCGGCGTCCTGGATCGCGGCCAGGTCGCTGTGCCGGCCGCGGCTCGGGTCGAGCGGGCGGGCGCGCTCGGCGGCGGCGCGCAGTTCGACGGTGACCAGCTCCGCCGCTTCGGGCGTCAGCCAGTCGGGGAAGGCCGGTCCGCCGCCCCAGTCGAAGACGCGGTTGCGGCGCCGGACCCGGCCCGAGGTGAGCGCGTTCAGCTCGGCCGTGAACCAGGAAGGGTAGGAGCTGCCGTCCAGCAGGGTGCGCAGTGAGGCCCCGAGGTCCAGCCGGCTCAGCTGGCGGATGGTCCGGAGCCGCCGCAGGGCCATCAGCGGATGCCGGCGCAGCAGGTCGTGGTAGTAGGCGAAGTGGCCGGTCAGCGTCTGGTCGCCGCCCAGTCCGTCCAGGTGCAGGGTGGATCCGTGCTCGACGGCGAGCTCCCGCATGGCCCGCAGTCGGGGCGTGCTCAGCAGGGCGACGCTGGGCTCGTCGGTGACTGCCTCGAGGTCGGTCAGGCCCGCGAAGAAGCCCGGCACCTCGTGGCTCCCGAAGACGACGTGCTTGAGGTGGGGCAGTTCGGCGGCGGCGAGCTCGGCCCAGTGGAGGTCGTCGTCGGCCTGGTCGTCGTTGGCCATCGTGAACCCGACGACAGGCGTGTCCTGCGCGGCCAGCGCGAGCAGCGAGGTGGAGTCCAGGCCGCCGGAGAAGTCACCGGTCAGCCGGGTGGTGAGGGCGAGCCGTGCGTCGACGGCGGCGGCCAGTTCCGTGCGCAGCGCCACCGCGGCCTCGGCCAGGGAGAGTTCGGCCTGCGGTGACCGCCACCAGGGGTGCACCGTGGCACCCCGGCCGTCCGCCGGTACCGACAGCCAGCTGCCGGGCGGGACGGTTTCGACGCCCTGCCAGAGCGAGCGTTCGGGCAGCGGGTGGGGCAGGTTCTCCAGCAGGCGCAGCGCGAGTGCGCCCACATCCGGTGTGGGGCCGATCAGTTCGGCCAGCAGGTCGGTCCGGTCGGCGGCGATGGTCAGCCCGTCCAGGCTGCCGTGGCTGATCCGGCGCAGCCCCGAGGCGGTGCCCTGTACCCGCAGTCGCCCGCCCACCGAGGCGATCAGGTGGTAGCTGCCCGACCAGCGCAGTGACAGCTCGTCCAGCTGGGCCGGGTCGGTGATGCGCTCCACCTGGGCGTCCAGGTCGGCCTGGGTGGCGGAGCAGACACCCACGACGGCGAGAACGGTGTCACCCGCCTCGGCCTTCAGGAACTGTCCCGCGCTGATCCGGCCGGCCAGACAGGGCCGGCCGGATCGGTGCGACATGAGCGGCGTGGCATCCGGTGGAAGCCGGTCGGCGGCGGCGACTGCCCTCTGCTGGTCCGGGAGGACCACGAAGTACTGCTCACCAAAATCCACCGAACCGGCTCCCCCTTGACGGATTGGCGCGCCACGTCACTCATGGCGCGGATTTACCAGAAGCTACGCGGGATGGTGGTCACCCACGGTTCGCCGCCGACGAAACCCAAGTAGCCGGTGTCCTCGGCGAAAGAGCCCACCTCGAAGACCTCGGGGGTCTCGTAGGCCTGGAGCTCAGGGGTCTCCACGGAATTGTTGTCCATGACAGTCTCCTCCCTCATGATGCGAAACACGTCCGGGTGGGACAGAACGCTCGGAGAGCGTTCCTTGTTCGCGGGGGTCGGTAGTGCGGCGGCCGAGGTCAGAGCACATGCAAGGCGGCAAATCGACCGATAGCGCCCGATGCTGCTCACCCAAGGACCGGAGCCGACGACAACCGATGTCCAGTCAGCTGGTGCGAAATGCTTTCAGGACCATTTTCACCCCCGTGACGGTCTCCCTGACGCGGATCCGACAGTACCCACGAGATCTTCGGTAGGCAACCGTCAACATGGTGAGTTGACGTCACATCAGGTTCTCGCGGCGGCTCGTCCCGGAGGCCGTGCGGGGGAAATTCGCTCTCGGTGACGGCCCCGCTGCCTCTACCCTGCCTCCATGACCGAGGTATCCCGTCCCGTCCGTGTCCGATTCGCTCCGAGCCCCACCGGCATGTTCCACGTCGGCGGTGCGCGCTCGGCTCTGTACAACTGGGCGACGGCACGACAGCGGGGCGGCACGTTCGTCCTGCGGATCGAGGACACCGACGCCGCCCGCAACAAGCCCGAGTGGACCGCGGGCATCGTCAGCGCGCTCGCCTCGATCGGCATCCACCAGGGCGATCCGGCCTTCGAAGGCCCCTCCTTCCAGTCCGCCGCCGTCGAGCGGCACCGCGCGGCCGCGGAGAAGCTGTACGCCGCCGGGCGGGCCTACTACTGCGACTGCACCCGCGAGCGGCTCGCCGAGCGGACCGGCTCCGCCCAGCTCGGGTACGACGGGTTCTGCCGGGAGCGGGGCCTGGGCTTCGAGGCGGGCCGGGCGCTGCGCTTCCGCACGCCGGACGAGGGCGTCACCGTCGTGGTGGACCTGATCCGCGGGGAGCCGGCCTTCCCGAACTCCGCCCTCGAGGACTTCGTGATCGCCCGCGGCGACGGCAGCCCGGTGTTCCTGCTCGCCAACGTCGTCGACGACCTCGAACAGGGCATCAGCCAGGTCATCCGCGGCGAGGAGCACCTGTCGAACACGCCGAAGCAGCAGCTGCTGTGGGAGGCGCTCGGCGCGACCCCGCCGGTGTGGGCGCACCTGCCCGTGATCGTGAACGAGAAGCGGCAGAAGCTGTCCAAGCGCCGCGACAAGGTGGCCCTGGAGGACTACCTGACGGAGGGCTACCTGCCCGAGGCGATGGTGAACTACCTGATGCTGCTCGGCTGGGGGCCGAAGGACGACGTCGAGATCCGCCCGTACGCCGAGCTGGAGCAGCTGTTCCGGGTGGAGGACGTGAACGCCGCCTCGGCGTACTTCGACGTGGCCAAACTGCGGGCCTTCAACGGCGAGTACCTCCGGGCCATGGGGGTGGCGGAGTTCACCGCGGCGTGCGGGCCGTGGCCGGCCGCGCCGCGGGCGCCATGGCCGGCCGACGCGTTCGACGCGCGGGCCTTCGCCGCGCTCGCCCCGCTCGCGCAGTCCCGGATCGCGGTCCTGGGCGAGATCGTCGAGCAGGTCGACTTCCTGTTCCTGTCCGAGCCCGTCCGCGACGAGCCCTCCTGGGCGAAGGCCATGAAGGACCGGGGGAGTGCCCTCGCCCTGCTGCGCACCGCCCGGGAGCGGCTCGCCGCGGTGGCGGCCTGGGAGGCGGCGGCGCTGAAGGAGGAGCTGGCGGCGGTGGCGGCCGAGCACGGGCTGAAGCTCGGAAAGGCACAGGCGCCGGTACGGGTGGCGGTGACCGGCCGGACGGTGGGCCTGCCGCTGTTCGAGTCGCTGGAAGTCCTGGGCCGTGAGCGGACATTGGCCCGCCTGGACGCCGCCGTCGAGCGCCTGGCCTGAGGTGCCTGACTCCGACCGCTCGCCGACGTCGCGCGGAAGGGCCCGTCAGTCGGGTCCTTCCGCGCGACGCGCTCGGGCGGTCCGGTGAAGCGCGCCGGTCGAGCCGGTCAGTGCCCGGCGACCAGCTCCTCCAGTCGCGTGACCAGTGCCGCCGGGCTGGGCCGGGAGGCGATCTCGGCCTGCACCTCGCGGGCGGCCTGTCGGTGGTCCGGCGCGTCGAGCAGCCGCAGCAGGCCGTCCTTCACGGCGGTCGCGGTCGCCTCGTGCGGGGCGAGGGCCAGGCCGACGCCCCGGGCCGCGATCACGGCGGCGTTCGCCGGCTGGTCGGCGAGCCGCGGCACGACCAGTTGCGGGACGCCGTGGACCAGCGCGGTCAGCGCGGTGCCGGCTCCGCCGTGGTGGACGATGGCGGCGCAGGTCGGCAGCAGCGTACTGAGCGGCACCCAGCCGGCCACCCGCACGTTGTCCGGCACCGGGCCCAGGGCCGCCGCCTGGTCCTCTCCCATGGCGAGGATGAGTTCGACGTCCAGGCCGCCGCACTCCTGCAGGAACGCGCTGAGCTCGTCGAGCTCGCCGGAGAGCGGCAGCACACTGCCCAGGGTCAGGCAGACCCGCGGCCGGGACGGCGCCGCCAGCGCCCACTCGGGCAGCAGCCGGCTCTCGTTGTAGGGCACGTACCGCATCGACCACTCGGCCGCGTCGTCGTGGCCTCCCATGCTCGGCGGTCGGACGTCGATCGCCGCGGCCGCGGCGGCCGGCTCGTCCAGGCCCAGCTTGGCCCGCGTGGGTTCCAGGTACTGGGCGATGGACCGGCGGTACGTCGTCGCCTGCTCGTCGCTGCCAGCCCAGGCCAGCCGGACGCTCTGCTCCACGTACGGGACGCCGAGCGCGGTGGCCACCAGCGGCCCGGCGCCCTGCTCCAGGGTGGACAGCACGAGGTCGGGCCGGAACTCCTCGGCGACCTTCAGCAGGCCCTCGGCCATCTCCTCGCCGAACAGTCCGAGCCCGCCGCGTCGGGGCCGCGGTTCGCCGGGCGGCGTCATGTTGATCGCGTGGCTGGCCGCCATGAACTCGCCGAACACGTCGCGGCCGGGGCACACGTCGACCGCCGGGAGTCCGGCCGCGACCAGCGTTTCGGCGGCCTGGCCGTTGTTGGCGACCAGGACCTCGTGCCCGGCGGTCCGCAGCGCCCAGGCGAGCGGCACGGTGGGCAGGAAGAGGCCGGAGCCCGGGGCGGCCATGGACAGTACTCTCATTGCAGGTTCCCTTCCGAAGCGTGCGCGTCGTCGACGAGCAGCCGGGGCGTTCCCGGGCTGCTGCCGTCGAGGCGTTCGACGAGGCCGGTCGTGGTGATGAGCAGGGCGGGACGCGCATCGGCGAGCATGAATGCGATGCGTTCGGCCGGATAGCCGGGGTCGATCGGCAGGTAGGCCGCGCCGGTCTTCAGGACGGCGAGCATGGCCACCACCATCTCGGTCGACCGCGGCACCGCCAGGGCGACGATGGCCTCGGGCCCGATGCCCCGGCCGCCGAGGTCGGCCGCCAGTCGGTTCGCCCGGTCGTCCAACTCCCGGTAGGAGGTGGCCTGCTGACCGTAGCGGACGGCGACGCTGTCCGGTGTGGTGGCGGCCTGTGCGGCGAACAGCTCGGCCACCGAGCGGTCCGGCACCGGACGGGCCGTGTCGTTCAGCCCGACGATCAGCCGGTGCCGTTCCTCCGCCGTCAGCACGTCGATGTCGCCGACGGCGGCGTCCGACGCACCGGTGGCGAAGCCGCCGAGCAGGTGGACGAAGCGGTCGGCGACGCGCCGGGCCGCGGCGCCGGTGAGGAGGTCCGGGCGGTAGCCGAAGCAGAGCACGAGGGTCTCGCCCGGGTGGGCGATCAGGCTCAGCGGGTAGTGGATGCTGTTGTGCGCCTCCGTGCCCGTCACGCGCACGCCGGCGACGGAGTCGACGGTCCGGTCCAGCGGGTAGTTCTCGAACACCACGAGCGAGTCGAAGAGGTCACCGTCGATGTCCGACAGGCCCTGGATCTCGGTCAGTCCGAGGTACTGGTGGGCGCCGAGCCGGGACTGCTCCTCCTGGAGCCGCGCGAACAGTCCGCCGAGGGTCTCCCGCGGGTCGATCCGGACCCGCACCGGCACGGTGTTGACCAGCATCCCGACCATGGCCTCGACGTCGCGCAGCTCGGGTGCCCGGCCGGCCACCGTGGTACCGAAGACGACGTCGTCACGGCCCGTCAGACGGGACAGCAGCAGGCCCCAGGTGCCCTGGACCACCGTGTTGACGGTCAGGCCCAGCAGCCGGGCGCGTTCGGCGACGGCCGCGGTCAGGTCCCGGGGCACGGTGACCAGCACCTGCTCGGTCGGCACTGCCGTACGGCTGTCCGCGTTCGGCGCCACCCGGGTGGCCTCCTCCAGGCCGGTCAGCGCCGCGCGCCACGCCGCCCGGGCCTGCGGAGCGTCCTGGTGGGCCCGCCAGGCGAAGAACTCCTGCAGCGGCACGGCGGCCGGCAGCGCCGACGCGCCGCCGCCGGCGCCGTAGACCTCGAAGAGCTCGCGCAGCAGCAGCCCGGTGGACCAGCCGTCCAGCACGGCGTGGTGGTTCGTCAGCACCAGCCGGAACCGGTCGGACCGGCGCCGGATCAGCGTGAACCGCAGCAGCGGGGCCGCGGCCAGGTCGAACCGGCGGGTGCGGGCCTCCCGGGTGATCCGTTCGACCTCGGCCTCCCGGTCGCCGTCGGCGACCGCGGTGAGGTCCGCCTCCTCCCACGGCAGCGGCACCTCCGACTGGACCACCTGCACGGTGTCGCCGGTGGCCCGGCGCCGGAAGCTCGCCCGCAGGGTCGGGTGGCGCCGTACCACGGCCTCCACCGACCGCCGCAGCACGGCGGCGTCGAGCGGTCCTTCCAGGTCCAGCACCACCTGGACGTTGTACAGGGCCGATCCGTCCTCGTCGTACGCCGCGTGGAACACCAGTCCTTCCTGGACGGGCGTCAGCGGTAGGACGGTCTCGATCCTGGGCGTGCGCTTCGTTGCCGTTGTCACAGGTCCCCCTCCAGGGCCAGTTCTTCCTGAAGCTGGTCGATCTCGTCCTGGGAGAGCGAGACCAGTGGCAGGTCGGAGGGGCTCTGGCCCCCCGAGTCGGGCCGCTGGGCATGGTCGACCAGGGCCCGCAGGACGCGGAACCAGGTGGCTCCCAGGTCCTCGACCTCCGCGGCCGTGAACAGCTCAGCCGCCCAGGACCACTCGGCCACGAGCACCGGCTCCGCGCCGTCGTCCTCCCGGACGAGCGTGTTGACCTCCACCGCGTGCGCCAGCGGCAGGCCCGGGTCGGCGCCGCCGGTGAACCCGCCGACCTCGTGCGCCGGCGCCCACGCGCCGGACCCGGCGGGCGTGCCGAACCGGCCGAGGTGGTTGAAGCCGATCTGCGGCACCGGCAGCCCCGCGAGCGCTTGCCGGGTGCGCGGGTTGAGGTGGCGCAGCAGGCCGTAGCCCAGACCGTGGTCGGGGATGGCGGCCAGCTGCTCCTTGACCCGCTTCAGCACCCGTCCGGTCTCGGGCCCGGCCGCCCACAGGTCCGGCCACTCGACGGCGCCCGGGTCCAGCCGGACCGGGTGGACGGTGGTGAACCAGCCCACGGTGCGGGACAGGTCCACGCCGCCGACCGCGTCCTCCTCCCGGCCGTGGCCCTCGACGTCCACCAGCACCGGCGCGGCGGGACGGCCCCGCCGACGGGACCAGTCCTGCACGGCCAGGGCCACCGCGGTGAGCAGGACGTCGTTGACCGTGGCGTGGAAGACGGTGGTCACGTCGGTCAGCAGCGCCTTGGTGGCGTCCGCCGGCAGCGTCAGCTCCACGGTGCGCCGGGAGGCCACCACGTCCCGGGCCGGGTCCGGCGCCCGGCGGCCGAGCGGCGCGTCGGCGCCGTCCAGCATCGCCGTCCACAGGCCGAGTTCCGCCGTCCGCCGGTCGCTGCCGGCCTCCTCGGCGAGCAGCCTCGACCAGCGGCGCAGCGAGGTGCCGACCGGGGCCACCGCGGTGTCGGCGCCGCGCCGCAGCGCGTCGGCGGCCTCCGCCAGGTCGCCGAGCAGGATGCGCCAGGAGACGCCGTCCACCGCGAGGTGGTGCACGGCCAGCAGCAGGTGTCCGGGCGCGGCCGGCCCGGCGTCGAGCCACACGGCCTGCCACACGGTGCCGTGCTCGGGGGCCAGCCGGTCCCAGGCGCGCTCGGCCTGGCGCCGGGCGGCCTCGCGCAGCGCGTCCCCGGTCAGCCCGGCGACGTCGTGGCGGGCGAACCGGTCCGCGAGGTCTTCGCCCGGCTCGGTGATCTCCAGGTCCCAGCGGGTGTCGTCGTCCTTGCGGTGCAGCCGCAGCCGCAGGGCCTCGTGACGGTCCACCACCGACCGCAGCGCCGCCGTGAGCGTCGGCTCGTCGATGCCGGCGGGCAGCCGGACGAACATCGACTGGTTGAACCGGTCGACCGGGCCGCCCAGTTCGCGCAGCCACTCCATCACCGGAGTCGGTGCCAGCGGCCCCGGACCGGCCTCGGTGTCCTCCTCGGCCACCGGGTCGGCCTGCTCGCGCGCCACCCTGGCCAGGTTCGCCGGGGTGCGGTGGTCGAAGACGTCCCGGGGGGTGAACTCCAGGCCCTGGCGCCGGGCCTGGCTCACCAGCTGGATCGAGGTGATGCTGTCCCCGCCGAGCGCGAAGAAGCTCTCGTCGGGCCCGACCAGCGGCACGCCCAGGGTCTGTGCGAAGAGTCCGCACAGCAGTTCCTCGCGCGAGGTCCGCGGGGCCCGGCCGGTGTCCGGAGCGTGCTCGCCCGGGTCGGCCGCCGGCAGGGCGGCCCGGTCCAGCTTTCCGTTGGCGGTGACCGGCAGCCGCTCCAGGAGGACGTAGCCGGCCGGGACCATGTAGCCGGGCAGCTCGCTCGCGGTCCGCTCCGCGAGGTCGGTGACGTCCGGTTCGGCGCCGGGACGCGGGACCACGTAGGCGATCAGCCGGGTGGTGCCCGCCGAGGTGTCGCGGGCCAGCACGACGGCCTGGGCGACGTCCGGATGGCGGGCCACCACCGCCTCGATCTCGCCGAGTTCGATCCGGTGGCCGCGGACCTTCACCTGGGTGTCGGTGCGGCCCAGGTAGTCCAGCGCGCCGTCGGGCAGCCGACGGGCGAGGTCGCCGGTGCGGTACATCCGGCTTCCCGGCGCGCCGTACGGGTCGGCGACGAAGCGGTCGGCGGTCAGCGCGGGCCGGTTGAGGTAGCCGCGCGCGACACCGGTGCCCGCCAGGTACAGCTCGCCGGGCACCCCGGCCGGGACCGGGCGCAGCCAGCGGTCCAGCACGTAGGCCCGGGTGTGCGGCAGCGGGCGGCCGATGGGCGGGGCGAGCACCTGGTCGTCGGCGCACGTCCAGTCGGTGGCGTACACCGTCGCCTCGGTCGGCCCGTAGAGGTTGACGATCTCCGTACCGGGCAGCGACTGCCGGATCCGCCGCACCAGGGGCTCGGGCAGGGCCTCACCCGCCAGGACGAGCCGCCGGGCCGCGAAGGTCGGCGACGGGTCGGCGAGCAGCGCGGCCAGCGCCGACGGGACGCCGCTGATGAGCGAGCCCTGCCAGGGCCGTTCGGCCAGTTCCAGCAGATCGCGGACGATCTCCAGCTGCCCGCCGGCGGCCAGCGGGGCGAACAGCTCGAACACCGAGACGTCGAAGGAGAGCGAGGTGGCGGCCAGGACCCGCTGCAGTCCCTCGCCGCCGAAGCGCTCCACCGCCCAGCCCACCAGCGCGTTCATGGCCGCGCGCGACACGGCGACGGCCTTGGGGCGGCCGGTGGACCCGGAGGTGTAGATGACGTAGGCGAGCGAACCGTCGGGCGCGGACGGGAGGGCGCCGGACGGGACGGCCGCGTCGCCGGGCGTGCCGGGGTCGTCCAGCGCGAGCCGCGCCAGTCGGTCCGCCGGCGGCAGCCCCGGCACCTCCTCGCCGCTGGTGAGCACCAGCACCGGCGCGGCGTCTCGGACCATGAACGCGGTCCGCTCGGCCGGGTGCCGGTGGTCCAGCGGCAGGTAGCCGGCGCCGGTCCTGAGCACGGCCAGCAGCGCGACCATCAGTTCGGCCGAGCGCGGCACCGCCACCGCGACCAGGTCCTCCGGTCCGATGCCGCGGGCCCGCAGGTGCCGGGCCAGCCGGTCGGCCCGCTCGTCGAGCTCGCGGTAGGTCAGCGTTTCGGCCGCGCCGACCACCGCGATGCGGCCGGGTTCCCGCGCCGCCCAGTCCCGTACGGCCTCGGCCACGGCGACCGGGGCCACCGGGCGGCCGGTGTCGTTCCACTCCTCGGTGAGCTGCCGTGTCTCGGCCGGCTCCAGGGCCTCGATCCGGTCCGCCCGGGTGTCCGGGCCCGCCTCGGCGATCTCCCGGAGCAGCCGGGTGTAGCGCCGCACGATCTGCTCGGCGTCGGCGGCCGCGAACAGGTCCGGCCGGTACGTGAACTGCAGGTCGAGCGAGGGGCCAGGGGTGGCGATCAGGGCCAGCGGGTAGTGCACGTCGTTGTGCGTGCGGACGGCGCCCACCCGCAGGCCGGTCCGCGCGCCGCGGTTCAGGGCGTCCGGGTCCAGCGGGTAGTTCTCGAACACGGTGAGCGTGTCGAAGAGTTCGCCGTCGACGCCGGTCAGGCGCTGGATCTCGGCGATCCCGAGGTGCTGGTGGGCGGCGAGGCGGGACTGCTCGTCCTGCAGCCTGGCCAGCAGCGCGCCGATCGGCTCGTCGGGGCGCAGCCGCAGCCGCACCGGGACGGTGTTGATGAAGCAGCCGATCATCGTCTCGGTGCCCGGCAGCTCGGGCGGCCGTCCGGAGACGGTGGTGCCGAAGACGATGTCCTCGCTGCCGGTGAGTCGGCTCAGCAGGAGCCCCCAGGCGGCCTGCACGACCGTGTTGAGCGTGACGCCGTACTCCCGGGCCCGCCCGGTCAGCGCGGCGGTGACGGATTCGGGCAGCCGGACGGAGCGGGAGTCGGGCTGGACGGAGGCGTGCACGTCACCGTGCGGAGCCAGCCGGGTCGGCGCGTCGAGTCCGCCGAGCGCCGCCTGCCACGCCTGCTCGGCCGCGGTACGGTCCTGGCCGGCCCGCCAGTCCAGGTAGGTGCGCCAGGAGCCGGCCGGCCGCGCCGGTGCGTCGGCGCCCCGGGTGCCGTAGTGGGCGAACAGCTCCTGCAGCAGCAGGGGCATCGACCAGCCGTCCAGGACGATGTGGTGGTTGGTCACCGCGAGGGTGTGGCGGCCTTCGCCGAGGCGCAGCAGCGTCAGGCGCAGCAGGGGTGCCTCGGCCAGGTCGAAGCGGCGGCTCAGGTCGTCCCGGAGCGCCGCCTCGGCCTGGGCGGCCCGCTGCTCGGGGTCGAGCCCGCTCAGGTCCAGGTACCGCCACGGCACCGGGACCTCGGCCCGGACCACCTGGACCAGGCCGCCGCTCGCCCGGTGCCGTACGCAGGTGCGCAGCACCGGGTGGCAGAGCAGCAGGGCCTCGGCGGCCTCGCGCAGCGTCCCGGGATCGATCTCGCCGTCCAGGTCGAGGGCGATCTGGACGTGGTAGACGTCCGGCGCGTGGTCGTCGTACGCGGCGTGGAAGGCCAGGCCCTCCTGGAGCGGCGTCAGCGGCAGGACGTCCTCGACGTCGGGGCAGACGGCCTCGATCTCGTCGATGTCCTGCTGGTCGAGCCGGGTGAGCGGGAAGTCGGACGGCGTGTGGCCGCCGGCGCCCGGTCGGCGGGCGTGGGTGGCCAGCGCGCGCAGGGCGGTGGACCAGGTGTCGGCAAGGTCGCGGACCTCGTCCTCGGTGAGCAGGTCCGCGGGCCAGGACCACTCGGCGGACAGCCGGGGGCCGTTCTTCCCGTTCTCCCCGTCGTGCCCGTCGTGCCCGTCCTTCCGGCCCTCGCCGTCCTCGCCGTCCTCGTGGACGAGCGCGTTGATCTCCAGCGTGTGGGCGAAGGGCGTGCCGGGGTCGGTGTGTCCGGCCAGTGCGCTGCCGTCGCGCACCGGAGTCCAGGTGCCCCGGCCGCGGGTGGTGAGGGAGCGGCCGAGGTAGTTGAAGAGGACGTCCGGGCTGCCGAGGTCGGCCAGGGCCGTGGCGGCCTGCGGGTTGAGGTGGCGCAGCAGCCCGAAGCCCAGTCCCTTGCCGGGCACCGCCGCCAGCTGCTCCTTGACCGAGCGCAGCGCCGTTCCGACGGCCTGGCCAGTAGCCCAGGTCTCGGCCGGTTCGGTCACGCCGGGGTCGAGGCGCACCGGGAAGAGGCTGGTGAACCATCCGACGGTGCGGGACAGGTCGGCTCCCGGGACGGTCTCCTCCTCGCGGCCGTGCCCCTCCAGGTCGACCAGCACCGGCGCGGTCTCGTGCCCGCGCCGCCGGCGCCAGTCCTGCAGGGCCAGGGCCAGGGCGGCGAGCAGGACGTCGTTCGCGCCGGCGTGGAAGGCGGTGGTCACCTCGGTGAGGAGCGCCGCGGTGGTGTCGGCGTCGACGGAGGACACCAGGGTGCGCCGGGTGGCGAGGACGTCCCGGGTGGGATCGAGCGCGCGTGCGCCGAGCGGGGCGGTGGCGCCGGAGAGCGTCTCCCGCCAGTGGTCGAGCTCGCCGACCACGTCGGCGGTGCCGGCCCGCTCGGCCAGCTGCTGCGACCACTGCCGCAGCGAGGTGCCCACCGGGGCGGGTGCGGGGCGCCCGCCCTCGGCGAGGGCGGCGTAGGCGTCGGCCAGGTCGGGCACCAGGACGCGCCAGGACACCCCGTCCACGGCCAGGTGGTGGACGGCCAGGAACAGCCTGCCGCGGCGGGTCGGGCCGGCGTCGAACCAGACGGCCTGCACCAGGACGCCGCGCTCGGGGTCGAGCCGGTCGAGGGCGGCTTCCTCCCAGGTCCGCAGCTCCGCCTCGGTGGGTTCGCCGGTCTGGGTGACGGCCACCCGTTGCAGGCACCCGGCGGCGTCGACGGCGCCGGCCGGCCGTACCGTCAGCGACCACGCGTCGTCGACGTCCCGGTCCAGCCGCAGGCGCAGCGCGTCGTGGTGGTCGAGCACGGTCTGCAGGGCGTCGCCGAGGGTCTCCAGGCGCAGTCCGGCGGGCACGTCGAGACGCATCGACTGGCTGAACCTGCCGACCGGGCCGCCGAGTTCACGCAGCTGGTGGACGATCGGCAGCAGCCGAACGGGACCGACTCCGGTGCCGGGCACCGGGGCCTGGGTGTCCTGGGTACGGGCCACCTCGGCGAGCCGGGCGACCGTCCGGTGCTCGAAGACTTCGCGCGGGGTGAACAGCACTCCGGCGCCGCGCGCGCGGCTGACCAGCTGGATCGCGCCGATGCTGTCGCCGCCGTGGTCGAAGAAGCTGTCGTCGGCACCGATGCCGGGCAGGCCCAGGACCTCGGCGAACAGCCGGCTCAGCAGTTCCTCGCGCGGACCCCGGGCCGGTCGGCTGCCGCCGGTGGCGCGGAACTCCGGTGCGGGCAGGGCGCGTCGGTCCAGCTTCCCGTTGGCCGTGGTGGGCAGCGCGTCGAGCACCATGACGGCGGCCGGGACCATGTAGTCGGGCAGGTTCTCCCGCAGGTGCTCGCGCAGGGCGGCGGCGAGCCGGCCGGCCTCGCGGCCGACCGCGGGGTTGTTGGTCAGGGCCGGCGGCGCCGCCGCGGCCGGGAGGAAGACGTCGGTCAGGGCCGCGGTGGCGGCGTCCGTCCGGGAGCTCAGGAAGAGCACGTCGAGTTCGCCGTCGGAGCCCTCGCCGGACCAGGTGACCACCGTGCGGTAGCCGAGGTCTTCGCCGAGCGCGTGGAAGGCCTCGGGCAGCGGGCCGGCCGGGACGTCGCCGTCCACCGCCTGCCGGACGTCCGCCATCGGCGCCCCGGCGAACAGCTGCCGGGTGGCGGAGACCTCGGGCGCCAGGCAGGCGTTGGGCACGCCGGTGATCCGCAGCCGGGCCGGCGCGTCGGTGGCGAGCCGGTGCCGCAGCGCGGTCAGGTCGGCGACCTCGGTGCCCCAGTCCGCGTCCGGCACGTCGAGCAGCGAGACGGGCCGGTGCTCCGAGCGCTTGTGCAGGACCACGTCGTAGCGGTAGCGGCTCAGTTCGGTGTCGTAGTCGCCGCGCTTGACCCGGATGTCGACGCCGGCGAGGTCGTCGGTCTCCTGCTGGAGCGCGGTGAAGAACCGCGGGTCGACCAGGAGTTCGTTCTCCTGCCGGGTCCGCTGTTCCACGGCCCGGCGCACGGCCTGCGGGTCCGCGTCCGCCGGGCTGTGCGCGAGTTGCACACCGGTGGCGAGGTACTGACGGAGCCTCAGATCGCGGACGTCTCCGAGGAACACGGCGCCGCCGGGGCGCAGCAGGCCGAGCGCTCCGCGCAGGACGGTCCCGAGGTACTCCGCGGTGGGGAAGTACTGCGCCACGGAGTTGATGACCACGGTGTCGAAGAAGTCCTCGGGCAGCCCGGCCGGGTCGTCGGCCGGCTGGGTGCGCAGCTCCACCCGCCCGGCCAGGTCCGGCCGGGTGTCGAGGTGCCGGCGCAGCGCGGCGATCGCCGCGGGGGAGAAGTCGGTCGCCCAGTACCGCTCGGTGTCCGGCGCGAGCCGGGCGAGCAGCAGGCCGCTGCCGACGCCGATCTCCAGTACCCGGCGGGGCCGGAGGGCGCGGATCGCCTCCACCGTCCGGTCGCGCCACTGCCGCATGTCCTCCAGCGGCAGCGGGCGGTCGGTGTAGCTGCTGTCCCAGCCGGCGAACTCCTCGCCGAAGGCGGCCTCGGACTGCGCGCCGTACATCGACTGGTACAGCTGCTGCCACTGGTCGACGTGCTCGCCGTGGGTCCGCTCCTGCACGGAGGCGAGGCGGTTGCGCTCGGGCACCACGTAGCCGACGAGGTACTTTCCGGACGAGCGGTCGTCGCGGGCCACCACCACCGCCTCGCCGACCTCGGGGTGCTCGCCGAGGACCGAGGCGATCTCGCCGGGTTCGATCCGCACGCCCCGGATCTTCACCTGGTCGTCGGTCCGGCCCAGGTAGGCCAGCTGCCCGTCGGCGTCCCACCGGGCGAGGTCGCCGGTGCGGTACATCCGCTCACCGGGCCGGCCGAACGGGCAGGCCACGAAGCGCTCCGCGGTGACGGTGGGCCGGCCGAGGTAGCCGCGCGCGAGGCCGGTGCCGGCCAGGTAGAGCTCGCCGGGCACGCCGTCGGGCACCGGCTCCAGGGCCTGGTTCAGCACGTACACCCGGGTGTTGGCGATCGGGAGTCCGATCGGCGGGGCGCCGGTGCGTGCCGGGTCGCACTGCCAGGACGTCACGTCGATGGACGCCTCGGTCGGTCCGTACAGGTTGTGCAGCTCGCAGTCGAGGACGGCGAAGAACCGGTCGGCGAGTTCGGCGGGCAGCGCTTCACCGCTGCAGATCACCCGGCGCAGGCCGGTGCACCGGGCGGTCTCGGGCTCGGCCAGGAAGGCCTGGAGCATGGCGGGGACGAAGTGGACGGTGGTGACCTGCTGTTCGCGGATCACCGCGGCGAGGTAGCCCGGGTCGCGGTGCAGCCCGGGGTCGGCCATCACCAGGGTCGCGCCGCTCACCAGGGGCCAGAAGAACTCCCAGACGGAGACGTCGAATCCGCAGGACGTCTTCTGCAGCACCCGGTCCTGCGCGGTCAGCCGGTAGCGGTCCTGCATCCACTGCAGCCGGTTCGCCAGGCCGGCGTGGGTGTTGACCGCTCCCTTGGGCCGGCCGGTCGAGCCGGAGGTGTAGATGACGTAGGAGGGCGAGTCCGGCGTGAGCGGGCGCGGGCGGTCGGCCTGGGTGACGTCCCGGCCGGGCGCCGCTTCCAGGGCCGTCGCCGGCTCGGCGTCGTCGAGCAGCAGCTGCGGGGTGGCCGTGGCATGGGGCAGCCGGGGCACGGTGTCCTGCGTGGTGATCAGCAGCGCCGGCCGGGCGTCGTCGAGCATGTACGCGATGCGGTCGGTCGGGTAGTCCGGGTCGACCGGCAGGAACGCGGCACCGGACTTGACCACGGCCAGCAGGGCGGTGACCAGGTCCACGGACCGCGGCACCGCGAGCGCGACGACGTCCTCCGGGCCGAGGCCGCGGGCGAGCAGCAGCGCCGCGAGCCGGTTCGCCCGCTCGTTCAGCTCCCGGTACGAGAGGCCGTGCGGCCCGTGCACCACGGCCGGGGCGTCCGGGGTGGCCGCCACTCGGGCCTGGAACAGGTCGACGACCGTCTCGGGGCCGGTCGGCCGCCCGGTGTCGTTGCGGCCGACGAGTAGCCGTTCCAGGTCGTCGGTCCGGAAGACGTCGAGCTCGTGGCACGGGGTGTCCGGGTCCGCCTCGGCCATCTGTTCCAGCAGTCGCAGCAGGCCCTGGCCGTGCACCCGCAGATCGGCGCGGCGGTAGAGCTCGGTGTTGCCGTCGACGTCGATCCGTCCGCTTCCCCGCCGGACGTCTCCGTAGAACACGAAGGCCAGGTCGTCGACCGGTCCGTTGGTCAGGTTGTGGATCGTCGTCGCGCATCCGGCGAGATCCACGTCCTGGTCGAAGAACTGCAGGTTGACGTGCGGCCCGACCAGCGGGCTGCTTTCCTCTCCCGCGCCGAGGTCGTTGCGCAGATCCTCATATCGGTAGCGCTGGTGCCGAAGGCCGAGCAGCATTTCCGCGGAGACGTTCTGCAGCAATCCGGACAGCGGCAGCTCCGGTCCCGCCATAACGCGCAGCGGCACCACGTTGGACATCATTCCGGGAATACCGCGTATGGCCTTGCCGAACCGGGCGGTAACGGGCAGCCCGAGCACGACGTCCGTTTCACCGGTGAGTCGTGCGGTGTAACGGGCGGCGGCCGCGGCGTAAACGGCCGCAGGTGTCACGCCGCAACGCTGCGCCAGTTTGCCGAGTGCCTCGCTCAGCTCGCTCTCGATTTCCACCGTCTCGCGGGTCCGGCCGCCCTGACGATTCGGCTCGGCCTGTCCGAAGGTCGCCGGCGCCGGGCTGTCCGCCAGTTTCTCCATCCAGTACGCACGGTCCGTGTGGAATGCCGCGGACTCGCGATAGGCACGATCCGAGCGCAACATCTCCCCGAAATGGCCAAGGCCGTTCACATCGGCCCGGCCGGTCGCCAGCGCGGTGTACCGGGAGGCGGCTTCCCGTACGAACAATGCGCCGGAGAAGCCGTCGATGGCCACGTGGTGGGCCCGCAGGTACCACAGGTGACGGTCCTCGCCGATCCGCAGCAGCGCGAAGGAGTACATCCGGCCGCTGTCCGGGGCGAGCGGCACGGCGAGCTCGTCCTCCATCCAGGCCATCGCCGCCCGGTGCGGCTGCTCCTGGTCGCGCAGGTCCAGGCAGGGCATGACGAGTTCGGCCGAGTCGTCGACCACCTGCACCGGCTCCGGGCCGGACGCCACGATGCGGGCCCGCAGGGTCGGGGTGTCGGCGAAGGTCCCGCGGGCCGCCCGCACCAGCAGGTCGACGTCGAGCGGGCCGACGATGTCGGCGTACAGCGCGACGCTGTAGTCGAGGCCGTCCCGCGCGAAACGCTGGGCCAGCCATATTCCGGTCTGCGCGGAAGTAAGAGCGAATTCTTGACGCGCTGTTGCGGGCATGCAGAGTCCTTCGCAAAGCTGTTGGCGGTTGCAGTCAACTCACGAACAGGCGAGGTCCCGAGGATTGGATGGCGGTACCGCGTTGCGGCGGGCGCGCGCGTCCGGCTGTTTCCTTCGGGATCTCCGCGAGTTCCAGCGAAGCTTCAGCGCGAAGGCCCGGCGCGGTCCCAGCATCGACAAAACTGCACGATCACGTGCACATCCCCCGTCCCCCGTGTCTCGTGCCGTGCGTCCCGTTCCTCGACGTTCTCGAACAACAGTCCCGCAGGCACCGTTCCGCAGCGTACCCCGGCCAATAGAGTTCGCAAAGGCCTGGCCGGAACGCCGCCCTCCTGGCCGGAACCGTGCCCTCCGGTCGGGAAATCGGCGAAGACGGCACCGTCGGCGCCGTTCTCCCAGGTCAGACGACCCGTACCGACGCGCGGTCCTGACGTACCGTCGAAGATCACTCTTGACACTGCCGAGACAGGCTACCTAGGCTCCAGTTCCGTTGGCGTCAATTCGGGCTGCCCCTTCCGGTACTCGAATTCGACGATTCAGGGCGGTACGGGGGACTCCGTCTGAGTGGCCAGGCAAGCACGGCAGCCGGCCACTTTCAGCTCCTTTCGTCGCCGGCCCTCGTTAACCATTTCCTGCTCGCGGGGGCTATCTCATGACCGATCTCGCAGCTTTGACGAGCCTTTCCTACGACCAGCGCACCAAGGCGTTCCTGGAGTACCTGGACCGCGGTCGCGCCGCCGGCCCGGTGGCCAAGAGCTACCAGCCGGGTGTGTGGGAGGTGTTCGGCTACGACGAGGCACTCCAGGTGCTCGGCGACCACCGGACCTTCTCCAGTGACATGAACGACATGATCCCCGAGGACGAGCGGGAGCTGGCCAGCGCCGCCCAGGGCAACTTCCTCGGCGTCGACCCGCCCCACCACACCCGGATGCGTGAACTGGTGCGGCGCGCGTTCACGCCCAACGTCATCGCGAGTCTCGAACCGATCATCATCGAGACCGCGAACGAACTGCTGGACCAGATCGAGCTGTCGGCCGACGGCACCGGCACCTTCGACGTGGTGGCCGAGTACGCCGCCCCGCTGACCGCCCGGGTGATCGCCAAGCTCTTCGGCATCCCCGAGAAGGACCACGGGATGTTCACGGTCTGGGCGGACGCCCTGCTCGGCGCCAGGCCGGCCGGTGAGCTCGGCCGGGCCGACGAGTCCGCGGTGCGCGAACTGGGCGAGCTCGTCCGCTTCGCCTCCGCCTACCTCCTCGAGATCATCCACCAGCGCCGCGCCGAGCCCCAGGACGACCTGATCAGCGCCCTGGCGCAGGCGGAGGTCGACGGACGCTCCCTGGACGACCACGAAATCGTCGGCGTCATCGGCATGTTCGTGATCGCCGGACACCTGCCGTCCTCCGTGCTCGTCGGCAGCACCGTGATGAGTCTGGACAGCCACCCCGATGTCCTCGCCGAGGTCCGCTCCGACGTGGACCTCCTGCCCAAGGTCGTCGAGGAGGTGCTGCGCTGGCGCCCGCCGCTGGTGCGGGACCAGCGGGTGACGGCGTGTGAGACGGAGCTCGGCGGGGAGCGCATCCCGGCCGGCGCGGTGGTGTGCGTGTGGCTGCTCTCCGCCCAGCGCGACGCCGCCCACTTCGGCCGGGCCGAGGAGTTCGACATCCACCGGCCGAACCAGGGCCGGCACGTCGCCTTCGGCAAGGGCATCCACTACTGCCTGGGCGCGCCGCTGGCCCGCATGGAGGCGCGTATCGCGCTCACCGCCCTGCTGCAGCGCTTCGAGCAGATCGAGGTGCTGCCGGAGTCCGGCATCCAGTTCCACCCCTCGATCGGCGTCCTCGGCCCGGTCCGGCTGCCCGTCGCCGTGCGCCGCGCCACCCAGGCCGGCTGACCTCGCCGGGCCCGGGCCGCGACCGGCCCGGGCCCGGCGACCTCCGCACCGCTCTGTGCTCCACCCTGCCGTCCTCAGCGAGGGATCCCCATGGCGAATGACCGTCCCGCCCGCCCGCACCCGCTCAGCCCCGCGTATGTGATCTACACATCCGGCTCGACCGGACTGCCCAAGGGCACGGTGATCCCGGGCGAGAACCTCGTCAACCTGCTGACGGACTTCCAGCAGCGGCTGGACTTCGGCCCCGACGACCGCATGCTCGCGGTCACCACCTTCGGCTTCGACATCGCCAACCTGGAACTGCTGCTGCCGCTGCTGTCCGGCGGCGAACTGGTCCTCGCGGGGCAGGACGGCGCGCACGACCCGCAGACGCTCAAGCAGCTGATCACCGACGCCGGAGTGACGGCCGTCCAGGCCACGCCCACACTGTGGCGCAGCATGCTGGACCACGGTCCGGACGGCCTGGCGGGGCTGAAGGTGCTGGTCGGCGGCGAGGCGCTGCCCGAGGGCCTGGCCCGGGAGCTGGGCGAGGCGGCCGCCGAGGTCACCAACGTCTACGGCCCGACCGAGACCACCATCTGGTCGACGGCGGCCACCGTCGACCCCGGAACTCCCGGCCGTCCGCCGATCGGACGCCCGCTCGCGAACACCCGCACCTACGTGCTCGACCGCGCGCTGCGCCCCGCGCCCACCGACGCCACCGGCGAGCTGTTCATCGCGGGCGCCGGCGTGGCCCGCGGGTACCTGAACCGGCCCGGGCTGACCGCCGAACGCTTCGTGGCCGACCCCTTCGGCCCGCCCGGATCCCGGATGTACCGCACCGGGGACCTGGTCCGCCGGCGCGACGACGGCAGCCTGGAGTACCTCGGCCGGACCGACGGCCAGGTCAAGGTCCGGGGCTTCCGGATCGAGCTCGGCGAGGTCGAACACGCGCTCACCGACCACCCCGAGGTGGCCCAGGCCGCCGTCGTGGTCCGGGACCTCGGCTCCGGCGGGCCAGTCCTGACCGGCTACGCGGTGCCCGTCCCCGGCACCGCCCCGGACCCGGCCGTGCTGCGCGACCACCTCGCCCGCCGGCTGCCCGGCCACATGGTCCCCACCGTCCTGACCGTCCTCGACGCGCTGCCGCTGACCCCCAACGGCAAGCTGGACCGCAAGGCGCTGCCGGCCCCCGACCTCGGCCCGGCCGGGCCCGGACGCCGGCCGCGCACCCCGCAGGAGGAGATCCTCTGCGAGCTGTTCGCCGAGGTCCTCGAAGTTTCCCGGGTGGGACTGGACGACGACTTCTTCCAGCTCGGCGGCCACTCCCTGCTCGCCACCCGCCTGGTGAACGCCCTGCGCTCGCGACTGCGCGTGGAGATCCCGGTGCGCACCCTCTTCGAGGCGCCCACCGTCGCCGCCCTCGCCGCGCGGATCGACGGCTCGGCCGGCGCGCGCACGCCCCTCGCCCCCGCGGCACGACCCGCGCGGATCCCGCTGTCCTTCGGGCAGCGCCGGCTCTGGTTCATCAACCGGCTGGCGGACGACGGCTCCGCGTACCACATGCAGAGCGTGCTGCGGCTGCGCGGCGAACTCGACCGCACGGCGCTCGCGGCGGCCCTCGCCGATGTCGCCGCGCGCCACGAGGCCCTGCGCACCGTCTTCCCCGAGGTCGACGGCGAGCCCCACCAGCTCGTCCTCGACCCGCAGGAGGGTCGCCCCGTCCTGACCGTGACGGAGAGCGGCGAGGCGGACCTGCCCGGCCGGCTGCGCGCCGCCGCGGCCGAGGCCTTCGACCTCACCCGCGAAGCCCCCCTGCGCGCCCACCTGTTCGCGCTGTCGCCGACCGAGCACGTGCTGCTGCTCGTCCAGCACCACATCGCCGCCGACGGCTGGTCCCTGACCGTGCTCGCCCGTGACCTCGCCGCGGCCTACCGGAGCAGGAGCCGTGGCCAGGAGCCCGGCTGGCGTCCGCTCCCGGTCCAGTACGCGGACTACACCCTGTGGCAGCGCGAGGTCCTCGGCCGGCCCGACGACCCGGCGAGCGTCCTCGCGGCGCAGACCGGCTACTGGCAGGACGCGCTGCGCGCACTGCCCGAGCAGACCGTGCTGCCCACGGACCGGCCGCGCCCGCGCGAGGCCGGCTTCCACGGCGAGACGGTCGCCCTCAGCCTGGACGCCGAACTCCACCGGCAGCTGCTCGACCTCGCCCACCGGCACAACGCCAGCCTCTTCATGGTGCTGCAGGCCGCGCTGGCCGCCCTGTGCACCCGGCTCGGCGCGGGCACCGACATCCCGATCGGCTCGCCCATCTCGGGGCGGACGGACGCCGCCCTCGAGGACCTGATCGGCTTCTTCGTCAACACCCTGGTGCTGCGCACCCGTACCTCGGGCGACCCCCGCTTCACCGAACTGCTGACGGCGGTCCGGGACAACGCCCTGGCCGCCTACGCCCACCAGGACCTTCCCTTCGAGCGCCTGGTCGAGATCCTCAAGCCGGAGCGCTCGCTGTCCCAGCACCCGCTCTTCCAGGTCTTCCTCGCGCTTCAGAACACCCCCGACGCCGACCTCCGCTTCGCCGACCTGGACGTGACCCTGGCCGAGGAGCCGCTGCCGTCGGCCAAGTTCGACCTGGCGTTCAACCTCTCCGAGCGCTTCCGCGAGGGCCGGCTGGCGGACGGCGTCCAGGGCACCGTCGAGTACCGCACCGACATCTTCGACCGTGCCACCGTCGAAACCGTCGTCGAGCGGCTGACCCGCTTCCTCCGGGCCGTCGCGGCCGACCCGCGCCGGCGGATCGGAGCCGTGGAGATCCTCGGCGAGGACGAACGCCGTCGGCTGCTCGCCGGTACCCCCGCGCAGGTCACCGGCGCCGAGGAGGTGCTGCACGTCCGGTTCTCCCGCACGGCCGCGGAGCACCCCGACGGGGTCGCCCTGCGCGCCGGGGACCGGGAGCTGACGTACCGGGACGTGGACCGGCGGGCCGACGCGTTGGCCCGCTCCCTGAGGGCTCAGGGCGTCGGACCGGAGAGCCGGGTCGCCGTCTTCCTGGAGCGCTCCCCGGAACTGGTCGTGTCGATGCTCGCCGTCTGGAAGGCCGGTGGGGTCTGCGTCCCGCTGCACGAGGCGTACCCGGCGGAGCGGCTCGAATACGTCATGGCGGACACCGCGGCGTCCGTGCTGCTGACCGACCGGGCCATGCTCGCCCGGGAGTTCCGGCACGAGGCGCGGGTCGTCGTGGTGGAGGCCGGCCGGGTGCCGGCGGATGCCGCCGCGACCGGCCCCGACCTGCCGGTCGTCCACCCGGACCAGCTCGCCACCATCATGTACACCTCCGGCTCCACCGGTCTGCCCAAGGGCGTGGCCGTCGCGCACCGGGACGTGGTGGCCCTCGCCGACGACCCGTGCTGGGACTCCGGCAACCACGAGCGCGTGCTCATGCACGCCCCGTACGCCTTCGACATCAGCGACTACGAGTTGTGGGTGCCGCTGCTGGCCGGGAACGAGGTGGTGCTCGCCCCGCCCGGACCGCTGGACACCGCCGCCATCGCCCGGCTGATCGCGGACGAGAAGATCACCGCCGTGCACTTCACCGCCGGGCTCCTGCGGGTCGTGGCCGAGGACGCGCCCGAGTGCCTGGCCACCGTCCGCGAGGTGCTCACCGGTGGCGACGTCGTCTCGCCGATCGCGGTCCATCGCGTCCTGGAGCACGCGCCCGGAGCGGTCGTGCGCCAGCTGTACGGGCCCACCGAGATGACGCTGTGCGCCACCCACCACGAGTTGCGGTCGCCGTACACCGCCGACGTCCGGGTGCCGCTCGGGCGGCCGCTGGCCGGCACCCGGGTCTACGTGCTGGACGAGTGGCTGCGGCCGGTCCCGCCGGGAGTGACCGGCGAGGTCTGGCTGGCCGGGACCGGTCTCGCCCGCGGCTACCTCAACCGGGCCGGCCTGACCGCCGAGCGGTTCGTCGCCGATCCCTTCGGGGCGCCCGGAAGCCGGATGTACCGGACCGGCGACCTCGCGCGCTGGAACGGCAGCCGGCAGCTGGAGTTCATGGGCCGCGGCGACGACCAGGTCAAGATCCGCGGCTTCCGGGTGGAGCCCGGAGAGGTCGCCGCGGTGCTGGCGGACCACCCCGAGGTTTCCGAGGCCGAGGTGCTGGCACGCACCGACCACCGCGGCGAACGGCAACTGGTCGCCTACGTCGTCGCCGGCGGCCTGCGGCCCGCCGAACAGGAGGCCGGGGCGGTCCAGCACGTCGCCGAGTGGCGGCAGATCTACGACGGCATGTACGACGGCGCCCGCTCCGCCGCCTTCGGCTCGGACTTCTCCGGCTGGGAGAGCAGCTACGACGGCCGGCCGATCCCGCTGGACGAGATGGACGAGTGGCGCCGCTCCACCGTCGAGCGGATCCGCGAACTGCGCCCGCGGCACGTGCTGGAGGTCGGGGTGGGCAGCGGCCTGATCCTGTCCCAGCTGTACGACGAGTGCGAGTCGTACTGGGCCACCGACTTCTCCGAGCAGGCGATCCGCACGCTCCGCGCCCACCTGGGAGCCCACCCCACCGTACGGTTGAGCACCCAGACCGCCGACGACCTCACCGGCCTGCCCGCCGGGCACTTCGACACGATCGTCATCAACTCGGTGGTGCAGTACTTCCCCGACGCCGACTACCTGCGGCGCGTGCTGACCGCACTCACCACCCTGCTCGCCCCCGGCGGTTCGCTGTTCGTGGGCGACGTGCGGAACCTGGACCTGCTGCACACCTTCCACACCGGCGTCGAACTGGTGCGCGCCGACGACGCCGAGGACGCCTCCGAACTCCGGCGCCGGGCCCGGCGCCGGGCGGAGCGCGAGAAGGAACTCCTGGTGGCGCCCGGCTACTTCCACAGGTTCGCCCGGGCCGCCGACGGCCTCGCCGGCGCCGACGTCCGCGTCAAGCGCGGCCACGCCCACAACGAACTGACCCGCTACCGCTACGACGTCGTGCTGCACGCCGCCGTGGACGCGCCGGTGCCGCCGGTCGAGGCGACCACCCTGCGCTGGACGCAGGACGTCACCGACCTGGCGGACCTCCAGGCCCACCTCGCGCAGCACCGGCCGGCGAACCTGCGGGTGACCGGCGTGCCGGACGGCCGTACCGGGCCGGAGACGGCGGCCGCCGCCGCCCTGGACGCGGGCGAGCCGCTCGCCCGGGTGCGGGCCCGGCTCGCGCAGGCCGTCGGAGTCGACCCCGCGCTGCTGTACGAGCTGGGCGACCGGCTCGGCTACCGGACGGCCGTCACCTGGTCGCCGTCCGGCCCCGGCGGCCTGCTCGACGTGCTCTTCGCCGACGCCTCCGGGCCCACCGGCCCGGTCCTGCCGACCGGATGGGCCGAGCCCGCCACCGAGGACGAGACGGCCCGCGACACCAACGCGCCGCTGCTGTTCCAGCAGGCCGGGCGGCTCGCCAAGGCCCTCCGGGCGCACGTCGGCACCCGGCTGCCGGCGTACATGGTTCCGGCGGCGTTCATGGTGCTGGAACGCCTTCCGGTCACCGCGAACGGCAAGCTCGACCGTGCGGCCCTCCCGGAACCCGACCGGGAGGTGCAGGCCGGTTCGGGCGCGCCGCGCTCGCCGCGCGAGGAGACGCTCTGCGCGCTGTTCGCCGACGTGCTCGGGCTGCCCGAGGCGGGCATCGAGGACGACTTCTTCCAGCTCGGCGGGCACTCGCTGCTGGCCATCCGGCTGGTCAACGCGATCCGTTCCGCGTTCGGCGCCGAACTGGACGTGCGGACCGTGTTCGAGGCCCCCACCGTCGCGGCGCTCGCCGAGCGGCTCGACCGGGCCGCCCCGGCGCAGGCCCCGCTGGTCCCGATGGACCGGCCGGACCCGCTGCCGGTGTCGTTCGCCCAGCGCCGGCTGTGGTTCCTGCACCGGCTGGAGGAACACGGCGGCGCCTACAACATTCCGATCGCGCTGCGGCTGTCCGGCCCCGTGCGGGAGCGCGAACTGCGCCTGGCCCTGCACGATCTGGTGGTGCGACACGAGTCGCTGCGCACGGTCTTCGCCGAGGTGGACGGCGAACCGGTGCAGCGGATCCTGGACCCGGCGCAGGCGCGGCCCGACCTCGCCGTGGTGGACACCGACGCCGACGCGCTCGAACGGTCGCTGCCGGCCGAGGCCGCCCGCGGCCACGACCTCGGCGCCGAACTCCCGTTGCGCGCGACGCTCTTCCGACTGACGCCCACCGATCACGTGCTGCTCGTGGTGCTGCACCACATCGCCGGCGACGGCTGGTCGATGGACCCGCTGGCCCACGACCTCGGCACCGCCTACGCGGCGCGCCTGGCCGACCGGGCACCGGAGTTCCCGCCGCTGCCCGTCCAGTACGCCGACTACGCGCTGTGGCAGCGTGCCGTGCTCGGCAGCGAGCAGGACCCGGACAGCCGGATCAGCGGCCAGATCGCCTACTGGCGCGACAGGCTGGCCGGGCTGCCGGAGGGCCTGGAGCTGCCGACCGACCGGCCGCGGCCGCCCGAGTTCAGCTACCGGGGCGCGGAGGTCGCCTTCCGGCTGCCGGCCGAACTGCACGCGGACCTGCTCGGCCTGGCCCGCGAGCACGGCGCCACCCTCTTCATGGTCCTGCACGCCGCCCTCGCGGCGCTGCTGACCAGGCTGGGAGCCGGCACCGACCTGCCGATCGGCACCCCGGTCGCCGGGCGCGCCGACGCCTCGCTGGAGCGGCTCGTCGGTTTCTTCGTCAACACCCTGGTCCTGCGCACCGACACCGGCGGCAACCCGGTCTTCGGCGACCTGCTCCGGCAGGTGGCCGCGGACGACCTGGAGGCCTACGCCCACCAGGACGTCCCGTTCGAGCGGTTGGTCGAGGTGCTGGCGCCGCCGCGGTCCTTGGCGCGGCACCCGTTGTTCCAGGTGATGCTGGCGCTGCAGCCCGGCGGCGGCGACGCGGTGACCCTGCCGGGGCTCGACGTCACCGGGCAGCGGATCCCCCAGCGGACGGCCAAGTTCGACCTCGACGTCCAGTTGCGCGAGACCCGCTCACCGGCGGGCGAACCGGCCGGTGTCGAGGGCACCCTGGGCTACTGCGCGGACCTGTTCGACGCGGCGAGCGCTGCCGCGCTGGCCGACCGGCTGATCCGGTTCCTGAGCGCGGTGGCCGGCGACCCGGCCCTGCCGATCGGGGACGTCGACATCCTGACGCCCCAGGAGCGGCCCCGGCCCGCCGACGCGCAGCCGTCCGGCCCGGCGCACTTCGACCCGGTGCCGCTGCGCTTCGCGGCGCAGGCCCGGCGCACGCCCGCGGCGCCCGCGGTCAGCTCTGCGGGCCGCACCCTGTCCTACGCCGAACTCGACGCCGAAGCCGACCGCCTGGCCCGGCTCCTGGTCGCCGGCGGCGCCGGTCCGGAGCGCGTGATCGCCGTGGCGCTGCCGCGCTCGGAGCGGATGCTGGTCGCGGTGCTCGCGGTGCTGAAGTCCGGCGCGGCGTACCTTCCGGTGGACCGTGCCCAGCCGGCCGAGCGGATCGCCTTCGCCTGCGCCGACGCCCGGCCGATCCTGATGATCACCGAGGGCGAGCCGGTGCCGGGGATGCCCGAGCCGTCCGTGCTGCCCCGGGTCCGGCTGGACGACCCCGCGGTTCTGGCCGCCCTCGCCGACGCGCTCTCCGCCGACGCCGACGCCCGCTCCGCCGTGGAGCGGTGCGCGGCGATCGCGGCGGACTCGCCCGCGTACGTCATCTACACTTCCGGCTCCACCGGGCGGCCCAAGGGCGTCGTGGTTCCGCACGGCAGCATGGCCCGGCTGCTGGACTGGGCGGCGGACCGCTTCGGGGCCGAGGGACTGGCGGACGTCCTGGCCGCCACCTCGCTCTCCTTCGACGTCTCGGTGTTCGAGCTGTTCGCGCCACTGCTGACCGGCGGTCACGTCGAGATCGTGCGCGACCTGCTGGAACTGGCCGAACGGCCCTGGTCGGGCAGCCTGGTCAGCGGCGTGCCGTCGGTGTTCGCCGCGCTGCTCGCCGGTGGCGAGGTCGCCTTCTCCGCCCGGACCCTGGTGATGGCCGGCGAGGCACTGCCGGAGCACCTGGTCCGGGAGGTGCGCCGCCTGCTGCCCGGCACGCGGCTGGCCAACATCTACGGCCCGACCGAGGCCACCGTCTACGCGACCGCCTGGTACTCGGAGGACGAGGAGGCCACCGGCGAGGAGACCGCCGCGCCGCCGATCGGCCGGCCCCTGCCGCACGTGCGCGCCCACGTCCTGGACGAGCGGCTGCGACCGGTCCCCACCGGGGTCCGCGGCGAGCTGTACCTGGCGGGCCCGGGTCTGGCCCGCGGCTACCTCCGCCGTCCCGCGCTGACCTCCGAGCGCTTCGTCGCCGACCCCTTCGGCGGGCCGGGCGCCCGGATGTACCGCACCGGCGACCTGGTGCGCCGCCGCCCGGACGGCGCCCTGGACTACCTCGGCCGCACCGACGACCAGGTCAAGGTGCGCGGCTTCCGGATCGAACTCGGCGAGATCGAGAACGTCCTGACCCGCCACCCGGCGGTGACCGCCGCCGCGGTCAGCGCCGTGGCCGACCCGGCTGGCGAACGGCGCCTGGTGGCCCACGTGGCCGTGCGCCCGGGCAGCGGGGCGACCGGCGCGGAACTCGCCGCGCACGCCGCCGCCGCGCTGCCGGAGTACATGGTGCCGACGGCGTTCGTCCTGCTGGACGCGCTGCCGACGAACGCCAACGGCAAGCTCGACCGCAACGCCCTCCCGGCCCCGGACCTCACCGCCCGCGCCGCCGGCGGCCGGGCGCGCGACCCGCGCGAGGAGCTGATGGGCGAGCTGTTCGCCCAGGTGCTCGCGGTGCCCTCGGTCGGCCCGGACGACGGCTTCTTCGCGCTCGGCGGGCACAGCCTGCTGGCCACCCGGCTCGGCAACGCCGTCCGCTCCGCGTTCGGGGTCGAACTCCCGCTGCGCGCCGTCTTCGAGACGCCGACCCCGGCCGGCCTGGTGGCTCGGCTGGACACCGCGGACAGCGCCCGCCCGGTGCTCGTCCCCGCCGACCGCCCCGCGGTGATCCCGCTGTCCTACGCCCAGCAGCGGCTGTGGTTCCTCAACCGGCTCGACGGCGGCTCGGGGGCGTACAACATCCCGCTGGCCCTGCGGCTGTCCGGGGAGCTCGACCCGGCGGCGCTGGACGCCGCACTGCGGGACGTGGTGGAACGGCACGAGGCCCTGCGCACCGTCTTCCCGGACCACGACGGCGACCCGCACCAGCGGATCCTCGCCGCCGAGGACGGCCCGGTCGCCCTCGTCACGGTGCCGGTCACCGACGCGGAGCTGCCCGCCGTGCTGACCGCCGCGACCCGCGCCGGCTTCGACCTCGCCGTCGAACCGCCGCTGCGCACCGCGCTGTTCCGGCTCTCGCCGACCGAGCACGTCCTGCTCCTGGTGCTGCACCACATCGCCGGCGACGGCTCCTCGTACGCCCCGCTCGCCCGCGACCTCACCACCGCCTACCGGGACCGCTCGGCGGGCCGGGCCCCGCAGTGGGAGCCGCTGGCGGTCCAGTACGCGGACTACACGCTCTGGCAGCGGGACCTGCTCGGCACCGAGGACGACCCGGACAGCGCCATCGCCCGGCAGCTCGCCCACTGGCGGAACGCCCTGGCGGACCTGCCGGAGGAGCTGACGCTGCCCGCCGACCGTCCGCGCCCCACGGTGCCCGGCCACCGGGGCGGCCACGTGCCGCTCGACCTGGACGCGCGGCTGCAGCGGAAGCTGACCGAGCTGTCCCGGCGCGAGGGCGTCACCACCTTCATGGTCTTCCAGGCCGCGCTCGCGGCGCTGCTCACCCGGCTCGGCGCCGGGACGGACATCCCGATCGGCAGCCCGCTGGCGGGCCGCGGCGACCAGGCGCTCGACCAGCTGGTGGGCTTCTTCGCCAACACCGTGGTGCTGCGCACCGACACCTCCGGCGATCCGGACTTCGTCACGCTGCTGCACCGGGTCCGCACCGCCGCGCTGGCCGCCTACGCCCACCAGGACGTGCCGTTCGAGCGGCTGGTCGAGGTGCTGAGCCCGACCCGCTCGGTGTCCCGGCACCCGCTCTTCCAGGTCCTGCTGGTGCTGCAGAACACCGAGCCGCCGCGGTTCGACCTGGACGGCCTGACGATCACCCAGCCGGAGGTGGACCCCGGCACTGCCAGGTTCGACCTGGACGTCTCCCTCGGCGAGAGCCACACGCCGGAGGGCCTGGCGGCCGGCGTGCGGGGCAGCATCCGGTACAACGCGGACCTGTTCGACGAGGCCACCGTGACCGCGCTGGCCGGCCGCCTGGTGGCCCTGCTGGCCGCCGTGGCGGACGACCCGCGGGCGCCGATCGGCTCCCTGGACGTGCTGCTGCCGCCCGAGCGGCTCGACCTCGAGCGGTGGTCCGCCGCTCCGGAGCCCCCGGTCCCCGCGCGGACGATGCCGGAGCTGTTCCAGGGGCAGGTGGCGCGCACGCCGGACCGTACGGCGCTGCGCTCCGGCGACGACACCCTGTCGTACGCGGAGCTGAACCGCCGGGCCAACCGGCTGGCGCACCACCTCCGTTCGCTCGGGGTGGGCCCGGAGAGCACCGTGGCGCTGCTGCTGCCGCGCTCGCCCGAGCAGGTGACCGCCGTGCTGGCCGTGCTCAAGGCGGGCGGTGCCTTCCTGCCGGTGGACCCGGACTACCCGGCCGAGCGGATCCGGCACATGCTGGCCGACGCCCGGCCGTCCCGGGTGCTCGCCCTGCGCTCGACGGCCGACCGGCTGCCGGAGCCGGCCGCCGCGCTGGTGCTCGACGACCCGCTCACCGCGCGGACGCTCGACGCGGCACCGGACACCGACCCGGCCGACCAGGACCGCACCACCGCGCTGCTGACCGCCCATCCGGCGTACGTCATCCACACCTCGGGCTCCACCGGCCGCCCGAACGGGGTGGTGGTGACCCACGAGGGCATCGCCAACCTGGCGGCTCGGCAGATCGACCGGTTCCAGGTCACCGCGGCGGACCGGGTGCTGCAGTTCGCCTCGCCGAGCTTCGATGCGGCCTTCTCCGAACTGTGCATGGCGCTGCTGTCCGGTGCCGAACTGGTGCTGGCCACCAGGGAGGAACTGATGCCGGGCCGCCCGCTGGCCGAGCTGATCGCCCGGCACCGCATCACCCACGTGACCCTGCCGCCGGTGGCGCTGTCGGTCCTGCCGCCGGACGGGCTGGCGACGGTCCGCACCCTGGCCGTGGCCGGCGACGCGATGCCCGCCGACGCGGTGCGCCGCTGGGGCTCCGGACGGCGCCTGATCAACGCGTACGGGCCGACCGAGACGACCGTGTGCGCCACCATGAGCGAGCCGCTGACCGGCCAGGACCGCCCGTCGATCGGCCGTCCCATCGGCGGCGCCGGCGTGCGGGTCCTCGACGAGCGGCTGCGGCCCGTGCCGCCGGGAGTCGCCGGGGAGCTGTACGTGAGCGGTCCCGGCCTGGCCCGCGGCTACCTCGGCCGGCCCGGGCTGACCGCGCAGCGGTTCCTGCCCGATCCGTTCGGCCCGCCGGGCTCGCGGATGTACCGCACCGGTGACCTGGTCCGCTGGGACCGCGAGGGCCGCCTGCACTTCCTCGGCCGCGCCGACCACCAGCTCTCGGTGCGCGGGTTCCGGGTGGAGCCGGGCGAGATCGAGGCCGCGCTGCTCGACCATCCGGCCGTCGCCCAGGCCGTGCTGACCGTCCGCGAGGACGGCCGGGGCGAGCCGCGGCTGATCGGCTACGCCGTACCGCACGGTGACGCGCCGGACCCGGCCGCACTGCGCGCGCACGCGGCCGAACTGTTGCCCGCCCACATGGTCCCGGCCGCGGTGATCGTCCTGCCGGCCCTTCCGGTCACGCCGAACGGCAAGCTGGACCGGGCCGCGCTGCCGGAGCCGGACTTCTCCGGACAGCCGGACCGCGCCGCACGCAGCCCCCGCGAAGCCGTCCTGCGCGAGCTCTTCGCGGAGGTCCTCGGCGCCCCCGCCCTCGGGGTCCACGACAGCTTCTTCGACGCCGGCGGCCACTCCATGCTGGCCGCCCGGCTGATCGACCGGGTCCACACCGCGCTGGGCCTCGACCTCGGCCTGCGGCTGCTGTTCGAGTCCCCGTCGGTCGCGGAGCTGGCGGCCGCCCTGGACGCTGCCGCGGACGGGTGCCGGCGCGGCGACGACTGGGATGTCCTGCTGCCGCTGCGGCCGGACGGCGCGGGCGCCCCGGTGTTCTGCGTCCATCCGGCGGCCGGCCTCGGCTGGTCCTTCGCCGGACTCGCCCGGTACCTGGACGCCGGGCACCCGCTGTACGCGCTGCAGTCGCCGGGGCTGGACGGCGGCCCGGACCACCTCCCGGCGACGGTGGCCGACACGGCGGCGGCGTACGTCGCCGAGATCCGCCGGGTCGCTCCGCAGGGTCCGTACCACCTGCTCGGCTGGTCGGCGGGCGGTCTGATCGCCCACGAGATGGCCGTGCAGCTCCAGGCGGCCGGCGAACAGGTGGGTCTGCTCGCGGTGCTGGACGGCTACCCGCTGGCCGACCTGGCCCCGGTCGCCGCCCCGTCGCCCGAGGAGGTCGCCGAGGCGGTACAGCGGGAGACCGCCGGCCTGCAGCTCGACGACCGGGTCCGGGACAACCTGGCGGCCGTGTACCTGGGCGTCGCCCGGGCCGCCCAGGCGTTCACCCCGGGCGTCTTCCACGGGGAGCTGTTGCACTTCGCCGCGACGCAGGACCGGGATCAGGGCCGAGGTCAGGACGGGGATCAGGACCGACTCGAGGCGAAGCTCTGGGAGCCGCACCTCGACGGCCCGCTGCGACGGCACGAAGTCGCCTGCGGGCACGAGGAGATGACCCGGCCGCAGGCCCTCCGCGTGATCGGCCCGGCACTCGCGGACCGGCTCCGGGAACTCACCGCATCCGCACACCACACAGGGGGAACCAACCGATGACCAATCCCTTCGAGGACGACGACGCCACCTACCTCGTGCTGCGCAACGCCGAGGGCCAGTACTCGCTGTGGCCCGCGTTCGCCGAGGTGCCGGCCGGCTGGGAGGCCGTCCACGGCGAGGCCGACCGCCAGTCCTGCATCGACCACGTGAACGAGCACTGGACCGACATGCGTCCCGACAGCCTGATCGCGGCGATGGACGCCGCCGCGAGTGGGAGCGCCGCGCTGTGAACACCGACCGCAGCCACTTCGAGAACCTGACTGTCGATCACATCCGGTTCTGCGTCGACGACCTGGACGCCCGGACCGCCGAGTTCGTCCGCGGCTACGGGCTGACCGTCACGGACGAGCCGGACCCGACCGGTGCGGAGCACACCGCCGTCCTCGCCCGGGGCGACATCCGCCTGGTGCTCAGCCGGCCGCCGCACGACGAGCATCCGGACGCCGTCTACACCCGGCGCCACGGCGACGGCGTCGCGGACATCGCGCTGGGCACCGCGGACGCCGCCGGCGCCTTCGCCGAGGCGGTTCGCCGCGGCGCCCGTCCGCTTGTCGAGCCGGTGGAGAAGGACGGGGTCGTCACCGCGTCCGTGGCCGGATTCGGCGACGTGGCCCACACCTTCGTCCAGCGGCCCGCGGCCCGGCCGGCCGCCGACGTGGCGGCGACGACCGACGCGGCGGTGACCGACACCGGCCTGCGGTACGTGGACCACTTCGCCGTGTGCGTGGAGGCCGGCGAACTCGACGCCACGGTGGAGTTCTACGAGCGGGTCCTGGACTTCCGGATGATCTTCGAGGAGCGGATGGTCATCGGCGCCCAGGCCATGAACTCCAAGGTGGTGCAGAGCGGTTCCGGCCTGGTCACGCTGACCGTCATCGAGCCGGACACCACCCGCGACCCGGGACAGATCGACGGGTTCCTCAAGAACCACGGCGGCGCCGGCGTCCAGCACGTCGCCTTCGCCACCGACGACATCATGCGCACCGTCACGACGATGCGCTCGGCCGGCGTCGAGTTCCTCGACACCCCCGACGCGTACTACGGCAAGCTGCCCGAGCGGCTGGCGCTGTCGCGCCACTCCTCCGAGCAGCTCGGCAGTCTGCGCATCCTGGCCGACGAGGACCACGCCGGACAGCTGTTCCAGATCTTCACCCGCTCCACGCACCGGCACCAGACGCTGTTCTTCGAGGTCATCGAACGAGCCGGGGCCACCACGTTCGGCAGCGGCAACATCCGCGCGCTGTACGAGGCCGTGGCAGCGGAGGACGAATGAGGAGCGGCATGCAGGATCCGGCCGCCACGGCGCCGCCCGGCCTGGCCGGCCTGCGGAGCGCGGCGCACGCCGCCACGGTGCCCGAGGTGTGGGACTTCGTCGAGGGCGGCAGCGGCTGGGAGACGACGCTGTCCGCGAACCGGGCCGCCTTCGACGCGGTGACGCTGGTGCACCGGGTGATGACCGACACGGCCTCCGCCGACTGCGGCGGCCGGCTGCTGGGCACCGACGCCGCCATGCCGCTGCTCGTGGCGCCGATGGCCTACCAGCGCCTGCTGCACCCCGACGGCGAACTCGCCACCGCCCGGGCGGCCCACGCCGCCGGGGTGCCGTTCATCCTCAGCACCCTCAGCAGCCACCCGATCGAGGCGGTCGTCGAGACCGGCGCCGACGTGTGGTTCCAGCTGTACTGGCTGCGCGAGCGCCAGGCACGCGAGGCGCTGGTCGACCGGGCGGAGCAACTCGGTTGCCGGGCCCTCGTGGTGACCGTGGACGTGCCGGTCATGGGCCGGCGCTGGCGGGACGTGACCAACGGGTTCACGCTGCCCCCGCACGTCCGGGCCGCGCTGCTCGAGCCCGGACTCGACGACCTGGCGCACCGCCCGGCGTCCGGGGTGTCCGCGGTGGCCGCACACACCCGCGCGCTCTTAGGCGTCCCGACCCTGGCGGAGCTGGAACAGCTGCGCCGGCGGACGGAACTGCCCCTCGTGGTCAAGGGCATCCTGGACCCGCAGGACGCCCGACGGGCGGTGGAGTGCGGCGCGGACGCCGTGGTGGTGTCCAATCACGGCGGGCGCCAACTCGACGGCGCCGTACCGAGCATCGCCCAGCTGCCCGCGGTGGTCGAGGCGGTCGGCGGGCAGTGCGAGGTCCTGCTGGACAGCGGGGTGCGCACCGGCACGGACGTCCTGCGCGCGTTGGCACTCGGGGCGGCCGGGGTGCTGCTGGGCAGGCCCGTCCTGTGGGGCCTGGCCGCCGACGGTGAGAAGGGAGTCTCCGAGGTGCTGTCCGTCCTGCACGACGAGCTGCGCGAGGGCATGCTGCTCGCCGGCTGCGCCGACCTGGCCGCCGCGGCCGCTCTGCACGCCCGCAGGTGGGTGCCCGGTGCCTGACGATCGCCGCGCACCGGAAGCCGCCGGCCCGCAAGCCTCCGCCCCGGACCTCGCCGCCCCGGACGTCGCCGACCTGGACCTCGCCGACCTGCACGCCTCACTGGAGGACCCGGCGCTCGCCTCCATGACCTTCCTCAACGAGGTCACCGCGCGCTACCCGAACGCCCTGTCCTTCGCGCCGGGCCGGCCGACGGAGACCCACTTCGACGTCCGGGCGGTCCACCGCCACCTGGAGCGGTTCTGCGACCACCTGTCGACGGACCTCGGCTACGGCCCGGCCGAGGTGAGCCGCACGCTGTGCCAGTACGGACGGACCAGCGGCATCGTGCATCACCTCATCGCACGCCACCTCGAGGTGGACGAGGGGATGCACGTCGATCCCGAGTCGATCGTCGTCACCGTCGGCTGCCAGGAGGCGATGTTCCTGGCCCTGCGCAGTCTGCGCCGGGACGAGCGCGACGTCGTCCTGGCCGTGGCACCGACCTACGTGGGCCTGACCGGCGCGGCACGACTGGTCGACATGCCGGTGGTGCCGGTGGCGAGCGGTACCACCGGCATCGACCTCGCGGACCTGGCCGTGACGCTGCGCCAGGCCCGCGAGCGCGGACTGCGCCCCCGCGCCTGCTACATCGTGCCGGACTTCGCGAACCCGTCCGGGCTGCGCCTGGACCTCGGGACCCGCCGCGAACTGCTCGACCTGGCCGCCCGCGAAGGGATCCTCCTCCTGGAGGACAACCCGTACGGAATGTTCCACGACGGCTCCGGGCGCCTGCCCACGCTGAAGGCGCTCGACACCGACCGGACGGTGGTCTACCTCGGATCGTTCGCGAAGACCGTCCTCCCCGGCGCCAGGGTCGGCTACCTGGTGGCCGACCAGCGGGTGCGCGACGGGCGCGGGCAGGTCGGCGGATTCGCCGAGCAGCTCTCACGGATCAAGAGCATGGTCACCGTCAACACCTCGCCGATCTCGCAGGCCGTCATCGGCGGCGCCCTGCTGGAGAACGACTTCAGCCTGGCCCGGGCGACCTCCGGCGAACAGGAGATCTACCGACGCAATCTGGCGCACGTTCTGCGCGGCCTGGAAGCACGGTTCCAGCGGTGCCCGGACGTTTCCTGGAACACCCCGCACGGCGGTTTCTTCGTCGTCGTCAATGTGCCGTTCACCGCCGACGACGAATTGCTCGAAAGGTCCGGTCAGGAGTTCGGCGTGCTCTGGACTCCGATGTCGCATTTCTACGACGGAAAGGACGGCAAGAACCAGCTCCGGCTGTCCTGCAGTTCACTCTCCGGCGAACAATTGGAAGAAGGGTTGAACAGGCTTGCGACCCTTTTTGCCGACCTCGGTGTGCGTCATGTTGACAGGGACACCGCCTCGATGCCTGACTGTAGTAGCGTGAGCGCGGAGATCACAGTCGGGAGTTGAGTTGTTACACTGCAAAGCTGTCTGCAAACGCTACGGTGCAGGACGGTGGATCCTCAGCGATGTGGACATGAAGGTCTCCGCCGGCGACGCCGTCGCAGTGGTGGGCACCAACGGTTCCGGGAAGTCGACCCTGCTGAAGATCCTGGTCGGACTCTCCCAGCCCACGTCCGGCACGGTCTCGGGCCGACCGCCGACCGTCGGCTACGTACCGGACCGCTTCACGGCGCACGAACGCATCTCGGCGATCTCCTACCTCACCCACATGGGCCGCATCCGAGGCATGTCCACCGCCGCCGCCCGCGCCCGCGGAGGCGAACTGCTGGAGCGGCTCGCCCTCGTCGGCGGCCCGACCGCGTCGCTGCGCACGCTCTCCAAGGGCAACGCGCAGAAGGTCGCGCTGGCCCAGGCCCTGCTCGTCCGGCCCGACCTGCTCGTCTTCGACGAGCCCTGGTCGGGCCTGGACGCCTCGGCCCACGGCGTCCTGGGCGAGTTCATCGACGAGGTGGCCGGCCAAGGCGGCGCGGTGGTCTTCACCGACCACCGCGAGGCGATCACCGGGACGCACGCCACCGGCGCCTACGCCATCACCGACGGCCGGGTCACCTGGCGCGGCGGTGTGCACGCCGAGGGCCCCGCCCCGATGGTCGAACTGGTCCTGGCCGTGCCGGCCACCGGCGCCGTCCCGGCCCAGCTGGACTGGTACGCGCTCCCGGGCGTGGTCGACGCCGCCCGCCGGGGCCAGGGCATCATCCTGCGGGTGACCCGCGAGCACTCGGACACCGTACTGCTGACGGCACTGCAGCACCGCTGGTCGGTGGAGGCGGTGGCCAGGGCCGCGCACGACCACGGCTCCCGTACCGACGCCAGGAGTGTCGCCCTGTGATCCCCCTGGTCCGCTACATGTTCACGGTGCTGCTGCTCTCCCAGCGCTACCTCGCGCCGCTGCTTCTGTTCATCGGCCTGGCCGCCGTGCTGACCAGCAGCGACACCGGCCCGCTCGCCGCCACCTACTCCGCGGTGGCCGGGGCCATGCTGCTGTGCTCCACCTGGCTCACCATGGCGCTGATCGGCCTGGAGGACCCGCCGCACCGCGCGATCGTCGTCGTCAGCGCGGGCAGCCATCGCAGGGTCCTGCTCGGCTCGGTCGCGACCGCCGCCGCCTGGTGCCTGCTGCTGACGGTGGGCGGCCTGGCGCTGCCGCTGCTGTTCGGCACCCACACCGTCCGCTTCGCCGATCTGGTCCTCGGCACGGAGGCCCAGCTGATCTGCGCCTTCACCGGCATGGCCATCGGGCTGGTCTGCTCACGGCTGGTGTTCCGGCGGCAGGGCTACGCGCTCGTCGTCGCCCTGGTGCTGCTGCTGGCCGTCATGCTCGGCAAGGGCGTGTCGCCGGTCAACATCATGCTGACCGACCTCCAGCACACGACGAACTCGGCGGACGCCCTGGGCTCCACGGGTGTGCTGGTCGCCGCGGCCGCGGTGCTGCTCGCGGCGGGAACGGCCGTCACCCACGCGATCACCGTCAAGAAGAGCTGAGCCGAGAAGAATCCTGAAGGGACGTCCCGCGCGGGTGCGGGACGTCCCTTCGTTCGCTCACCCGCTCACGCTGCCGACTCGCTCGCGACACCGGGGATCTCCCGCACCGAGCGCAGTTCGGAGCGGAGCAGCACGACCGTCGCGGCCGCCGACGCCAGCCCGGTCAGCACGAGCGCCCATCCGGTGCCGGCCTTCGGGCCCAGGGCGCCGCCCAGGACATCGGTGGCCACCCCGCCCAGCAGGGCTCCGAGCGGCATCGCGCAGAAGTTGATGGTCCGTGACGTCGCGTGCACCCGGCCGAGCAGATCCGGCCTGATCACCGACTGCCGCAAGGTGGTGATCGTGGCGTTCCACACCGGCACCCACACCGAGGCTGCCGCGCCGACCACCACCAGGGTCGGCACGGCCGGCAGCCACAGGGCCAGCGGGGCGGCGGCCCACACGGCTCCGGAGGCGCAGGCGGCGGCGAGGGTCGTCCCGAGGCCGAAGCGGGCCAGCAGCCGGTCCGCCATCCACGCGCCGCCGACCCCGCCGAGGCCCACCAGGGTGAAGAGCACCCCGACCGTCCCGGGCGGGAGCCCGAGGGTCCGGTAGGCGAAGAGCAGCGACACCGTCGAGGCGGCCGCGTTGCCCAGGTTCCGCAGCACGGCGGCCACCGTCGTGGGGCGCAGCAGCGGGTGCTGCCACAGGGCCGCGACGCCCTCCTTCATCTCGGCGAACATCGAAGCCCCCGGCTGCCGTGGCGGCGCCGGGGGCTCCGGGGTGCGAAGGCTCATGAGCGTCAGGATCGGGAGGACGAAGGTGGCGGCGACCACCGCCAGCGCCGTCGTACCGGAGAGGTACTGGCCGAGCAGGCCGCCCAGGGCGGGCGCGCCGAGCATGGCGAGGGAGGTGGACACCTCCAGCCTGGCGTTCGCCCGCGGCAGCATCTCCCTCGGCAGCAGGGTCGGCAGGTGCGACTGGTTGGCGACGTCGTAGAGGACGCCGAACGAACCGGCGGCGAGCGCCGCCACGCACAGTTCCGCCATGCCCAGCACCCCGGCGGCGGCGGCCAGGGGGATCGCGGCGAGCGCCAGCATCGTGCCCGCGGTCGACCACATCATGGCCGGCCTGCGCCGCCGCCGGTCCATCACGACACCGGCGAAGAGCGCCAGCACCGGATAGGGAGCAGTGCCCACGGCATTCAGCAGGCCGACGCCGAGATCGGACGCGTGGAACAGGACGATGGCGGTGGTCGGAAAGAGAAAGATCGCCACCTGGTGGCCCATGACGCTCACGGTCTGGCCGAGCCAGTACGCGCGGAAATCACGGCGGGCCGAAAGGTTTGTCCGTTCGGTGGAAAGGTTCGGATCGCCGGCCGCCACGCGATCCGCGAGCGCGTCGTTATCCGCCCTTTCCGCCCTTTCCGTCCTTTGCGGGCTGGTCATTTTCCCTCCCCGTTCCGGTCGGTGTCCACCGACACGTCCGGGAAATTCAAACACGCGACATCGGAAACGTCGACCGGGTCCTGGAAATGCGGGATAAAGCCGGTGAACCCGATTCGGAAGACGATTCGGCCCGGGTGCGGGACGAACGAGGCTCCCCGGCGGTCGAGTGAGCTGTCTGACGTCTCAACTGTTCCGCCGGGGAGCCTCGTTGGTCACCCGTCCTGCCGTACGCGCTCGTCGAGTGGGCGGTGTCGGGCGATCAGCGCACCGGCAGCGTCAGCTCGGCCGGGTCGGCCGTGGTCGAGCCGAAGGTCACCTGGGAGCCGAGCGGGGTCTCCCCGCCGTACAGGGCGTCCCGGGTGCCCAGCACCAGGGCCAGGCGGTGGCCGGCCGGCACGTCGTACGCCGTGGCGAAGAGCGGGACGTCCAGCGGGAAGGGCTGCCCGGGCGTCCGTCCGGACCAGCTCTGCGGCGCGTGCGAGACCAGCCGGCCGATGCCGAGCGCGTCCACGTCATAGAGGTAGGCGACGACCGTGCCCTGCGGGGTCGACGCGGTGACCGTGCTGTGCACCCGGGCGACGCCGCGCAGCGACAGGCCCTGCGGGTAGGGCTGCGACGTCCGGACGACGGCGGCCGAGCGGGCCAGCAGCGGGACGGCCACGGTCGGCGGCTGGTGCACCGCCTGGTCGACCAGCCCGGACAGCAGGGCGACGCCGCCGCTCGCGCCGGAGGGGGTGCCGCCGAGCACGGTGCTCTGCCACGTGACGGAGGCCGGATCGCCGTGGGCGTCGGCGCCGAGGGTGTCGGCGCCGACCGCGAGGCGCTCGGTGCGGGAGCTGACGGACTGCCAGTCGGCGTGGCTCTCGGGCACGCCGGAGGGGCGGACGTCGAGCTGGACCGGCTGCGTGCGGCTGCCCGGGGCCGGGGCTCCCTTGACGTACTGGTCGAGCCACGAACGCGCGCTGTCCCAGGTGGCGTTGGACAGTCCGAGCAGTCCGGTGAACTCCTGGCTCGCGTGGTCGCCGGGGCGCAGTTCGAGGCGCTTGGGCACGGTCAGCCGCTGGTAGAAGTCGGCGACCTGGCTGGGGTTGAAGAAGCTGTCGCCCCAGGCGTTGGCCATCAGGACGGCGGTGCCGTTCGCGTTGATCCGGTCCAGGTAGCGCGCGGGGGAGCGGGTGTCCGCCCAGTCGATGACCTCGGGCAGGTCGCGGTCGGCGAAGAGGTCGTCCAGCACCCGCGCGAACTCGGGGCTCTTGCGGCCGGTCGGAGCCTGGATGCCGGCGAGCACGGCCGCCGCTTGCAGGTGCCGGGTCTGCCCGCTGTAGAGCGAGTCGGTGAGGTCGCCCCAGCCGCTGAGCGAGGCGACGGCCTTGATCCGCGGATCGAAGGCGGCGCCGAGCAGGGTCAGGCCGCCGCCCAGTGAGAGCCCCACCATGCCGACCCGGTCCGGGTCGGCCGGGGTGTGTGCGAGCGCCCAGTCGATCACCGTGGAGATGTCCGCGACGTCCTTGGGCCCGGCGACGTCGACCTCCCCGCCGGAGCCCCAGAAGCCCCGCACCGTGTAGGTGACGACGACGTACCCTTCGGCGGCGAGCGCACGGCCCTGGGCGACGTACTCCAGGTCGTTCTGCCCCCAGCTGGCCGGCTGCACCACCAGCGGGTAGCGCCCCTGGGGATCGGCCCACGGCGTCCCGGGGGCCGGGGTGAACACGTCGGCCTTGAGGACGACGCCGTCCTTCGCCGGGATGTCGGCCAGCCGGAACGACCCGACGCCCACCGCGGCCCCGGACGGCGCCTCCGCGACGGCGGGCTGTGCGACGGCGGGCTGTGCGACGGCGGCCCCGCCGAGGGCGAGCGTCGCCGCGAGGACGGCGCTCGCCGTCCGGCGTCCACGGCTGGGGGTGGGTCGTTCCATGACGTGCTCCATCTGTGCTCGTACTGCTTGACTGCCGGAGCGTAGCCAGCTGACGAAACCTCAGGGGAGATGATGATCAGCCAAATTACCAGCCAGTAACACCGGTGATGCCCGGACGGTCCGGGAGAGCCGAGAGCCAGGACATTCCGATCACATGCCGGCTCCGGGGCCGCCCGGCTGGCGGCCGGGAAGCGAGGCGGGACGATGGAGTGAACCCCATCCATCAGGTGCGGCGGGAGGAGGTGGCCGGATGGACGCCGGGCACGCGGAGCCGTCGGGTGCCGTCCCGCCGGAGCGGGATCCCGGACTGGAGGCCGGTGGGCTGCTGGACGTCCTGGGCGTCGCCGCGGTGGTGCTGGACGCGGAGGGGCGGATCGTGCTGTGGAGCCCGCAGGCCGAGGACCTCTTCGGCTACCCGGCCGCGGAGGCCCTCGGGCACCCGGCCGCCCGGGTGCTGGTCGAGGAGCGGCTCCTGGACCGGGTGCTGGAACCGTTCGCGAAGGTGATGGCCGGCGGCGGGGCGTGGGCCGGGGTCCTCCCGGTCCGACACAAGGACGGGTCCACGCTGCTGGTCGAGTTCCGCAACATGCGCCTGGAGGACGAGAGCGGCCGGTCCTACGCGCTCGGCCTGGCCTCGGACCAGGCCACGCTGCGGCGCCTCGAACGGGACCTCGCACTGTCGCTGCGCCTGGTGGAGCAGTCCCCGATCGGGCTGTCCGTGATGGACACCGAGCTGCGCTTCGTCCTGGTCAACCCGGCGCTGGAACGCATCAACGGACTGCCCGCCGCCCGGCACCTGGGCCGCACCGTCCGGGAAGCCCTGCCGTTCCTGGACACCGAGGCGATCGAGGCGGCCATGCGGGAGGTGCTGGCCACCGGGTCGCCGCTGCTGAACCAGTTCACCACCGGACACACCCGCGCCGACCCCGGCGTCGAGCACGCCTGGTCGGCGTCCTTCCACCGGCTGGAGGACCCCGCGCACCGGGTGATCGGCGTCGCCGTCTCGGTCGTCGACGTCACCGAGCAGCACCGGGCGGCCACCGCCGCGGCGGCGGCCCGGCGGCGCCTGACCGTGATCGCCGACGCCTCCGAGCGCATCGGCACCACCCTCGATCTCGACGTCACCGCACGCGAGCTCGCCGACGTCCTCGTCCCGGAATTCGCCGACATCGCGGCCGTCGACATCCTGGAGGACATCCTCACCGACAGCGCGCCGACGGAGGACCGGAAACGTCCGGCCCTGTTCCGCGCCCTCGCTGTCAAGGCCGCCCACCCCACGCCCGCCGTCGAGGCCGCCGATCCGGTCGGGCAGATCGCCCGCTACGACGCGACCCGCCTGGTCACCCGCTGTGCCCGTACCGGCCGCCCGATCCTGCTGGCCCGCGTCACCGACCGTGACCTGCCGCGCATCGCCCGCGACGCGGAGGCGGTCGAGCTGCTCCGGCAGGCCGGGATCCACTCCTACCTGGCCGTGCCGCTGCGCGCCCGCGGCCAGGTCCTGGGTGCGCTCGATCTCAAACGGGCCCGCAACAAGCAGCCGTTCGACCATGACGACGTGGTCCTGGCCGGTGAACTGGCCGCCCGCGCCGCCGTCGCCATCGACAACGCCCGCTGGTACCAACGCCAGCGCCACGCCGCGCTCGCCCTCCAGCGGCACCTGCTGCCCGGCCCGCCCCCGCAGCCGCCCGGGCTGGAGGTCGCCTACCGCTACCAGCCGGCCTCCGGCGTCGGCGAGGTCGGCGGCGACTGGTTCGACGTCATCCCGCTGACCGCCGACCGGACCGCGCTGGTCGTCGGCGACGTGATGGGAAGCGGCATCACCGCCGCCGCCACGATGGGCCAACTCCGCACCGCCGCAAGGACACTGGCCGGCCTCGACCTGGAGCCGGCCGCCGTCCTCACCCACCTCGACAGCATCGCCGCCGGTCTCGGAGAGTCCATCGCCACCTGCGTCTACGCCCTCTACGACCCGCGCCACCACCGCTGTCGCATCGCCATCGCCGGCCACCTGCCCCCGGTCCACACCCACCCGGGCCGCCGGCCGGTCCTGCTCGACCTGCCCACCGGCGCACCCCTGGGCGTCGGCGGGATCGCCTTCCACGACACCCCGATCGACCTCAGGACCGGCGACGAACTCGTCTTCTACACCGACGGGCTGGTGGAGACCCGCGACCACGACATCGACGTGCGGCTCACGGCCCTCACCGACCTCCTCGGCCGGCCCCGCAGTTCCCCGGAGGAGACCTGCGACCTCCTCCTCGGCGCCCTGCACCACCAGGGTGGGAACGACGACATCGCCCTCCTGGTCGCCCGGGTCCGGCCGCTGTCGCACGCGGCCGGACCCGCGCGTCGCTGAACCGGTGCGTCGATGAACCGGCGCGTCGCTGAACCGGTGCGATGCCTCGGGCGGGGCGGGTGGACGGGTGCGTCAGCTGTCCCGGCGGCTGTCCCGGCGGGAGAGACGGCTCCGCACGGAGTCCAGCGTGGTGGCGATGAGAAGCGACTCCTCGAGCGGGACGAGGTGGGCGGAGGTGTCGCCGTCCGCCGCGGCGTCCATCGCCTCGACCATGAGGCGGTACGGGTCCTGGGCCGGGTAGTGGCGCCGGCCCCCGACGGTGGACGTGAGCGTGCTGGGGGCGGCGCCGGCGCAGAAGGCCGGTGGGGTGAGGGTGATCGAGCCGCTCGTGCCGGTGGTGGTGAAGGTCTCGGCCATGCCGCCCACGAGCGAGCAGCCGACCTCGGCCGTCCCCCGGTCGGGGAACTCGAGCAGGAAGCGGGTGGCCGAGTCGGCGGAGCCGGGCCGCCAGTGGTCCTGCTCGGCCCGGACGACCCTCGGGGTCCGCCAGCCGAAGGCGGCGAGGGCGGCCGAGACGGCGTAGTAGCCGACGTCGTAGAGGGCGCCGCCGCCGAGGGCGGCGTCGAGGCGGTAGTTGCCGGGAGCGGGGGCGAGGCCGTCGAACCGGGCGGTGACGGTGTGGACGGTGCCGATCGCGCCGCGGGTGATCATGGACTCGAGGTCGCGGGTGCGCGGGTGCCAGCGGTTCCAGGCGGCCTCGACGAGCAGTCGGCCGGCGGCGCGGGCGGTGGCCGTCATGGCGGTGACCTCCGCGGCGGTCAGCCCGAGCGGCTTCTCGCACAGGACGTGCTTGCCCGCGCGCAGGGCGCGGTCCACCCACGGGCGGTGGGCGCTGTTGTGGAGCGCGACGTAGACGATGTCGACGGCGGGGTCGTCCAGCAGCTCCTCGTAGCGGGTGTACACCCGCGCGGGGTCGAGCGCCCGGGCCCGCCGGGAGTCGGTCGCGGCGACGGCGTGCAGGCGCGGCCCGTCGGCCGCGTGGACGGCGGGTGCGAGGCTGGAGGCGGCGATCGAACCGGCGCCCAGGAAACCCCAGTTGGCCATGGTCAGTCCTCCTCCGTCGTTGTCGTTGCCGTTGCCGTTGCCGTCGTCGTCCTCGTGGTCGCTGTCGTCATGGCGGAGGCCAGGTCCAGGACGAGGGAGCTCCAGCCGAAGGAGCGCGCGCCGTGCCCGGCGGCGTCCTCCGGCCCGTAGCACTCCCGGGTGCCCGAGGCCGCGACGAGCGCGCAGGTGCGGGCCGCGAGGGTGTCGGCTTCCGTGCGGTAGCCGCGCTTGCGCAGCCCCCAGTACAGGTACCAGTTGAGGTTGACCCAGCTGGAGCCGCGGAAGATGGCGCCGGTGCGGAACGAGGCGTCGTACGACGGCTCGGTGGCGGCGACGCTGGGTATCGGATGGGGACGCCAGAACTCCCGCTCGTTCAGCAGGTGTTGTTCGATGACCCGGCGGGCGGCGGTTTCCGGTACCGAGTCGAGGAGGATGGGCAGGAGCGAACTGGCGGTGAGGACGTCACTGCGTTCGCCGGCGACGAGGTCGAGGTCCTGGAAGGCGCCGGTGGCCTCGTCCCAGCAGTGCCGCATCAGCGCGGTGCCGATCGCGCGGGACTCCCCGGCCAGCCGCTCCGCCGTACGCCCGTTCGATTCGACCGTTCGGGCGAGCCGGGCCAGGCAGGCCAGCCCGTCGGCGTAGACGGTGTTGACGAGCACGTCGTTCCAGACGAACAGCCTCCGGTCACGGAGCGGGGTCTCGGGCGTGCGGGAGGGGGAGGCGTAGGCCGTGATGAGCGACCGCATCGCGCGGTGCCAGGCGGTGTGCACGGCGTCCTCGGCGGCCGACTGGATACCGAGGGCGGCGTCGTACTTGGGACTGCTGTCCAGTCCGGACTCGTCGGGCTGGTAGATCTCGAGGAGTCCGGTGCCGGGGCTCGTGCGATGGTCCCTGAGCCAGCCGAAGAAGGCGAGCGTCGGTGGCAGGACGCGACGCAGCCAGAGGTCGTCGCCGGTGGCCCGGTACACCCGCTCGACGGCCCGGGCCACCACGGGCGGTGCGATGGTGACGGACCGCCACCCCTCCCAGAGGTCGATCCTGAAGTCCGCGGTGGCGCGCGGCCGGAGGTCGTCCTGCCACAGGACCATGTGCGGGAGGAAGCCGGTCGGGGTGACCGCGCCGAGCAGGGAGCGCAGTTCGTCCCGGGCCCGGACCGCGTCGACGTGGGTGAGGGCGATGGCGTGGAAGCTGCTGTCCCAGGCCCACTGGAAGGGGTAGCTGTCGGGGGAGGGGCAGGTGAAGTCGTAGGGGCGCTGGGCCGCCCGGGAGAAGCCGGTGCGGTGGTTGCGGGCCAGGGTGTCGCGGGCCACTGCGGAGCTCTGGGCGATGCTCTCGGAGCTCTCGGCGCGGCTGTCCGCGCTCTCGGTGCGCTCAGTGACGGACATGCGGGGTGACTCCCGTGGAGGACACATGGGCAGGGGCGGTCGTGGGGGCGGGGCGCCGTCGCCGGGCGGCGAGCAGCAGTGCGGCGAGCGGCAGCAGGCAGCCGGCGAGGCCGAAGGCCGAGCGGACGCCGAGGCGGTCGGACAGCGTGCCGAGCAGCAGGGGCGCAAGCATGATGCAGGTGCTGACCGCGAGTTGGACGCGGGCCGTGGCCTGGTCGGTGCGGCCGGGCGCAGCGCTCACCGCGAGCGCGAGGGTCAGCGGGAAGAGGTTGGCGACCCCCAGTCCGCCGATGATCAGGCCCAGCAGGGCGAGCCAGGTGGTGGAGGCGAGCCACAGCAGGAGGAACCCGGTGGCGGCGACGGTCAGGGAGCCGGCGACCAGCGCGGCCGAGCGGGCGGAGCGGGCCCCGGCCGTCAGCCTGCTCCCCGCCAGGCGGCCGGCCAGCTCGCCGCCGTAGAACAGGGCGAGCGCCGCCGATGCCTGACTGTCCGTCAGGTGGATGGCGTTGGCGAGAAGGGGCGCGGCGTAGTAGGCGAGGCAGAACTCGAAGCCCACGACGAGACCGCACAGGGCGGCGCGGAGCGGGAACGCGCCCGTCGGCCGGTCGGCCTCCGCCGGGTGGACGGTGGTGGTGGTCGGGGCAGTCGGTGCGTCGGGTGCGTCGGGTGCGTCGGGTGCGTCGGGGACGGCGGGGGTGCGTGGGCGCAGCGGCTCGTTGCGGAGCGCCGGGTACATGGCCGCCAGTGCGAGGACGGGCAGCACCAGGCACCAGTTCCAGGCCGCCCCGGCACTCTCCAGGCCGCTGATGACCAGGGGTGCGGCGAGTGCGCTGACGCTCGCGGCGGCGTTGGCCTCGACCAGGGCCCGCGCCCGGAGTGACTCGTCCGCGCCGTGGTGCTCGGCCAGCACCGCCAGGGCCGTGGTCTGCAGCAGCGCCCCGCCGATGCCGCCCAGGACGGCCGCACCGAGCGTGACGGCGGCCGACAGCGCGGTCGCCAGGAGGAGCGACCCCAGGGCGAGGGCCGCGAGCGCGGACCAGAACAGCATCCGGTGGCCCACCCGCGTCCGGAGCCGGCGGAACAGCAGGTTGGTGAGGATCGCACCGGCGGCGAAGGCCGTGGAGTGCAGGCTCATCAGCGCGTAGCTCAGCCGCAGGTCGTGGCGCAGGAGCGGCAGCAGTGGGCCGAGCGCGTACAGGAGGTAGGCGTACACGGCCAGTCCGCCGTAGGCCGTGGTGGTCAGCCGGTCCCGGACGAAGGCGGGGGGCCGGTGAACCGGGGCGACCGGTAAGTCGGTGCCGGGGTCGGTGCCGGTCACCCCGGTATCCCGGTCTGCTCGGCGAAGGGACCGTCGGCCCGGACGGTGTCGGCCCGGACGGCGTCGGCGGGTAAGCCGACGGGGACGGAGTCGGCCGCGGCGGCCGTGCGGCGCACGTGGTCGAGGAGGACGGACGGGGCGAGCAGCGAGGTCTTCATCGAGGCGCCCCGCCCGTAGCCGGTGAACGCCTCGCGGACGGCGTCCTCGTCGTCGATACAGGCACGGGTGGTGATCAGTGGGGCGGGGTCGACCAGGCCCGACTCGACGAGCCGCAGGGCCACGGCGGTGACGTGCGCGGAGCGGGCCATCGGGAACGAGCGGACGTCGAAGGGGGTGGAGAGCAGCTTGAGGCCCTTGGCCAGGATCATCCAGGTGTTGAGCCGCTGCGGGACGGCCGTCGCGCCGTAGATGACGTACGAGCCGCCGGGGCGCAACAGGCCCATCGCGATCTCCCGGATGTCCTTGTCCGGGGCGTCGGCCTGCCCGGCCGAGCGGGCCGGCGCCGAGATGTGGGGCAGCGCGTCGAACACGTAGTCCGCGTACTGGTCGTGGTGCTCGCGCACGTACGCTTCGAGCTCCGGCGCCTGGGTGTCCGTGTTGAAGGCGTGGGAGGCCCCGTGCCGCAGCGCGACAGCCATCCGGTCGCTGTTGCGGTCCAGCACGGTGATCGAGCCGGCGCCGAGGTGGCGGTGCAGCACCTGGACGGCAAGCTGGGCGCTGGGGCCGCAGCCGAGGACGACGCAGGTGTCGCCCGGCTTCGGCGGGTTGAGCAGTAACGACCGCAGGACCGAGGTCAGCGGCTCGATCACGGAGGCCAGGTCCGAGGGCACGTGCGCCGGCAGGACGACGGCCGCGGCCTGGTCGGCGTCGTAGAAGTTGCGCCCGGTGTACCAGGCCGTCTCCACGCCGAGCCGTCCCGGGAAGAGCGGCCGCAGCGCCCGGTACTCGGCCATCCCGCCGAAGTCGGTCTGTCCCCAGTAGGTCACCCGGTCGCCCGGTAGTACGTCGTCCCGGAGTCGCTTGCCGACCTCGACGACCCTTCCCACGTATTCGTGTCCGGGAATGATCGGCCAGGCTTCCGGAAAGAGGTGGCCGCGGAAGTAGGAGACGTCGGTCGAACAGATGGAAACCGCCTCGGTCTGCAGCAGGATTTCGTCCTCACGGCATTCCGGATCAGGCACCAGGGTGCGGTTGATTTCCCCGGGAGAGGTCATCAGGTACGCGTACACGGCTTTTCCCTCCACGCATGAAAGTGTCTTCCACTACTGGAATCGGATCGGGTCGTATCGCCCGCTCGGGCCGTACTGCCCGCCGATCGTGCAGTTCCCCGTCGGAAATTTCTCCCACGTGGTCGACATCCGCGTCATCCGTGCGGCCCGAGAGCCGCACGGATGACGGGATGACCAGGTGATCTCGGCAGATCGCCTCAGGAATCGCCTCAGGAATCGACCTCGAAGGCGACGTCCAGGGCGTATCTGTCGCCCACGTACCGGGATTCGGTGAGTTCCAGGGGCTGTTCGTCCTGGTCCACGATGAGGCGCTGTTCGACGAGCAGGGCGGTGCCCGGAGCCACCGCCAGCAGCTCCGCCTCCCGCTCGCCGGCCGCGGCGGCCCTGATGGACGCGTGTCCGCGGGTCGGCGTCCGGCCGAGCCCGGCGAGCGCCTCGTGCATCGACGCCGTGCGGAAGTCGACCTCCAGCAGGGCGGCGAGGGCCTCGGGGAACACCGCCCGCTCCAGTGCGGTCGGGACCCCGTCGGCCAACCGCACCCGGCTGACCTCCACGACCTGTGCGGATTTCCGCAGCCGGAGCCGGTGGATCTCCTCCGGCAGGGCAGCCCGGAGACTCGCCGAAATCAGTTGTGACGAGGGCTTGCGGCCCTGTCTGCGCATTTCCTCGCTGAATCGGACCAGGTTTTCCGCGCGACGGTGGGTCGGCGGTTCCGCGACAAATGTCCCGCGCCCGGGGATCCGGTACACCAGGCCTTCCGTGACGAGCCCTTGAACGGCCGCTCGGGCAGTCATGCGGCTCACCCCGAATTCCTCGCACAAATCCGTCTCCGACGGGAGCGGGTCGTGCGGTCGATGCTCGGCGATCCGGTTTCGGAGGGCCTGTTCGATCCGGTGGTACCTGGGCGCGAAATCCGTTTCCAAAAGGGGCCCTCCGAAATTGAGAATACGCCGTCTAGCTGTCTAGTCAACCAGCGTAGACCAGTACAGAGCGGGACATTCCACGGTGAAATACGCCAAGGGCAAGAGGCGTGCACTGTGATGTCCGCCATATGTGTTCCTGCCCCGATCTCCGGGTCGGCTGTATAGACAGCTAGACAGCCTGAGGTTACCGTCGGACTGTCCGCGCTGTCGCGCCCTGACCGGTGCGACGCGAAACGCCTCACCCCTAGGACAGGCTCATGGACTCCACCGGCATCGACGTCCGGCAGCTCGCCAAGATGATCGACCACTCGCTCCTGCGGCCCGAACTGACCACCGCCGAGGTGCTGCGCGGCTGTGAGCTCGCCGCGGCCTACGACGTCGCCTCCGTCTGCGTGCGCCCCGCCGACGTCCCCCTGGCGGTCAAGGCGCTCGCCGGCACCGCCGTCGAGGTCGGCACCGTCATCGGCTTCCCCCACGGCGGTTCCACCACGGCGGCCAAGGCGGGCGAAGCCGTCGACGCCCTGGCGGCGGGTGCGACCGAACTCGACATGGTGCTCAACATCGGCCTGCTGCGCGGCGGGGAGGACGACGCGGTGCGGGAGGACATCGCGGCGGTCGTCGATGCCACTGCGGATGCCGGCCTCACCAAAGTGATCTTCGAGAACGCCTACCTCGATGACGAGGACAAGCTGCGCGCCTGCCGGCTCAGCACGCTGGCGGGCGCGGACTTCGTCAAGACCTCGACCGGCTTCGCGCCCGGTGGCGCGACCCTGGAGGACGTCCGGTTGATGCGGGCGAACGTCCCCGCCCACATGAGGGTCAAGGCAGCCGGAGGGGTCCGCACCCTCGACCGCATGCTGGAGTTCGTGGCCGCCGGCGCCGAACGCTTCGGTGCGACCGCCACCGCCACCATCCTGGACGACCTGGCCGCCCGCCAGGCCGCTGCCTGATCCCGCACCCGGCCGCCCCCGCCCCGGGCGGCGGGCGGACGACCCTGGGTCAGCCGTCGGACGTCGGCCGGGTGTTCGGGGCGGCGGTCGGGGCGGTCGGGGCGGCCGGTAGGCGGGTGCGGAAGGTGGTCACGCCGGTCACGCCGGTCACGCCCGTCACGCCCGTCACGCCGAGGACGGTGAGGGTGCCGCCGTGGAGGGCGGCGATGTCGCGGGCGATCGGCAGGCCGAGGCCGGCGCCGCCGTCGTCGCGGCTGCGGGCGTCGTCGAGGCGGGTGAAGCGTTCGAAGATCTTCTCGCGGTCGGCGGGTTCGATCGGGGGCCCGTCGTTGGCCACGTCCAGGACCGCAAGGCCGGTGGCCCGGTCCGTGCCGAGGCGGACGGTGACCGCGTGCCGGGCATGGCGTTGGGCGTTGTCGAGCAGATTGGTCAGGAGCCGGCCCAGCCACAGGGGATGGCCGGACACCGTGACGGGGACGGGCGTGTGCACGGTCACGGGGTGGGGTTCGGCGCCGCGGGCCGCGATCGTGGTGTGCACCAGCGCGGCGAGGTCGACGGGTTCCCCGGGCCGGTCGCGGCCGGAGGAGTCGAGGCGGGCGAGCAGCAGGAGGTCGGCGGCGAGGGCCTGGAGGCGTTCGGTGTCCTCCAGCGCGCCGGCCGTCAGGTCGGTGCGCACGTCGGGGTCGGGGTGGGCGAGGGCGACCTCGAGCTGGGTGCGCAGCACGGTCAGGGGGCTGCGCAGTTCGTGGGAGGCGTCGGCGATGAAGCGGCGCTGCCGGACGCCCGCGGCTTCGAGGCGTTCGAGCATGGCGTTCATGGTGCCGGCGAGGCGGGCGATCTCGTCCTCGCTGCGGGGTTCGGGGACGCGGCGGTTCAGGTCGCGGTCGCCGATGGCGGCGACCTCGGCGCGGATGGCCTCGACCGGCCGCAGGGCACGGCCGGTCGCCCGCCAGGTGAGGACGCCGACCGTGATCAGCAGGACCGCGCTCAGCGCGGCGAGCGCGGCGGTGGTCAGGTCCTCGGCGGCGTCGACGGTGCGCAGGGACGCGCCGACGTGGACGGTGACGCTGCCGCTCGGAGTGGCGGTGGTGATCGTGGTGACGCGCTGGTGGTGCTGGTCGCCGAGGGTGCGGAGGTTGAAGGTGGTGTGGCCGTCGCGGTGGCCGGTGGGGGCGACCGAGGGGTGACCGGTCAGGTTCTGACTGGCGGCGACCACCGTGCCGTGCGCGTCGACGACCTGGATGAAGTCGGTGCCGTGGTCGAGGGGGAGCTGGCCGGGGAGCCGCCCGTCCTCGGCGAGGCGGGCGACGGCCTGGGCCTGTTCACGGGCGCCGTCCTCGACGGTTCGTTCCAGGTTGGCGCGCAGCAGGAGGACGACGGCGGCGGAGGCGACGGCGAGGACGACGGCGACGCTGAGGCAGGCGGCGAGGGTGGTGCGGGCGCGGACCGAGCGCGGTGTCAGCCGGTCGGCGAGGGCGGCGGCCCGGGGGTGGCGGGCGAGGCGCCGGTGCAGTGCCGCGCGGATCCGGCGGCGCGCCGTGGTCGGGTCAGCCACCAGCGGGTCAGGCATGGTCGGGTCAGGCATGGTCGGGTCAGCCACCGTCGGCCGCCAGCCGGTAGCCGGTGCCGCGCACGGTCTGCACCGCGGCCCGCCCGAACGGGGTGTCGATCTTGCGTCGGAGCGCGCTGACGTGGACCTCGACGGTGTTCGGGTCGCTGTCGGGGCCGCCGTCCCAGACGGCGTCGAGGATCTCCCGTTTGGACACGGCTTCGCCGGCCCGTCGGGCGAGGTGGTCGAGGATGGCGAACTCCCGGGGGGTGAGGGCGACGCCCGTGCCGGCCCGCGTGCAGGTACGGGCGGCGGAGTCCACGACGAGGTCGCCCAGGACGGTGCGCCGGGGCGCGCGGCTGCCGATCCGGCGGGCCAGCGCCCTGAGCCGGGCGACCAGCACGACGAACGAGAACGGCTTGGACAGGTAGTCGTCGGCGCCGGTGTCCAGTGCCTCGGCCTCGTCCCACTCGCCGTCCTTCGCGGTGAGCATGAGGATGCCGACGTCGCTGCCGGAGGCCCGGAGGCGTGAGCACACCCGGTAGCCGTTGAGGCCGGGCAGCATGATGTCGAGCACGACGACGTCGTAGGCGTGGTCCATGGCCTTGGCGAGGCCGGACGGGCCGTCGTGGGCCGTGTCGACCGTGAACCCTTCGGCGGTCAGCCCGTGCTGCAGGGCCAGGGCCAGCCGGCGTTCGTCCTCCACCACCAGTACACGCATGCCCACCAGGGTCGCAGGTCGCCGGAGCGGGTGGCCGGGGGTGCCTCCTGGTCTTCAGCCGATCTTCAGCAACGCCCCGCCATCCTGACGCAGTCGCCCGGGGACGGTCCGGGCCGGGTCGAGGAGCGGTGCGGGTACGTGAGCGAGCCCAGAGAAGGCGTGGAGTCCCAGCAGAACGACGTGACGAGCGGCGCGGGCAAGGCGCGTGCGGGCCTGGGGCGGGCCGGCCGGTGGGTGCGCGGCCGGTGGGTGCGCGGTCGGTCGGCGCGCTGGGTCGTGGCCGGTGCGGCCGTCGTGGTGATCGGCGGTGGCGCGGCCGCGGTGGCGGTCCACCACGAGCACGAGGGCCACGGCGGCGGCCGGTGGGCGGCGGCGGGTGACCAGGAGCGGTACGACGGCCGGGACGGCGGTCAGGACGAAGGCCGTGACGGCGGCCGCGAGGGTGGTCAAGGCGGCGGGCAGGGCGCCGGCCGGGATCGCGAGGGTCACCGGGGTCACGAGGGCCGCACGGCCCCCGGCCACGGGAACGAGGACGGCCGGGCCGGGCACGCCGCACCGGCGCCGCTGCCGTCGACCAACGCCGCCGACGCGCTGGCGAAGGCCGCGTCCGTCGTCACGGGCGGCAGGGTCGAGTCCTTGACCACGGTCGCCGAACAGGGCGGTGGCCGGGCCTGGCGGGCCGTGGTGATCGGCGCCGACGGCGTGCGGCATGCCGTGACCGTGGACGGGGCCACCGGCTCGGTCACCGGCAACACCGTGCTGGGCGGCTGACGCATCGACCGGGCGCGGCCAGGCCGCGCCGTAGCGAGGCGCGGCCACGCCGTGCCGTAGAGAAGGGAGCGCCGCCGTCATGGGCGCCACGACAACCCCCCGAGCGGCCCACCGCGGCCCGGCCGTCCCCGGGCGGCCCGTCCCCGCACGGTCCGTGTTGAGCAAGGTCCCGCAGGTCACGGCGGTGTTCTGGGTCGTCAAGATCCTCACCACCGGTATGGGCGAGACCACCTCCGACTACCTCGCCCGGGTCCTGGGGCCGGTCCCTGCGGTCGGCTCGGCGGGGCTGCTGCTCGTCGCCGCGCTGTTCGTGCAGGCCCGGGCCCGCCGCTACGTCCCGGCGGTGTACTGGACGGCGGTGATCATGGTGAGCGTGTTCGGCACCATGGCGGCCGATGTCGCGCACGTCGCCGTCGGGGTGCCGTACGTCGCCTCCGCGGTGGCGTTCGCGGTGCTCCTCGCCCTGGTGTTCGCCGTGTGGCGGCGGACGGAGGGGACGCTCGCGGTGGAGACGGTCGGGGGCGGGCGGCGCGAGGTCTTCTACTGGTGCGCGGTCATGGCCACCTTCGCCCTCGGCACGGCCGTCGGCGATCTGACCGCGGCCACCCTCGGGTGGGGCTACCTGCCCTCCGGGCTGCTGTTCGCCGCCCTGATCGTCGTGCCCGCGCTCGCCCGCCGCTTCTCCGGGCTGTCGCCGGTCCTGACCTTCTGGTGGGCCTACGTCCTCACCCGGCCGCTCGGTGCCTGCTTCGCGGACTGGGCCGGTGTCAGCCGGGAACGCGGGGGTCTGGACCTCGGCACCGGGCCGGTCAGTCTCGTCCTCGCCGTGGTCATCGTGGCGGCCGTGGCGTGGCTGAGCGCCGCCGAACGGCGAGCGCCCCGGGCGTCGGCCTGAGGTCCCGTCCGGCGGCCTGATGTCCCGGCCGGCGGGCTGCCGCCCCGTCCGGTGGCCTGTCGGCCGCGGCCGCGCGGTGCGGAGCCCGCGCGGTGTGGTGGGTGTCAGGCCGCCGCGCGTGACTGCCAGTAGGTGAACTGCTGGAGCGGATCGCCGATGAGTGTCCACGGCCAGGCGGTGACCGTGTTGTCGATCCGGCGGAACGCGTCACCGCTCTCGCTCGGGCGGCCCGCCTGGACCAGGGCGAAGGCCAGCAGATTGAGATCGGCCAGCGCCGCAGCGTGGACCAGTCCGCCGTGCCGCGGCCACTCGTGCAGAGCGGTGTCGAGCGCCTTGACCGCCCGGTTGTGCGTCCACTGGCGGCGGACCAGCAGGGCCTCGACGCCGCCCCCGGCCGCCGTGCGGGTGTGTTCGTCCACGAGCGCCGTCAGTTCCACCCCGGCGGTCGGCGCGGTCGGCGGCGCCGAGGCCCGGACCGTGTCCACGAAGTTGAGCTGGGCGCTGCGTGACCCGCACTCCTCCGGTGACAGGTAGCGCAGCATCTGCAGGTGGGCCTCGCGGTTCCACGGGTCGCGTGCGGCGGCCTCGTGCCAGACGGCGATCAACTCACGTGATTCGGCACGCATCAGGCGCAGAATTCCGAGCAGTACCACCCACGGCGTCGGATCTTCGGGCAGGAGGTCGGCCGCGTCATAGCAGTTCTCGGCTGCCGCGCGGGGATCTTCCATCCGTCCCGCGTACCGGCCGCGGAAGAGTTCGACCCACGCCTCGAAAATCAGCGCGTCCGCATTCCGCGGGCGACGCAATCGCCAGTTGCGCGCGAGGGCGGAGGGCGCCGCCGTCTCGGCGAGCACGCCCAAACGGTGCCCGCGACGGTCCCAGTCCGTGCCGGTGTCCCGCAGCAGCCGTTCGACCTGGTCGGCCTGGATGGAGCTCTGACCAGGCAGGCCCGAGGACTTGAGCTGTCGCCGGACACGGCCGAGTTCGACGTCGTCGAGCTCGGGGCGCAGGCCGGGGGAGGCGGCGCGAATTCTTCGGAGGAATGACACGGGCCGCAGCCTAGGCCCCAAGAGGATTTTCGGACAGCCCCCGGAATGAATCGGAATGAAATCGTCGGCCCCCGGTGAATTCGGTGAACCTACCGCTCCGTACGGCGATCGATCGAACGGTAATGGCCGGGCAGCTGTCTGCGGCATTACCTCGGTAAGGGGGCGCCGATTCCCGGCCGCGCGCAATTTCGGCCGCCTCGCGGCCCCTCGCGCCCCTCTCGGGAGCGGGGGCGGTGCGCTCGGCGGTCGCGGAGACGACGGCGGGCGCGTGGTAGTTGACGCCCAGCCAGTCCGGTGGCTGGTGAGCATGGCGCTCCGGCTCGGCGGTGGCGACGTGCTCGCGATGTCTGGACAGCCGTGCGGGAGTCGGCCAGTGTTCACCACCATGACCATCCCGCTCCCTGAGCACCGCCTCGGCGCCGCGCGCAGCGCGCTCTTCGAGGCGGTCACCGCCGTCGGAGACGATGCCGTCGCCCTGCTCGCCGGCTGCCGTGGCGACACCCCGATACCCGGCGCCGAGTGGACGGTCGCCGAGGCCGCCGCCCACCTGGCGATGGCCAACGAGCTGATGGCGGCACTGGCCGCCGGCAGGGAACGGCGCTACGGGGACGGCACCCCGGGCTCGCTGGCCGCGGCGAACGCGGCCTCGCTGGCCGCGCGGCCGGAGCGGGACCCGGGCGTGCTCGCGGGGGAGATCGCCCGGTGGGCAAGGGAGTTCACGGCGGCAGCCGGCCCGCGGGCCGGCACCGAGCCGGTGCTGACCCCGCTCGGCCCGATGGACCTGGACACCCTCGGCGCCTACCTGCTGACCCACATGCTGGGCCACCTCTACGACATCGCCGTCGCCCTGCGGCGGCCGCACCCGATCGACCGGCACCGCGTCCACCTGACGATGCCGTTCCTGCGGGCGGCCATGCCGTGGGTGGTGGACGCCCGCGCCGCGGCCGGCCACCACGCCTGCTACCGGCTGCGGGTGCGCGGCCTGGGCGGGTTCACGGTGACCTTCACGGCTGGCGCCGCCGTGGTGAGCCAGGAGCCACCGCGGCGCCCGGACTGCACGATCCTCATCGAGCCCGTGGCGTTCCTCCTCATCGCGCTGGGCCGCTGCACCGCGACCGCCGCCCTCACCCGGGGCAAGGTGCTCGCCTGGGGCCGCCGGCCGTGGCTGGCCCCGGCCTTCCCCGGGCTGTTCGCCGCTCCCTGAGCACGGCCGGCGGGCCTGCAGCGCCGACCCGTACCCGGCCCGGTCTGAGTACCGCTACTCAGGCGGCCGGGCGGCGGGCTCCGAGAGGATGGCGGAACCACTTCGCCGAAGGCCACGAAGGAACCCGCCCATGCTCAGCCGGATCGCCAGCGCACTGGTGCCCGTCCTCGGTCGTCTGACCGTCACCTGCGAGGTGGCGGGCCCGGTCGCCCCGGGCAGCATCGTCGCGGCCAACCACAGTTCGCTCGCCGACCCGGGCGTGGTGCTGGCCGCACTGCGCCGGCTGGGCACCGAGCCGGTCGTGATGGCGACCGCCGGGCTGTGGCGGGTGCCCGTGCTCGGCGGAGTGCTGCGGGCCGGCGGCCACATCCCGGTCCATCGCGGGACGGCCCGGGCGGCCGAAGCCCTCGACTCGGCCGCGGCGGCGCTCGCGGCCGGCCGGGTCGTGCTGATCTACGGCGAGGGCGGCCTGCCGAAGCACCGGGACTCCCGTGACGCGGAGCCCGGCGCCTTCCGCACCGGCCTGGCCCGGCTCGCGGCGGCGAGCGGCGCCCCGGTGGTGCCGCTCGGCCAGTGCGGCGCCCGCCGCCTGAGCTCGGGCAGCACCGCCAAGCAGCTCGCCGGGTTCGCCACCGCCCCGCTGCGGCGCCCCGTCCTGTACGTCCACCTCGGCGCCCCGGTCCACCTGGAGGGCGACATCACCGAGGCGACGGCCACCGCCCACCGCGCCGTCACCGCGGCCTGGCGCACCGCGGAGCGGCGACGTGGTGGACGAGACGGCCAGGAGTGAGGTCACGCCGGTCGAACGGGCTCGGGCGTTCTTCCGGCCGCCGCACGAGAACGGCTGAGCCGTCGGCTCTGCCGGTGGCGAATCTGCGGTGGGCAGAGAAACCACGTTCGGGGACCTCCCCGGGGCAAGAGTGGAGCCGACGGCATCCCCGCCTCGACAAGGAGACCTGATGACTCCACTCACCTCGCTCCCGCCCCGCGCGGACGAGGGCGGCACCCCGCCCAGCCCCTTCGACGACCATCTCGCGGGTCAGCTGCTCGCCCAGCGGATCGTCCTCCTCGGCACCCAGGTCGACGACGTGTCGGCCAACCGGGTGTGCGCGCAGCTGCTGCTGCTGTCGGCGGAGGACCCGCGCACCGACATCTGCCTGTACATCAACAGCCCCGGCGGGTCGGTCACCGCGGGCCTCGCCATCTACGACACCATGCGGCTCATCCCGAACGACGTCTCGACCCTGGCGATGGGGTTCGCCGCCAGCATGGGCCAGTTCCTGCTGACCGTGGGGGCGTCCGGCAAGCGGTTCGCGCTGCCGAACGCGCGGATCATGATGCACCAGCCCTCGGCGGGCATCGGCGGCACCGCCGCGGACATCGAGATCCAGGCGGAGAACCTGCAGTTCACCAAGAAGGCCATCGAGCGGATCACCGCCGAGCACACCGGGCAGAGCGAGGAGACGATCGCGCGGGACGGCGACCGGGACCGCTGGTTCACGGCCGGGCAGGCCAGGGAGTACGGGATCGTCGACCGGGTGGTGGAGTCGTTCGCCGACATCCGCCCGGCCGCGTCGCGCCGACGGATGGGGCTGTGACATGGGGTCGTACACGGTTCCCTACGTGATCGAGCGGACCGCCCAGGGCGAGCGGTCCTACGACGTCTTCAGCCGGCTGCTGAACGAGCGGATCATCTTCCTCGGCACCGAGATCGACGACGGGGTCGCCAATGTGGTCATCGCGCAACTCCTGCACCTGGAGTCGGAGAACCCGGAGCGCGAGGTCTCGATCTACCTCAACTCGCCCGGGGGATCGTTCACTTCGCTGATGGCGATCTACGACACGATGACCTTCGTGCAGGCGCCGATCTCCACCTTCTGCGTCGGCCAGGCGGCGTCGACGGCGGCGGTGCTGCTGGCCGGGGGAGATCCCGGGCGACGGTTCGTGCTCCAGCACGCGCGGGTGCTGCTCGGCCAGCCGGCCAGCGGCGGTCGGCAGGGGACGGTCTCCGACCTCAGCCTCGCGGCCAAGGAGATGGTCCGCATCCGCTCGCAGGTGGAGGAGGTCCTGTCCCGGCACACGCAGCACGACGTGGCGACGCTGCGCGCGGACATGGACCGGGACAAGGTGCTCACCGCCGAGGAGGCCGTCTCCTACGGGATCGCCGACGAGGTACTGAGCCGACGGCACGCGTTCGGCTGACTGCGCGCGGCCGTGGCCGGTGCGGCGGTGGGGCGGTGGGGCGCCCCGCCGTACCGGCCGTCGTACCGGCCGTCGTGCCCGCTGTCGTGCCGGCCTCCGGTTCGGTCAGGCGGCGAGGCAGAGGCCGTCGTACCGCGCCGTCGGCAACGTACGGCCGCGACCCACCTGGCTCCGGCTCACCTGACTCTGGCTCACCCGGCTCCGGCCCACCGGGCTCGGGGCGTACCGGGCCAGTTCGTCCTGGGCGAGCGAGAGCAGGTCGGCGAGACCGAGCCCGAGGGCCCGGGCGGCGGCCGCGAGCACCTCGGAGGAGGCCTCCTTGCGTCCGCGCTCCAGCTCCGACAGGTACGGCACCGAGATCCGGGCCGCCTCCGCGACGTCCTTCAGCGTGCGCTCCTGCGCGAGCCGCTCGCGCCGCAGCGCATCGCCGACGAGGTCGCGCCACAGGGGTTCCTTAGGCGCGGGTGTCAGGGGTGCCCGGGGAGTTCCGGCCGGTCGTTGCGGGGAGCGGGTCGCCCCACCGGAAACGGGCGGCGAGGCCTGCGGGCGCAGGGGGATGACGCGGGCTTCGTTCGGCGCATGAGTGCTCACCCCTTCAGCCTAGGGATTCGGGGCGCCGGGGGAAGGGAGCGGCGTTCTGCCCTGGGTGAAGCCTCGGGAAGCGGTGGGGGAACTCCTCCCGGCCGCTGCGCCCAGGATTCGGGTCCATCGGCAGGCCGGGTGCCATGGTGAGTGGCCGTCAAGCGGGAACGCGCCGCCGCCCCGACCGCCGTCTCCTCTGTGGGTTCGGCGTGCGGGGCTTGCGGTGCTGGGGCTCGCGGTGCTTCAGGCTGCGGTGGTCAGAGCGGCCTTCTGCGGCTCGGGACGGACGGCCTGGGCCGGCAGTCGGCGCTCCAGGCGGAGCAGGAGGCCGGCTCCGGCCAGTGCGGTGGCGGCGAGCACCAGCCAGGGCAGCCGGTTGTCGAGGGCCAGCAGGCCGGTGAGCAGGGAGGGGGCGAGCGCCGCGGAGAGCGACCAGGAGAGCTGGTAGGTGGCCATGTACCGGCCGCGGACGGCGGCCGGGGCGGTGGCGGTGACCAGGGCCGAGGCGGCGGGGTTGTGGACGATCTCGCCGAGGGTGATCACGACCACCACGGCCAGCAGGCCGGCGGTGGTGAAGCGTCCGGCGGCGGGCACCAGCAGCGCCTGGGCGAGGAATCCGGCGGCGAACAGCGCGGCGCCGGTGGCGGCGGCCCGGTTGCGGGTGGTGAACCGGCGGACGGCGAGCCCGGCGGGGACGCCGAGGGCGGCGCAGAGCACGGTGTTGACGGCGAAGGCGAGGCCGGGCAGCGCGGCGGAGGCGTGCAGGACACCGGTCACGTACACCGGGAGCAGTACCGCGAGCGAGGCGTAGCCGAGGGAGATCAGCAGGTTGGCGGTGGCCAGGCCGAGGAACGGCCGGTCGGCCAGGACCGCGCGGTAGCCGACCTGTCCGGTGTCGCGCGGGGCGGGGCTGTCGACGGCCTCGGCGCTGCGGTCCGGGACGCGGCGGACCAGGGCGGCGGCGGCCAGGAAGCTGGCGGCGTTGAGCAGTGCGGCGACGGTGTAGCCGCCGTCGCCGGCCAGGCCGACCAGCAGGGCGGCGAGCATGCTGCCGGCGCCGAGGCCGGCGTTGGCGAGGCTGCGGCCGAGGGCGTTGATGCGCTCCAGGCTGGTGCCGGAGGCGAGTTCGCCGATCCTGGCCTGCTGGACGGCGGGGTAGCCGCGGGTCGCCACGGCGGTGACCAGGGTGACGGCGACGAAGGCGGGCAGGGCCGAGGCGAAGGGGTAGACGGCGAATCCGGCGGCCCGGATCAGGTGGAGGGCGATCTGCATGCGGCGGGCGCCGAACCGGTCGACGGCGGTGCCGACGAGCGGGAGCGCGACCATCGCCAGCAGGCCGGTGGCGGTGAGCACCAGGCCGATGACGGCCAACGGCAGGCCGGTGACGTGGCCGAAGAAGACCAGGCTGAAGGGCACGTACATGCCGTTGCCGAGGGCGTCGATGGCCAGGGCCGCCATCAGGCTGCGTTCGCCGGGGAAGCCCGGGCTCCTTTTTGAAAGCATGTAAGTAACTTAGCAGTAAGCTAGTTAAAGTCAAGCTTCTTTGTGACAAGCAATCTTGTGCCACACTGAACCCATGACGAGCACCGCAGATTCCGCCCCGAACCCGCGCCCCACCACCGCCGACCCGGTGGACGCGATCGCCGCCCAGTGGCGCCAGGAGCGGCCCGACCTGGGGGAGAGCCTGCAGGCCATGGAGGCCTTCGGGCGGATCTACCGGCTCGCGCGCGGCATGGGCGATCGCATGGAGCGCGCGTACGCCCCGTTCGGCATCGGGCGCGGCGAGTTCGACGTGCTGGCCACCCTGCGCCGGGCCGGTGAGCCGTTCTCGCTCTCGCCGCGCGAGCTGACCGCCACCCTGATGCTGACCACGGGCGGCATGACCGGCCGCCTGGACAAGCTGGAGCGGGCCGGCCTGGTCACCCGTTCCCCCGACCCGAACGACCGCCGCGGCCTGCGGATCAGCCTCACTCCCGAGGGCCGCTCCACCATCGACGGCGCGGTGACCGCCGGCCTCGCCGTCCAGCGCCGCGCCGTGGACGCCCTCGGCCCCGAACGGGCCGCCCAACTCAACGACCTGCTGCGCGAACTGCTGACCTCCCTGGACGACTGAAGCCGGCACCAATCCACCCGCCGTCCGCCACGGTGGCCTTGTGAGCGCTAACGGACGCCCTCGGGCCCGACGGTGGCGGCGATCCGGCATACGCCCGGGCGTTCTGTCCGGGCGTTCTGTCCGGGCGTCCTGCCCGGGTGTCCTGCCCGGGTGTCAGGCCTGCACCGTGGGCCGGACGACGATCTCACTGACGTCGACGCCCTCGGGCTGTTCGATGGCGTAGCCGATCGCGGAGGCGACGGCGGAGGGCGGCATGGCGATCTCGTCGCGCTGCCGGGCCAGCGCGGCCGCCGCTTCGGGACTGGCTCCCTTGCCCACGCCCTCGGTGTCGGTGAAGCCCGGTGAGACGAGGGTGACGCGCAGGTCGGGCCCCGATTCCTGCCGCAGGCCCTCGGTCAGGACCTTCACCGCCGTCTTGGTCGCCGCGTAGACGGCCTGGGGGGACTTGACGACGTAGGCCGCGGTGGAGGCGATGTTGACGAACTGGCCGGAGCGCTGTTCCCGGAAGACGGGCAGCGCCGCCGCGATCCCGTTGAGCAGGCCGGTGATGTGGGTGGCGACCATGGCGTCCCAGTCGTCCTGACGCAGCTCGTCGAACGGGGACACCGCCATGGTGCCGGCGTTGGAGACCAGCACGTCGAGCCGGCCGTACCGGTCGAGCGCCGTGTCCGTCAGGCGCCGCAGGTCCTCGCGGCGCGTCACGTCGACGACGGTCCCGACGGCGCTGCCGCCCTGCGCCGCGATCTGCGCCACGACCGCGTCCAGCCGGTCCTGGCGTCGCGCCCCGAGCACGAGCCGGGCCCCTCTCCCGGCGAGATGGATCGCCGTCGCCGCTCCGATGCCGCTGCTGGCTCCGGTGATCGCCACGACCTTGCCTTCGATTCCCGACATGGGCACTTGTTCCTTTCCGCAGGTGAGCAGCCGGAAGGGCGACCCATAGCACAAAATGGGGAGCCCTCCACTTGACCTCACGTTAAGTGGAGAGGTCCCCATTTTGCAATCGGGCGAGATGACCGACGGCAGCTCGGGCCGCCTGCCGCCCGCCGCCCACTACGCGCTGACGCACGACGCGAAAGGAACAAGATCGGCCGGCGGGTGCGGACCGGCTGTCACGGACTGGCTGTCACGGACTGGGGAAAGGCGAAGACGCCGTCCGGGTCGTAGTGGTGGGCCACGTCCTTCAGGCGGGTCAGGTTCCTGCCGTAGTAGGCGTTGCCCCAGTCCGGCAGCGTGTTGTCGATGTAGTTGACGTACGCACCGTGCGCGCCGAGCCCGGCCAGTCCGTCGCGGATCGTGTCCACGGTGGCGCGGACCCGGTCCTCGCTGAGCGGCGTGGCACTGGCGTAGACCTGGGCGCTGGCGAGCGAGTCGCGGTGGGGGAAGGCGGTGGCTCCGGGGGCGAGTTCGCCGACGGCGCCGCCGAGGGAGTCGAGCAGCAGGTCGACGCCGGGGCGGCCGGCCATCAGCGCCGTGACCTTCGCCGGATCCAGCGGTGCCGGGCCCAGCATCCGGGAGACCGCGACGAAGCCGGCCCGGGGCAGGACGCCGCCCTCCCAGGTGGGGTGGCACTGGGCGATGGTGTCGTTCGAGCAGCCCGCCATGAACTTCATCGCGCCCAGGTAGTCCTTGGGGGAGACGGTGCGCGAGCTCGGGGTGGTGCCGGCCGCCTTCACCAGGCGGTCGAGCAGGACGTCGGCGCCGTCGGGATCGCCCACGTAGCAGCCGACGATCCGGCAGGTGGGCGGGGAGCCGCCGGAGATCTGGCAGCTGGCCCAGAGTTCGAACGGGGCCCCGGCCACCCACTGCTGCCAGGCCCCGAGCACCTGGGTCACCGAGCCGGCCGGGAAGCCGAGCACGAAGACGGTCAGGCCGGGCGCGGGGGCGGTGGCGAAGCTGAACCGGGTGACCACTCCGAAGTTGCCGCCACCGCCGCCGCGCAGCGCCCAGTACAGGTCGGGCTCCTGGGCGGGGGAGGCGGTGAGCAGGCGCGAGTCGGCGGTCACCATGTCGGCGGCGGCCAGCCGGTCGCAGGTGAGCCCGTACTTGCGGGTCAGCACGCCGATGCCGCCGCCGAGGGTCAGGCCGCTGACCCCGACGGTCGGGCAGCTGCCGCCCGGGAGCAGCCGGCCCGCCTGGGCGAGCGCCGCGTACACCTCGATGAGGCGGGCGCCGGCGCCGACCTCGGCGGTGCCGTCGGGGTGCACCCGGACGTCGGCCATCCCGCGGAGGTCGATCACCAGGCCCTGGGCGGGGATGCTGTAGCCGAGGTACCCGTGGCCGCCGCTGCGGGCCGCGATCGGGATCCCGTGCCCGCGCGCCACGTCCAAGCAGGCCCGCACGTCGTCGGCCGACACGCACTGCGCCACGGCGGTCGGGAGCTGACCGTCGTTCAGCTTGTTGTAGCCGAGCCGGGCGGTCCCGTACCCGGGGTCGGCCGGGAGCACCAGCCGACTGCCCAGGCGGTCCCGCAGCGCCCGCCAGTCCGGGGGTGCGTCCGCCCAGACCCGGGACCGGGCCGGGAAGGCGGCCGGCGCGCGGGCGGGAGTGGCGCCGGCCGTCACCATGGCGGCGGCGCCGAGGGTGGTGAGGAAGCGTCGTCGGTCGATGGTCATGGCGCGCCCTTCTCCGGGGTGGCCGGCGCACGGGGGTGCCGTCCTGCCGATCGTCACGCAGGCGCTACGAGCGGGCCCGCCGGACTGCGCCTTCCGACGCACCGGCGAGCGGGAGGCGCCGGCACCCCCTCGCCGATCGTCAGCCGTCGGGCCGTGGGTGGCATCGGGGGCATCGAAGGCGCATGGTTCCGGCCGTGCTGAGGTGATCGGCCGTCCGAGGTAGCGCTGGGTAGAGATGGCATGTACGCTGCGTGTCGCTGGTTGAACAGCATGCGGGCCCAGCCGCTGCTCCGTGGGGGGAGTCGCGCCCAGGCCCGGTGGCCGGCTGGGGCCCGGTTGAACTCGTGGGGGAGTTTCAGCCGGGCCCGTCGCCAGATGTCGGTGATATGCCCGCCGAGCTTCCGCTCCAGACCTGACAACCGTCCAGCGGGCGACCGGTTTCGGGCGCGTCCGTCCAACGGCGGGGTGGCTACGGGGCCGGTGATGCCGACGTAGCAGCGGTGTCATCGGGCGCCCCGGCTCGGTCGTGTCGGCGGACGCGACGGGACGTACGGTGCCGGCCGGGCCGCGATCGGGGGTGCCGTGGTGTCCTGGTCCAGCGTTCCGCGCGGGACTATGGGCGTATGGCCAGAACCACGGGCCGCCCTCTCCGGCCGCCCCCGCGCCGATCCGAAAGCCGTCGTGGGCGGCGAGACTCACGCCCGCTGCCGTGGGGGCCGTCGCCGCAGCGCCTGCGGTCGATGATGAGCATCCGGAGTGTCGCCGGGCAGATGTTCGTCCTGCAGGTGCTGATCGTGCTGTTGCTCGTGGTGGCGGCCGTCGTCGCGCTGCTGATCCAGTCCCGCAGCGACCGGTTCGACGCGGCGCGTGACCGCTCGCTCGCCGCTGCCCAGGCCTTCGCCCACGGCCCCGGCCTGGTGGCGACGATGCAGGGCCCCGATCCCAGCGCGGTGCTCCAGCCGCTGACCGAAGCGGCCCGCAAGGAGGCCCACGTCGACTTCATCGTGGTGACCGACCGGAACGGCATCCGCTACACCCACCCCGAGCCGGAGCAGATCGGCAAGAAGTTCGTCGGCACGATCGGGCCGTCGCTGCAGGGCCGGGTCACCGTCGAGCAGGTGCACGGCCCGCTCGGCCTGGAGTACCAGGTGGTGGTCCCGGTGGAGGACGATCACGGTGCGGTCGTCGGCATCGTCTCCTCCGGGATGAAGGTCGCCAACGTGAGCAGTGCGTTCGACCGCCAGCTCCCGGTCGTCCTGGGTGCCGGCGCCGTCGCGCTCGGCCTGGCCACGGCCGGAACGGCGCTGGTGGGCCGGCGGCTCCTGCGCCAGACCCACGGTCTGGGGCCGGAGGAGATGACCCGGATGTACGAGCACCACGACGCGGTCCTGCACGCGGTGCGCGAGGGCGTGGCCATCGTCAGCGGCGACGGCCGGGTCCTGCTCGCCAACGACGAGGCCGGCCGACTGCTGGACCTGCCCCCCGATGCCGAGGGACGTGCCGTCACGGACCTCGGTCTCGACCCGCGGACGACCGGACTGCTGCTCTCCGACAGTGCGGTCACCGACGAGGTGCTCCTCGTGGGCGACCGGCTGCTGGCCGTCAACAACCGCCCCATCGCCGCCGGCGGCGGCCCGCCCGGCCCGCCCGGCAGCGTGACCACCCTGCGTGACTCCACCGAACTGCGCGCCCTCGCCGGGAAGGCCGAGGTCGCCCGCGCCCGGCTCAGGTTGCTGTACGACGCGAGCATGGCCATCGGTACCACCCTGGACGTCCGGCGCACCGCGGAGGAGCTCGCCGGGCTGGCGGCTCGGGAATTCTGCGACTACGTCACCGTCGACCTCGCCGAGGAGGTCCTGCGCGGCGAGGAACCGCGGACCCTGGCGGTCGGCTCGACGGTGGAGCTGCGGCGGGTGGCGGTCACGGGCCTCCGGGACGATTCGCCGCTGTACCCCCAGGGGACGCTGGTCCGGTGGGCGGGCAGTACCCCGCAGGCGGCGGGCTTCGTCAGCGGGCGATCCGCGCTGGTCCCCGAGCTGGCGACCGATGCCGGGTGGCGCCGGCAGGATGCCGAGCGCACGCAGGCGGTGCTGGAGTTCGGTCTGGCGTCGCTGATCGCCGTTCCGCTGACGGCGCGGGGTGTGCTCACGGGCATCGCCTGCTTCTGGCGTGGCCGGGGCAGGGGCCCGTTCGAGGAGGAGGACCTGTCCCTGGCCGAGGAGCTGGCCGCCCGGGCCGCCGTGTCCGTCGACAACGCCCGCCGCTTCACGCGCGAGCACACGATGGCCGTCACCCTGCAGCACAGCCTGCTGCCGCGCGCGTTGCCCGAGCAGAGCGCCCTCGACGTCGCCCACCGCTACCTGCCCGCCCAGGCGGGGGTCGGCGGCGACTGGTTCGACGTCATCCCGCTGCCGGGTGCCCGCGTCGCGCTCGTCGTCGGCGACGTGGTCGGCCACGGCATGCACGCCGCCGCGACCATGGGCCGCCTGCGCACCGCCGTCCAGACCTTCTCCACCCTCGACCTGCCGCCGGACGAGCTGCTCGGACACCTGGACGAACTGGTCGCCCACATCGACCAGGAGGCGGCGGCAGCCGGGGGTGAGCTCGCGATCACCGGCGCCACCTGCCTCTACGCGATCTACGACCCCAGCACCGCCGGCTGCGCGCTGGCCCGGGCGGGACATCCCCCGCCCGCCGTCGTCCGACCGGACGGCACGGTGGAGCTCCTCGACCTTCCCGCCGGTCCGCCGCTCGGGGTGGGAGGGATGCCCTTCGAAGCCGCGGAGGTGAGTCTGCCGCAGGGCAGCAGCCTGATCCTCTACACGGACGGCCTGGTCGAGGACCGCACCCGCGACATCGGTGTCGGCCTGGAGGTCCTCACGGCCGCCCTGGCCCGCCCGGGCCGGTCGCCCGAGGAGGTCTGCGAGGCCGTGCTCGAGGCCCTGCTGCCCGTCCGCCAGACCGACGACATCGCCCTCCTCGTCGCCCGCACCCGCGTGCTGGACCCCGACCGGACCACCGAGTGGGAGGTGGCCTCGGCTCCGGAGGCGGTGGCCGAGGCCCGGGCCGAGGCCACCCGACGGCTCGTCGCGTGGGGCCTGGACGAGGCCGTGTTCGTCACCGAACTGGTGCTCAGCGAACTGGTGACCAATGCCATCCGCTACGGGACCGGACCGATCAGGGTGCGGCTGCTGTGCGACCGCACGCTGATCTGCGAGGTCTCCGACACCAGCAGCACCGCCCCGCACCTGCGCTACGCGGTCGAGGAGGACGAGGGCGGCCGCGGCCTGTTCCTCGTCGCCCGGCTCACCGAACGCTGGGGCGTCCGGTACACCCCGGAGGGAAAGATCATCTGGGCCGAGCAGTTCCTGCCGCGGACCTGAGGGACGGGCCGGCGCGGCTGGTGGACGATGTCGGGAGGGGCGTTCAGGAGTCGAAGCCGAGGCCGACGCGGTCGAGGGTGCGCAGCCAGAGGTTGCGGTGGCCGGCGTTGGCGTCGGCGCGGGTGAGGGCCCGCTGGGTGATGCCGATGCCGATCGAGCGGGCGGGCTCGGGTGGGAAGGGCAGCGGCTTGCGGCGGACCAGCTGCAGCGCGGTGCGTTCGGTGCGGGCGCCGTCCAGGAGGTCGAGCATCACCTCGGCGCCGAAGCGGGTGGCGCCGACGCCCAGGCCGGTGTAGCCGGCGGCGTAGGCGACCCGGCCGTCGTGGGAGAGGTCGAAGAAGGCGCTGAACCGGGTGCAGGTGTCGATCGCGCCGCCCCAGGCGTGGCTGAACCGGACGCCTTCCAGCTGCGGGAAGGTCCGGAAGAAGTGCCGGGCGAGGGTGGCGAAGGTCTCCGGGCGCTGGTCGCGTTCGGCGCGCACCCGGCTGCGGTACTGGTGGACGACGTCGTAGCCGCCGAACAGGATGCGGTTGTCGGCGGAGAGCCGGACGTAGTGGAAGTGGTTGGCGCTGTCGGAGAAGCCCTGGCGGCCCTGCCAGCCGACCGAGCCGAGCTGCTGTTCGGTCAGCGGCTCGGTCATCAGCGCGTAGTCGTAGACCGGCACGGTGTACGGGCGGTGGCGGCGCAGCAGGGAGGGAAAGGCGTTGGTGGCGAGCGCGACACGGCGGGCGCCGACGCGGCCGTACGGGGTGCGGACGGTGATTCCGCGCGGGGAGCCGGTGAGGCCGGTCGCCCGGGTGTGCTCGTGGATGCGCACGCCCTGGTCGAGGCAGGCCCGCCGGAGCCCCCAGGCGAGGCGGGCGGGGTTGAGCATGGCGACGCCGTCGCGGTCGCGGAGGCCGCCGAGGAAGGTGGGGGAGTCGATCTCGGCGCGGACGGCCTCGCGGTCGAGGACGTCGAGCCGGCTGCCGTAGCGGGCGGCGAGGTCGGCGAACTCCCGCAGGCCGTCGACCTGGTAGGGCTCGGTGGCGACGGTGAGGGAGCCGGTGCGCTCCCAGTGGCAGTCGATGCCGTAGCGCTTGACGGTGTCCTCCATGGCCTGGAGGTTCGCGGCGCCGAGCCGTTCGAGCGTGTGGAGTTCGTCGGGCCAGCGCTGGTGCCCGTTGGCGAGGCCGTGGGTGAGGCTGGCCTCGCAGAAGCCGCCGTTGCGGCCGGAGGCGGCCCAGCCGGTCTCCTGCGCCTCGATGAGGACGACGTCGAGCGAGGGGTCGCGCTCCTTGGCGATGAGCGCGGTCCACAGGCCGCTGTAGCCGCCGCCGACCACGAGCAGGTCGCACCGTACGTCCCCGACCAGGGCGGACGCAGCCGACGGCCGGTCGGGGTCGTCGAGCCAGAACGGTACGGGCTGGGCGTCCTGGAGGGCGCGGACGGGGTCGGCCATGGCGGGCGGCTCCTTCGGTGCATGGAGGGTCGGGCCTCCGGATGCCGCCATCAGACCGCCGCGTCGCGCATAACGTCAATGGCGTTGACATAAGGCTGTTGACATAAGGCTGGAGCGGGCGTGAGCCTCAGGCGGCCGTGATCTCGATCCGGTCCAGGATCTCGGCGGCGATCGCCTCGGCGTCCGGCTGGTAGCGGTGCGCGAGGGTGTGGAACAGCTGCTCGGCCGCCTCGGCGGGCCAGTCGGCGGGCAGGTGCTCGGCCGGCAGGTGCGGATCGCCCCGGACCACGTCCAGCCAGTCGGTGTGCAGCAGCAGCTGGCGGGCCAGGCGGTCCTCGGGCAGCTGGACCTCGGGCAGGTGGGTCTCGGCGGGGTCGCCGGCCTCGGGGTCGTGCCAGCGGTCGAGGAAAGCGCGGTAGCGGGCCGCGATGGCCGGGACGTCGAAGGCGGCGAGCAGGTCGGCGGCGTCGGTGGGGGCGGCGGCCCGGCCGTGGAAGACCCGCAGGTGGCCCTCCAGTCCGAGCCCGTCGACCAGGGCGGCCACGTCGACCTCGCCGGGCGCCGTCCAGAGCCCGCTCTGCAGCGGTGCGAACCCGCCCCAGACCAGCCGGGAGCGCAGGTCGTGGCGCTCGCGGCGCCAGGCGTCGGGGAGCGAGAAGCCGACGACCGTCCAGCTGCCGTCCCAGGCCCGGTTGACGGCGCCGGTGCGCCAGATCCGGTCCTGGCCGTCGGTGAGCACGGCCTTGGCGCGCCCGGTCAGGGCGAAGTACATTTTTCGCCCCCGGCGGTGACGCTCCAGCAGGCCCCGGCCCACCATGCGGGTGAGGGTCGAGCGGACGGCCTCCTCGCTGATGTGGACCCGGGCGAAGGCGTCGATCACGCTCCCGGAGGACAGGGCGATGTCCCGGCCGAGCACGTGGATGCCGAAGAAGCTCAGCATCAGGGACTGCGGTCGCGGCGCAGCGGTGTCCTGGTCGGCGGGCACGGTCTTCCTCCTGGAGTCCGGACGGGGATGGGGCGGGCATCGGGTGGGTGTCGGGCAGGGTCAGGGCAGGGTCGGGCGGGTCGGGGCAACAGCGTAGTCAGCGGCAATGTTCGGCAGTCTGTTGACCGTCGACAGAATTATGCCTACTTTCTTCAGCAGCCGCCGGTGGCGATGCCTGGTCGCGAACACGCGCCTCCGCCCCGGCCGGGCGAAAGGACTTCCCCATGGATCGCAGGGACCGCATCGACCTCTCCGGCAAGGTGGCCGTCGTCACCGGCAGCGGACGCGGGCTCGGCCTCGCCTACGCCAGGGCGCTGGCCGCCGCCGGAGCGGCCGTGGTCGTCAACGACGTCGACCCGCAGGCCGCCGCTGACGCTGTCGAGCTGATCGCCGACGCCGGCGGCCGGGCCGCCTCGCTGGCCGTGCCGGTCGGCACCGCCGAAGCCGCCGAGGCACTGGTCGCGTGCGCGGTCGAGCACTTCGGGCGACTGGACGCGATGGTCACCAACGCCGGCGTGCTGCGGGACAAGGTGCTCTGGAAGATGACCGACGAGGACTTCGACACCGTCGTCCGGGTGCACCTGCGCGGCACCTTCACCTGCGTGCGCGCCGCCGTCGAGCGGATGCGCGAGCAGGGCGAGGGCGGCCGGATCATCGTCGCCGGCTCCCCGGCCGGGCAGCGCGGCAACTTCGGCCAGACCAACTACGCCGCCGCCAAGGCCGGGATCGCCGCCATGGTGCGCACCTGGGCGATGGAACTGGCCCGGGCCGGCATCACCGCCAACGCCGTCATCCCGGTCGCCGCGACCGCCATGACCAAGACCATCCCCGTCTTCGCCCCGCACATCGAGGCGCTGGAGCAGCACGGCACGCCCTTCCCGGACAGCCTGCGCAAGGGCGAGGGCTTCGGCACCCCCGAGGACGTCGCCGGTCTGGTCGCCTTCCTCGCCTCCGAGGCCTCCGCCGGGATCACCGGCCAGTGCGTCGGCGTCGGCGGCGACAAGCTGGCCCTGTGGTCGCACCCGGAGGAGGTCGCGGTGGCCTACGCCGACGGCGGCTGGAGCGCGGAGGCGATCGCCGCCGCCTGGCCGGTCTCGGTCGGCCGGGTGCAGCAGACCTACGGCATCCCGGCCCCGCAGCTGTGACGGGCACCGCAGCCGTGACGGGAGCCGAGCCGAACGGCGCCGCGATGAACCTCGACGACCTCGTGGCGATCGACGTCCACACCCACGCCGAGGTCTCCGCGAAGGGCGCGGCCTCCCTGTCGGCCGAACTGGACGGCGCCGCGGGGGCCTACTTCAAGGCCGAGCACCGCCACCCCACCCTGCCGGAGATCGCCGCCCACTACCGCGAGCGGAGGATGGCCTGCGTCGTCTTCACCGTCGACGCCGAGTCCGCCACCGGCACCCCGCCGGTTCCGAACGAGGAGATCGCCGAGGCCGCGCTGGAGCACCCCGACGTGATCATCCCCTTCGCCGGGGTCGACCCGTACAAGGGGAAGGCCGTGGTGCGCCAGATCCGCCGCCTGGTCCGGGAGTTCGGGGTGAGGGGCTTCAAGTTCCACCCGAACATCCAGGCCTTCCACCCCAACGACCGGCTCGCCTACCCGCTGTACGAGGCGATCGAGGAGGCCGGCGCGATCGCCGTCTTCCACACCGGTCAGACCGGGATCGGCGCGGGCGCGCCCGGGGGCGGCGGCATCCGGCTGAAGTACTCCAACCCGATGGACGTGGACGACGTCGCCGCCGACTTCCCCGGGATGCCGATCATCCTCGCCCACCCGTCCTTCCCCTGGCAGGACGAGGCGTTGGCGGTGGCCACCCACAAGCCGCAGGTGTACATCGACCTGTCCGGCTGGTCGCCGAAGTACTTCCCGCCGCAGCTCGTCCGGTACGCCAACAGCCTGCTCAAGGACAAGGTGCTGTTCGGCTCCGACTACCCGCTGATCTCCCCGGACCGCTGGCTCGCCGACTTCGCCGAGCTGCCGATCAAGGACGAGGTCCGCCCGAAGATCCTCAAGGAGAACGCGGCGCGGCTGCTCGGCCTGTCGGTCGGCCCCGACGGGAAGTGAGGGAGCCCATGCGCGCACCCGCGTGGAACCAGGGCATCGGCTCCTGGCCCGGTCGCCGCGCCCGCCGCTCGCCCCGGCGCACCGCGCTGGTCCACGAGGGGGCGGCCGTCGACTACGCCCGGCTGCACGAGCGGTGCACCCGCCTGGCGCACGCGCTGCGCCAGGCGGGCGTCCGGCGCGGCGACCGGGTGGCCTTCCTCGGCCCGAACCACCCGGCATACCTGGAGACCCTGTTCGCCGCCGGCCTGCTGGGCGCCGTCTTCGTGCCGCTCAACACCCGTCTCGCGGCGCCCGAACTCCGGTACCAGCTGGCCGACTCGGGCAGCGTAATTCTCCTGACGATACGTCAGGACGGCGGGGTCGTACGCCTGTTGGCCGACGGGGCCGAGATCTGGCAGGCGGAGGGTGAGGCGTACGAGCAGCTGCTCGCAGCCGCGCCCCGGGAGCCGATCGACGAGGAGGTCGGCCCGGACGACCCCTGCCTGATCATGTACACCTCGGGCACCACCGGCCGGGCCAAGGGAGCCGTCCTCACCCACGGCAACATCCTCTGGAACAGCCTCAACGTGCTGGTCGACACCGACCTCGCGAGCGACGAGGTGGCCCTGGTCAGCGCGCCGCTGTTCCACACGGTGCGCTCAACATGAGCTGCCTGCCGGTGCTGCTCAAGGGCGGCACGGTCGTCCTGGAGTCGACCTTCGACGCCACCCGCACCCTGGAACTGGTCGAACGCCACCGCGTCACCTGCATGTTCGGCGTACCGACCATGTACGACGCGGTGGCCGCCGCCCCCGGCTGGGCGCGGGCCGACCTGTCCAGCCTGCGGAACCTGCTGTGCGGCGGCGCACCCGTGCCGGCCCGCACCGCGCGCGCCTACCTCGACCGCGGGCTTGCCTTCGTCCAGGGCTACGGCATGACGGAGGCCTCGCCCGGCGCGCTGATCCTGCACCGCGCCGACGCGCAGGCCCACGCCGGTACGGCCGGGGTGCCGCACTTCTTCACCGAGGTCCGCGTGGTGGACCCGCTCGGCGAGGAGACCGAGCCGGGCACGGAGGGCGAGGTGCTGGTCGCCGGGCCCAACGTGACCCCCGGGTACTGGAACCTGCCCGACGCCACGGCGGAGGCCTTCCACGAGGGCGGCTGGTTCCGCTCCGGTGATGTCGCGGTGGCCGACGCCGAGGGCTACGTCCGCCTGGTCGACCGGGTCAAGGACATGATCATCTCGGGCGGGGAGAACATCTACCCGGCCGAGGTGGAGGACGCCCTGCTGGAACACCCGGCCGTCGCCGAGTGCGCCGTCATCGGGGTCGCCCACCCGGTCTGGGGCGAGGTCGGACGGGCCGTGGTGGTCCTGCGCGAGGACGCCGCCGTCGAACCCGCCGACCTGCTCGCCCACCTGGACGGGCGGCTGGCCCGCTACAAGATCCCGAAGTCCGTCGTCCTCGCGCCCGAACTGCCGCGCAACGCCACCGGAAAGCTGCTCAAGGGCCCGATCCGGGCGCAGTTCTCCGACTGACCGACCCCTTGCACCGTCCGCACGACCGACGAGGAGCGCCCGTATGTCCACCACCGTCCACGGCATCGAGGAGATCAGGGCCCAGGCCGGCGCCGACCTCGGCCACACCGCCTGGCGCGAGATCGCGCAGCCGCGCGTCGACCTGTTCGCCGACGCCACCGACGACCACCAGTGGATCCACACCGACGTCGAACGGGCCAGGACCGGCCCGTTCGGCGGCACCATCGCGCACGGCTACCTCACCCTCTCGCTGCTCATCCCGCTCTGGAGCGAGCTGCTGGTGGTCGAGGGCGTCTCGATGGCCGTCAACTACGGCCTCAACAAGGTCCGTTTCCCCGCGCCGGTGCCGGTCGGCGCGAAGATCCGCGCGCACGGCGCCGTCGTCTCGGTGGAGGACGTCAAGGGCGGCGGCGTGGAGGTCGTGGTCGACCTCACCGTGGAGATCGACGGTTCCGCCAAGCCCGCGTGCGTCGCCCAGGCGGTCTACCGCTTCTACGCCTGAGCCTCGTTCCGGAGAACCCCGAAGGGGGCGGCTGCTGTCGACAGCAGCCGCCCCCTTCGGGGTACTCGCGTCAGACCAGCGGCAGCCCGACGTAGTTCTCCGCCAGCGAGGCGGAGCCGGCCGGGGAGGAGGCCAGGTAGCGCAGGTGGGAGAGCCGGAGCCGGCGGTCGAACTCGCTCTCGCCGGGGGCCGGGTGGAGCAGGGTGGTCATGGTGTACGAGAAGTGCTCGGCGCGCCAGACCCGGCGCAGCGCCGTCTCCGAGTAGGCGTCGAGCAGCGACTCGTCCCGGTCCAGGGACCAGCGGCCGATCGCCCGGGCGAGCAGGGTGACGTCCGCGACGGCCAGGTTGAGGCCCTTGGCGCCGGTGGGCGGGACGATGTGGGCGGCGTCGCCGGTCAGGAACAGCCGGCCGTGGCGCAGGGGTTCGGCGACGAAGCTGCGCATCGGGGTGACGGACTTCTCGGTGATCGGGCCGCGGGCGAGCCGCCAGTCGCCGTCGACCGCGAATCGGGTGTCCAGCTCGTCCCAGATCCGCGCGTCCGGCCAGTTCTCCACCGTGTCGTCCGGGTCGACCTGCAGGTAGAGCCGGCTGACCTGCGGGGAGCGCATGCTGTGCAGGGCGAAGCCGCGCTCGTGGTGCGCGTAGATCAACTCCTCGCAGGAGGGCGGGACGTCGGCCAGGATGCCGAGCCAGGAGAACGGGTACGTCCGCTCGCTGACCGTCAGCAGGCCCTCGGGCATCGCGCGGCGGCCGATGCCGTGGAAGCCGTCGCAGGCGACCACCAGCTCGCAGCCCAGGGTGTGTTCGGCGCCGTCGTGCCGGTAGCGGATGCCGGGCGCGGCGGTGTCGACGCCGTCGACGGAGAGGGCCTCGGCCTCGAACAGCACGGTGCCGCCGGCCGCCTCGCGCAGCGCGATGAGGTCCTTGACCACCTCCGTCTGGGCGTAGACCATCACGGACCGGCCGTCCGCGAGCGAGGGGAAGTCGATCCGGTGGGAGCGACGGTCGAAGCGCAGCTCGATGCCGTGGTGCGGCAGGCCCTGGCGGTCCATCCGCTCGCCGGCGCCGGAGGAGCGCAGGACGTCGACGGTGGCCTGTTCGAGGATGCCGGCGCGCTGACGGCGCTCGACGTAGGCGCGGTCGCGCAGTTCCAGGACGACGTTGTCGATGCCCTGGGTGTGCAGCAGGTGGGAGAGCAGGAGGCCGGCCGGGCCGGCGCCGATGATGCCGACGCTGGTGCGCATGCGGGTGTGCCTTCCGGTGGTGTCGGTCAGGGGCGTCAGTGGTCGGCGGAGTCGGCGAGATGCCCGAGGTCCGTGAGGTCCGTGAGGTCCGCGAGGACGCGCTGGGCGGTGGCGAAGGCCGCGTTGGCGGCCGGCACCCCGCAGTAGACGGCGGTCTGCAGCAGCACCTCGCCGATCTCCTCGGGGGTGAGGCCGTTGCGGACGGCGGCGCGGACGTGCAGTGCCAGCTCCTCCAGATGGCCGCGGGCGGTGAGGGCGGTGAGCGTGACGCAGCTGCGGGTGCGGCGGTCGAGGCCGGGGCGGGTCCAGATCTCGCCCCAGGCGTAGCGGGTGATGAAGTCCTGGAACCCGGCGGTGAAGTCGGTGGTCCGGGCGGCGGCGCGGTCCACATGGGCGTCCCCAAGGACCTGGCGGCGTACGGCGGTGCCCGCGCGGTGCCGGGACTGGTCGTCGCCGGGGGTGCTGAAGTGGCCGAGCAGGGCGGTGAGGACGGCCTGCGGCTGTTCGACGGGCGCGAGGTGGGAGGCGTCGGCGAGTTCCAGCAGGCCGGCGTCGGGGATGCCGTCGGCGAGTTCGCGGGCGTGGGCCGGTGGCGTGGCCGGGTCGCGGCGGCCGCCGATCACCAGGGTCGGCGCGGTGATCCGGGCGAGTTCGGCGCGCAGGTCGTACGCGGCGAGTGCCTCGCAGCAGGCGGCGTAGCCGCTGCGGGCCGCGCGGCAGAGGTCCGCGACCTGCGCGGCGGCGGCCGGTGAGCCGGCGAAGGCGGGGGTGAACCACCGGCCGGGTGCGGTCGCGGCGAGTGCCTCGGTGCCCTTGGCGCGGACGAGTTCGGCGCGTTCGCGCCAGCCGTCGGCCGGGCCGAAGCGGGCCGAGGAGCAGACCAGGGCGAGCGCGGTGACCCGCTCGGGGCGGTGGACGGCCAGGTGGGCACCGATCGCGCCGCCGAGCGAGAGACCCGCGTAGCCGAAGCGCCGTACGCCGAGGTGGTCGGCGAGGGCGAGGACGAGGTCGGCCAGGTCCGCGACGGTGGTGGCGCGCAGGTCGGGCAGGATCCCGGCGGGGGTGCCGCCGTGGCCGGGCAGGTCGAAGCGGATCACCCGGTGGTGGCGGGACAGCACGGGCAGTTGGGCCTCCCAGACGGCCAGCGAGGTGCCGAGCGAGGGGCCGAGGAACAGCACCGGGGCGTCCGGGGGGCCGTCGATCCGGTGGTGCAGGGGTGCGGTCACGAGGGGTTCTCCTGGGCGGGGGGAGCGGGACGGCGCAGCAGTGCGCGGTCGACGAGCGGGCCGGCGGCCCCGAGGTAGTGGGCGGGGTCGGTCAGCTCGCGCAGCCGGTCGGCGGTGATCAGGCCGTCCAGGGCGGCTTCCTTCGCCAGGACCTCGGCGAGGTTCGACTCCTCCTCGGCGGCCCGGCGGGCGGCGCGCTCCACCAGGTGCCGGGCCGGGCCGCGGCCGATGACCGCGCCGAGTTCGCCGGTCAGGCGTTCGCTGACCACCAGGCCCCGGGTGAGGCGGAGGTTGTCGCCCATCCGGTCGGCGAACACCCGGAGGCCGCCGCAGAGTTCGGCGGCCCGGTCGGCCGCGCCCCCGGTCAGCCGGAGCAGTTCGCGCAGCGGCTGCCACTCGGCGTGCCAGGCGCCGGCCGGGCGTTCGTCCTCCGCGACGAGTGCACCGAGCAGGACGGCGGCCAGGGCCGGGGCCTGCCGGGCGGCCGAGGCGATCAGGGTGGCCGCCACCGGGTTGGCCTTGTGCGGCATCGCGGAGGATCCGCCGCCCCGGCCCTCGGCGAGTTCGCCGATCTCGGTGCGGCTCAGCACCAGGACGTCGGCGGCGAGTTTGCCGAGCGCGCCGGTGGTGAAGGCCAGCGCGGCGGCCAGGTCGGCGATCGGGGTGCGCAGCGTGTGCCAGGGCAACTGCGGTTCGGTCAGGCCGAGTTCGCGGGCGTAGGTGGCGATCAGGGCGATCCCGTCCGGGGCGTCGAAGGCCGCCAGGGTGCCGGCCGCGCCGCCGAGTTGGGCGGGCAGCCGGACGGCGGCGAGCCGGTCGGCGGCGTCCAGCACGAGGCTGCGCCAGCCCGCCGCCTTGAGCCCAAAGGTGGTCGGGACGGCGTGCTGGGTGAGCGTGCGGCCGGCCATCGGGGTCAGCCGGTGTTCGGCGGCGAGCCGGCCGAGAGCATCGGCGGTCCGGTGCAGGTCGGCGGTGATCACCGGGAGGCAGCGGGCGGCGACCAGCATGGTGGCGGTGTCCAGGACGTCCTGGCTGGTCGCACCCCGGTGGACGTACGGGGCCGCCTCGGCGGGTACGGCCGCGGTGAGGTCGGCGACCAGCGGGATCACCGGGTTGCCGCCGGCCCGGGCGCGGAGTGCGAGGCTGTGCGGGTCGAAGCGCTCAACGTGGGCGGCGGCGGCCGTCACGGCCTCGGCGGCCGCCGCCGGGGCCTGGCCGAGGCCGGCCTGGGCACGGGTCAGGGCGGCCTCGGCGTCCAGCAGCGCGCGCAGGAAGGCCCGGTCGCCGGTGGCCGCCTCGACCGCCGTACCGGCCCGGACGGGGGAGAGCAGGCCGAGGTCGGCGCCGTCGGGAGCCGAGGGGGTGTCGGCCGAGGGGGTGTCGGCGGAGGGGGCAGTGGAAGTCCCAGTGGAAGTCTCAGTGGAAGTCAAGGAAGACCGTCTCCTCGGGCCCCTGCAGCCGGACGTCGAAGCGGTAGGCGCGCGGGGCCGTCTCGCGGGCGAGCAGGGTGGGGCGGCGCTCGGGGGCGAGCGCGGCCAGCAGTGGGTCGGCAGCGGATGCGGGCCCGGGCAGGTAGATCCGGGTGTACAGGTGGTGCAGCAGGCCGCGCGCGAAGACGCACAGCGACAGGTACGGCACCCCGCCGGGCGGCAGGGTGCGGACGGCCCACCGCCCGTCGGCGTCGGTGGCGACCCGGGCGAAACCGGTGAAGGTCACCCCGTCGCGCCCGGCGAAGCCGCCGCTGGTCGGGTCGCGGCGCAGCGAGCCGGGGGCGCCGGTGCGGCTGCCGTCCGGGGCGGGCTGCCAGAGCTCCAGCAGTGCGTCGGGGATCGGCTCGCCCGCGCCGTCGTACACCGTGCCGTGGAGGGTCAGCGCCTCGGGGTGTCCGGCGGGCGCGGGCTCGGGGCCGCCGGGGAAGGGCAGCGCGTAGCCGTAGAACGGGCCGACGGTCTGGGAGGGGGTCGGGTGGAGCGCGTGGCCCGGCTGCAGGGGGATCTGCGGCGCGTGGCTCTGCTGCGGGGGGATCTGTGGCGTCGGGTGCTGTGGCGTCGGGTGCTGCGGTGTCGGGTGCTGGGGCGAGGGCATCAGCGGCCTTCCTCGAACCGGGTGGCGCCCGGCCCGTCCAGGACGATGTCCCAGCGGTAGCCGAGCGACCACTCGGGGACGGACAGCTCGTGGTCGTACGCGGCGACCAGGCGGGCGCGGCCGTCGGAGTCGGTGACGGACTGCAGGATCGGGTCGTACGGCAGCAGCGGATCGCCCGGGAAGTAGAGCTGGGTGACCAGGCGCTGGGTGAACGCGGTGCCGAACAGGGAGAAGTGGATGTGCGCGGGGCGCCAGGCGTTGGTGTGGTTGCCCCACGGGTAGGCGCCCGGCTTCACGGTGGTGAACCGGTAGCGGCCCCGGTCGTCGGTCAGGCAGCGCCCGACGCCGGTGAAGTTGGGGTCCAGCGGCGCCGGGTGCTGGTCGCGCTGGTGGGCGTAGCGGCCGGCCGCGTTGGCCTGCCAGATCTCCACCAGCTGGCCGGTGACGGGCCGTCCGGTGCGCTCGAGGACCCGGCCGGTGACGGTGATCCGCTCGCCGAGCGGTTCGCCGGTGTGCTGCCGGGTCAGGTCGTGGTCGAGGTCGGTGACGTCGGTGCGGCCGAAGGCCGGGCCGGACAGCTCGACCGCCTCCGGGTCGTGGACCGGGACGAGCGGCTGCCGGGGGTGGCGCAGGGCGCTGCTGCGGTAGGGCGGGTAGTCGCGGTCGGGGTGGTGGGCGGCGCTGCGGGCGGCCTCGGCGCGGGCGGCGATCTTCGCGGAGATCTCGTGCTGGGTGGGGGTGGGGGTCATACCGGATTCCCTTCGTGAGCCGGGCGGGTCATCGCGGCACCTCGATCCGCACCGGCGCGGCGGTCCGTCCCCGTAGGTCCTCGGCGCTCACGCCGGGCGCGGTCTCCACCAGGACGAGCCCCTCGGGTGTCACGTCCAGGACACCGAGGTCGGTGATGATCCGGTCCACGCACCCCCGGCCGGTCAACGGCAGGGTGCACTCGGGGACGATCTTCGGCGAGCCGTCCTTGGCGGTGTGCTCCATCAGCACGATCACCCGCCGGGCGCCGTGGACCAGGTCCATCGCCCCGCCCATGCCCTTGACCGTCTTCCCGGGGATCATCCAGTTGGCCAGGTCCCCCGCCGCCGACACCTGCATGGCGCCGAGGACCGCCGCGTCGATGTGACCGCCGCGGATCATGCCGAAGGAGAGCGAGGAGTCGAAGAAGGACGCGCCCGGGAGCACCGTCACCGTCTCCTTGCCCGCGTTGATCAGGTCCGGGTGCACCTCGTCCTCGGTCGGGTACGGGCCCACGCCGAGCAGCCCGTTCTCCGAGTGCAGGACGACGTCCACGTGCGGCGGCAGGAAGCCCGGCACCAGGGTGGGCAGGCCGATGCCGAGGTTGACGTACCAGCCGTCGGCCAGCTCGCGCGCGGCACGGGCCGCCATCTCGTTCCTGTTCCAACTCATGCGCTGCGCACCGTCCTTCGCTCGATGCCCTTGGCGGCGGCCTGCTCCGGGGTCAGCGCGACGACGCGCTGCACGAAGACGCCGGGCAGGTGGATCTCGTCGGGCCCCAGCTCGCCGGGCTCGACCAACTCCTCGACCTCGGCGACGGTCACCCGGCCGGCCATCGCGGCGAGCGGGTTGAAGTTGCGGGCCGCCCTGGCGAAGACGAGGTTGCCGTGCCGGTCGCCCCGGGCCGCGCGGACCAGGGCGAAGTCGGTGGTGATGCCGCGCTCCAGCACGTACGCGCGGCCGTCGTACTCGCGCACCTCCTTGGGCGGGGAGGCGACGGCGACGCCGCCGTCCGGGGCGTAGCGCCACGGCAGGCCGCCCTCGGCGACCAGGGTGCCGACGCCCGCCGGGGTGAAGAACGCGGGGATGCCGCTGCCGCCCGCGCGCAGCCGCTCGGCGAGGGTGCCCTGCGGGGTGAGCTCCAGCTCCAGCTCGCCGCTGAGGTAGCGGCGGGCGAACTCCTTGTTGTCGCCGACGTACGAGCCGGTGACCCGGCCGATCCGCCCGGCCGCGAGCAGCACGCCGAGGCCGCCGCCGTCCACGCCGCAGTTGTTGGACACCACGCTCAGCCCGCCGCAGCCGCGTGCGTACAGCGCCCGGATCAGGACGTCCGGGACGCCGCTGAGGCCGAAGCCCCCGACGGCGAGCGAGGCGCCGTCCCCGATGTCGGCGACGGCCTCCTCGGGTGAGGCCACCAGTTTGTCCATTCCTTGCCCCTGTTCGCCTGGTGAACTATCGTTCGGAATCGTGAGTGCGCAGAGTGTGCGCCCGGGTCCGATGCCTGTCAATGGGCGTGTGAGGAGAATCCGTTGCAGCCCGAAGTCGCCTCCGAGCCTGCTTTTGTGCCCACCGCCTCCGCTGCCGCGCCCACCGCCGCGCCCGCTGCGGTGCCCGCTGCCGTGCCCGAGGAGGCCGTCGGCCCGCTGGAGCGCGGCCTCGCCCTGCTGCGCGCCATGGCCGCCGACCCGGCCCCGCGTCAGCGCCCCAGCGATCTGGCCCGCGCCACCGGCCTCGCCCGTTCCACCGTCGACCGGATCGCCACCACGCTGGTCCGGCTCGGGTACCTGCGGTCCGACGGGCGCGACCTCGTCCTGGCGCCCCGGGCGGCCGAGTTCGGCAACGCCTACCTGGCCGGCAGCCGCCTTCCGGAACTCCTCGGCCCGCTCGCCGTCGAACTCGCCGACCGCCTCGACGAGTCCGTCTCGATCGCCGTCCCCGACCAGGACGGCGCCCGCTTCGTCGTCCAGGCCACCCGGCGCCGCACCATGGCCGTCTCCTTCCGCATCGGCGACCTGCTGCCGGCCGAACGCTGCGCCCCGGGTGCGCTGTTCGCCGCCGGGTGGGACGACGCGCAGTGGGACGCGTGGCTGCGGCGCCGTCAGGGCGACCCGGCCCGCGGCGGCGGTCCGGCCGACGGGGCCGCTCCGGCCGGCGAGGGCTTCGCGGTGGTGCCCGCGCGGGACGTCGACGAGGCCGAGTTCCGGGAGCGGGCGCGGTCCGCCGGTGCGCGGGGCCGGTCGGTCGACGACCAGCTGATCGAACCCGGGCTGGTCGCCGTCGCCGTCCCGGTCCTCGACCCGGCCGGTGCGGCCGTCTGCGCGGTCAGCGTCGTCAGCCACACCAGCCGGCACGACGCCGACTCGCTCGCCGCGTACGTCCTGCCCCAACTCCTGGGTTCGGCGCGGGAGATGGAGCAGCGACTGGCCCGACCGGTGCCGGTGGCGGCCGTGCTCGCGCCGCTCCCGCCGGGCCGTCGGCTCAAGGAGGAGCTCGGCTCCGGCTTCCTGCAGTCACTCGCCCGCGGGCTCGACGTGCTGCTCGCCCTCGGCACCGCGCCCGGCGGCCAGCCGCTCGCGGCCGTGGCCCGCGCGACCGGCCTGCCGCGCGCCACCGCCCGCCGGTCCCTGATCACCCTCCAGCACCTCGGCTACGTGGCGGCCGACGGCGAGGGGTTCCGCCTCCTGCCGCGCGTACTCGACCTCGGCTACGCGAGACTGTCGGGCCTCGCTCCGGCCGAGATCGCCGAGCCGCACCTGATCGACCTGGTGCGCAGTGTCCATGAATCGGCCTCGATGGCCGTCCTGGACGGCCCGGACATCCGCTACGTCGCCCGCGTCCCCACCACCCGCATCATGCGCCTCGACCTCGCCGTCGGCACCCGGCTCCCGGCGTACCCGACCTCGATGGGGCGGGTCCTGCTCGGCGCGCTGAGCGAGGAGGAACTGGCGTGCCAGCTCGCTCATGTGACGCTCAGTCGGTTCACCGAGAGCACCGTGACGGATCCCGGCGCACTCACCGCGGCCATCCGGTCCGCCGCCCGCGACGGCTACGCCCTGGTCGACCAGGAGCTGGAGGAAGGGCTGCGCTCCCTCGCCGCCCCCGTCCACGACGGGCGCGGCCGGGTCGTCGCCGCCGTCAACCTCGCGCTGCACGCGGGCCGGGGCACCCCGGCCGAGACGCTCGCCACCTTCCTGCCGCCTCTGCGGGAGGCCGCCGCGGCGATCGCCGAGGACCTCGCCACCGTGCGCCGTTGGTCCGTCAACTCGGGCTCCTGAGGCGGAGTTCGCCCTGCGGGGCGGCCGGTGCCGGATGGTCGGGCACGCCCGTGTCGCGACCCTAGGCGTCGGCCCTCGAATGTGCTGACATATCCATGTCAAATCAGGGGCTCCGCTCGGCCCGCACCACACCGCGCCGGCCCCGACTCCGTGCACGATCGAAGGGGAAGCCCATGCTGCTCCGCGCGCTGGCCGTCGCGACCGCCGTCGCCGCATCGCTGTCCGGCCCGTCGGCCTTCGGCGTCGACTCGCTCCCGACCCCGCCGGACCGGATCGTCATCGACGTCGCCACCGTCAACGGCTCCGGCTGTCCGGCGGGAACGGCCGCCGTGGCCGTCTCCCCGGACAACACCGCCTTCACCGTCACCTACAGCGACTACCTCGCCCAGGTGGGGGTGGGCTCCAAGCCGACCGACTTCCGGAAGAACTGCCAGCTCAACCTCCGCGTGCACGTACCCCAGGGCTTCACCTACGCGATCGCCTCCGCCGACTACCGCGGCTTCGCCCACCTGGAGAAGGGCTCGACCGGTACCCAGCGGGCGAGTTACTACTTCCAGGGCCAGTCCGAGACCGCCTACCAGAACCACCGCTTCGCCGGCCCGAGGGACGACAGCTGGCAGGCGACCGACACCGTCGACATCGCGGCCCTGGTCTTCGCGCCCTGCGGCGAGGAGCGCAACTTCAACATCAACACCGAGCTGCGGGTCGCGGCCGGGAGCTCGGACCCGAACCACACCACCAGCTTCATGACCATGGACTCGACGGACGGCGACATCAACACCGTCTACCACCTCGCCTGGAAGCACTGCCCCTGACGGCAGTACCCCTGACAGTCGGGCCGGCGACCGGCCGGCTGTCCGTGTCCGGCCCCGGCGGAGCCTGTGTCTCCCCGGGGCCGGACCGTGTCGGGGCGGGCGCGGGGCGCCGGCTCAACCGCCGTCGCGCAGCAGCGAGGAGGCGCGGATGTCCAGCCGGGTGGGGACGAGCGCGCCGGTGGGTTCCCGGCTGCCGCTCTCCAGGGCGGCCATCAGCAGCTCGATGCCCTTCTCTGCGATGAGCGCGGGTTTGAGGCTGAGCGTGGTGACCGGCGGGTGGGTGTGGGCGGCAGAGGCCTCCTCGCTCGCGCAGACCAGCAGCAGGTCGCCGGGGACGGTCAGTCCGGTCCGCCGGACGGCGTCGAGGACGAGCGGCGGCGTGGCCTCGGCGAGGACGAAGAGGGCGTCGGGCCCGGCGCCGGTCGATCGCCCGGGGCCGTTCAGCAGCCGTTCGAGGGCGGCGACCACAGGCCCGTCCCCGGGCCCGTCGGTCCGCACGAGCCGGGGCTCGGCGCCGTGCTCGCCGCACCAGCGCCGGTAGGTGTCCGCGACGGCCGTGTGGAAGCGGGTGACGGTGCCGGGCAGGACGACGGCGATCCGGCGCGCGCCCTGTTCCCGCAGGTGGTCGAGGACTTCGCGGATCGCGCCGTCGGCGTCCACGTCGACCCAGTGGGTGCCGGGGCGGCCCTCGACGGAGCGGTCGGTGCACAGCGGGATGCGGGCGGCGATGAAGTCCTCGACGAGCGGGTCGTCGTCGAGGGGGTCGGCGACGATGGCGGCGTCGAGCGGCAGGTCGGCCCACTCCTCCGGTGCGGAGCGGGCGGGCAGCAGGACCAGGGCGTAGCCGTGCCGGAGCGCCGCGTGGGCGGTGGCGCTGGTGAGTTGGGCGAAGTAGGGGGAGCTCATGTACGACCCGGGGTCGCGCGCGTACTCGCCGACGGCGTAGCCGATCAGCCGGGCGTGGCCGGCGCGCAGCAGTCGGGCGGCGGCGTTGGGCCGGTAGCCGAGGCGGCGGGCGGCCTCGCGGGCGCGTTCGCGGACGGTGTCGGACATCCGGCCGGTGCCATTGAGCGCGGCGGAGACGGTGGTCTTGGAGAGGCCGGCCTCGCGGGCGACATCGACCAGGCGGATCCGGGGTGCGGAGGTCGGGTCGCCGCCGCGCGGGGTGTGCGTCATGTGCCGATGCTGCCAGTCCGGACGGGCGTTCGTCAGTAGTCGACGCAGGAGTCGCGGCAGAGTCACGACCTTTGGAAAATCGTTCCCGCAAAGGCTTGTGCGGGAACGTTCCCGCATCAATACTCCACTGCAACTCCCAGCCCCCCACGACTCAGAAAGGGGTGGGCTTGCCGTGCGCCTTCTCCCGCGCCGCTCCAGATCCACCACCTTGCTCGCCGCCGGTTCGCTCCTGGTCGCGATGACCGCGACCGCCTGTTCCGGCGCCACCGCCAAGCACGCCGCGAACGCCGACGGCACATCCGGCTACCAGGTCGCCGCCCTCACCCCGCCGGCCAAGGGCTCGCTCCCGTCGTTCAGTTGGTCGCTCTACGCCGAGCCGCAGTCGCTCGACTACGCGCTCGCCTACGACTACCCGCCGAACACCGTGCTGGCCAATGTCTGCGAACAACTCTTCCGCGTCACACCGGACATGAAGATCGAGCCCGGCCTCGCCCTGAAGTCCGCCAACCCGGATCCGCTGACCTGGGTGTACACCCTGCGCGAGGGCGTGAAGTTCCACGACGGCGCGACGATGACCGCCGACGACGTGGTCGCCTCGCTGACCCGGCAGATGGACCCGGCCACCGGCTCCTCCTGGGCCAGCGCCTTCAAGAACGTCGCCTCGATCACCAAGTCCGGGCCGCTGGAAGTCACCATCACGCTCACCAAGCCCGACGTGCTGCTCAACGAACTGCTCGCCGCCTCGCCCGGCACCATCGAGAGCGCCGCCTACCTCGCCAGGGCCGGCAAGGACTACGGCAGCCCGAAGGGCGGGGTGGACTGCACCGGCCCGTACGCGATCGACACCTGGGCCCAGGGCGAGAGCATCACCCTGAAGAGGAACCCGGCCTACTGGGACAACTCCCTTGCCCCGAAGGCCGACAGCGTGAAGTTCGTGTTCATCGCGGACGCCTCCGCCCGCGCGAGCGGCTGGCTCTCCGGCGCCGTGGACGGCGGCTACATGGTGCCGTCCAGCTCGCTGGTGCAGATCCAGGGCTCCTCCCGAGGCAAGGTCTACTTCGGCCCCAACACCGCTGCCGCCGACCTCGCCGTGCTCGACCTCCACGGCACGCTCGGTGATCTGAAGGTCCGTCAGGCACTGTCCATGGCGCTGGACCGCGACGGCATCATCAAGTCCGCCGCCGGAGGCATCGGCGTTCCCGCCAAGGCCCCGGCCGCACAAGGGGCTTGGGGGATCGCGCCGGAGCGTACGGCCGGCTACTTCGCCGCCCTGCCCGCCCCGGTCCACGACGTGGACGGCGCCCGCAAGCTCGTCCGGGACGCCGGCGCGAGCGGCAAGAAGGTGGTGATGGCGACCAGTTCGCTCGCCCCCGAGATCAGCGTCGTCGGCAACGCCGTACAGGCCGCCGGCCGGCAGATCGGCCTGGACGTCGAACTGCGGCCGGTCTCGCCGGACGCATACTCGGCGCTGTTCACCGACCCCGCCGCCCGGGCCGGCCTCGACCTGGTCGTCACCAACGGCTACGACAACACCCCGGATCCGCTGGAGTTCTACCAGTCCCTGCACACCGGTGACTTCGGCAACTACGCCAACTGGTCGGACCCCGAGTTCGACGCCCTCTACGACCAGGCCGTCGCCGCGACCGACCCCGGCGCCCGCGCCGACCTCACCGCCAAGCTGCAGCAGATCGCCGTCCGCGAACTGCCCTCCATCCCGCTGTACGAGGCGCCGTTCTCCGTCTTCCTCGGCAGCCGGATCACCGGTGCCCCGGCCGGCATCGCCCAGCTCTACTACCCGTGGGCCGCGACGATCGGCTCCGCGCGCTGATGACCGGATACCTGCTCGGCCGGCTCCTCGGGCTGGCGGCGGTGCTGCTGGTGACCTCCTTCCTGGTCTTCAGTGCCGTGCACCTCGCCCCCGGGGACCCGGTGTCCTTCCTGCTCAAGGGCCATCCGGCGACACCGGAGGCCAGGGCCGCCATCGCCGCCCAGTACCACCTGGACGAGCCCTTCCTCGTGCAGTACCTGAAGTGGCTCGGCAACGTGCTGCACGGCGACTTCGGCCGCTCGGTCCAGTTCCGCCAGGACGTCGGCTCGCTGATCGGCTCCCGGCTGCCCGGCACCGCGCTGCTGGTCGGGTACGCGGCGGTGCTGGTCTGCGTCGGCGGCGTGCTGACCGGCGTGCTGGCGGCGCTGCGGCCCGGCGTCGCCGACCGGGTGGTACTGATCGGCACCGGCGTGGCCACCGCCACCCCGCCGTTCGTCACCGCGATCGGCCTGGTCTCGCTGTTCGCCGTGCAGCTCGGCTGGTTCCCCGGCCCGGGCTCCACCGGCACCGGGTTCGGTGACCGGCTCTACCACCTGACCCTGCCCGCCGTCGCCCTCGCCGTCACCCTCGCCGGACTGCTCGCCCGGGTGACCCGCTCGGCGATGCTGGACGAACTCGGCCGCGAGCACGTGGAGGTGGCCCGCTCGCGCGGCGTCCCCGAGCCCACGGTGATCCGTCGGCACGTGCTGCGAGGCGCCCTCGGGCCGATCGTCACCGTCGGCGGGACGACGCTGGCAGGGCTGCTGGTCAGCACGTCGATCGTGGAGACCGCCTTCAACGTGACCGGCGTCGGCCAGCTGCTGGTGCAGTCCGTGACGGCCAAGGACTTCCCGGTCGTCCAGGCCGTCACCCTGCTGACCGTCCTCGGCTTCGTCCTGGTCAACCTGGTGGTCGACCTGCTCGCCCCGCTGATCGACCCGCGCGTGTCCCTGGCCCGAGGAGGTGCCGCATGACCGCCACCGCGCCCGTCCGACCGCTGCGCCGCCCGTTGCCGCGCCGCCTGCAACTCCTCGGCAACGGGCCACTGTTCACCGCCGCCGTACTCCTGCTCGGCGCGCTCGTCCTGGTCACCGCCCTGGCGCCGCTGATCGCCCCGTACGACCCGGAGGCGCTGGACCTGCAGTCCTCGCTGCTCGGCAGCAGCGCCGACCACCTGCTCGGCACCGACCAGTCGGGGCGGGACGTACTCTCCCGCCTGCTGTACGGCGCGCGCACCGGACTGCTCGGCCCGCTGCTGGTCGTCGGCCTCTCCACGGCGCTCGGCCTGCTGCTCGGCACGGTGGCCGGCTGGCGCGGCGGCTGGGTCGACGCCCTGCTGTCCCGGGCGCTGGACCTGGTCTTCTCGGTCCCCGGGCTGCTGCTCGCGATCATGTTCGTGGCCGTCGGCGGAACGGGCCTGACCGCGCCCGTGATCGCCATGTCCGTCGCCTACACCCCGTACGTGGGCCGCCTGGTGCGCGGGCTCGCCCGGCAGGAGAAGGCCCGGCCGTACCTGGAGTCCTACCGGGTGCAGGGCTGGTCCGGGTGGACGATCTGCACCCGGCACCTGCTGCCCAACATCGCGCCGACCGTGCTCGCGCAGTCGGCGATCAACTTCGGCTACGCCCTGATGGACCTCGCCGCACTCTCCTTCCTCGGCTTCGGCGTACAGCCGCCCGCCGCCGACTGGGGCGCGATGATCAACGACGGCGAGGCCGCGCTCCAGCAGGGCGCCATGCTGCCCGCACTCGCACCGTCGGTGTGCATCGTGCTGGCCGTGGTCGCCTTCGGCATCGTCGGCGAGGGCATCGCCGACCGGCTCGCCCGACGGGAGCGCTGACATGAGGAGCGCCGACATGAGGAGCGCCGACATGAGGAACGCTGACGTGACGTCTCGGCAGGACCGCCCGCTGCTGGAGATCGACGGCCTGAGCGTCCTGCTGCCCGCCGGCCGGGCCGCCCGGCCGATCCTGGACGGCGTCTCGCTGCACGTCGCCGCGGGGGAAACCGTCGGCCTGGTCGGCGAGTCCGGCTCCGGCAAGTCCGTCGCCTGCCGCAGCATCCTCGGCCTGCTGCCCGAAGGCGCCCGCGCCGAGGGACAGGTCCGGGTCCGCGGCCGCGACGTGCTCACCCTGGACCGCCCCGGCCTGCGCGAACTCCGGGCCCGCCAGGTCGCCATGGTGTTCCAGGACCCGCGCGCCGCCGTCAACCCGCTGCGCCGGATCGGCGACTTCCTCACCGAGGGCCTGCGCGCCGCGGGCACCCCCGCCGACCAGGCCACCGCCCGGGCCGAGCAACTCCTCGACGCCGTCGGCATCGAGGACCCGCACGGCGCCCTGCGCCGCCACCCGCACGAGTTCTCCGGCGGCATGCTCCAACGGGTCGTCATCGCCGCCGCCCTCGCCGGCGAACCCGAACTGCTGATCGCCGACGAACCCACCACCGCCCTGGACGTCACCACCCAGGCCGAGGTGATCGCCATCCTCACCCGCCTACAGGCCGAGCGCGGCACCGGACTGCTGTTCGTCACCCACGACCTGGAACTCGCCGCCGCCGTCTGCGACCGGATCCACGTCATGTACGCCGGCCGGATCGTCGAGACCCGGGCGACCGACGACCTGTTCGCGCACCCCCGCCACCCCTACACCGCCGGGCTGCTCGCCTGCACCCCCCGGATCGACCCCGACGCCCCACCCCCCGAACCGGTCCCCGGCCGCCCGCTCTCGCTCGCCGAGGCACCACCCGGCTGCGCGTTCGCCGCGCGCTGCGCCTTCGCCGAACCGCGCTGCTCGGCCGAACGGCCCGCGCTCCGCCCGTGCGGCGACGGCCTCGCCGCCTGCCTGCGCGCCGACGAGGGGATCCTGCCGTGACCGACTCAACCGGCCTGGTGGTCAGGGGGCTTCGCAAGAACTTCGGCGCCCGCCCGGTGGTGGACGGAGTCTCCTTCACCCTGCCGCCCGGCGGCTCGCTCGGCATCGTCGGGGAGTCCGGCTGCGGCAAGACCACCACCGCCCGCATGCTCGTCGGGCTGGAGCGACCCGACGGGGGCACCGTTCACCTGGACGGCGCGGACCGCTCGGCGCGGCCCCGGGGCCGCGCCGAGCGACTGGCCCGGGCCCGCGGCGTCCAACTGGTCTTCCAGGACCCGTACGTGTCCCTCGACCCGCGGATCCCGGTCGGCGCCTGCGTCGAGGAGGTGCTGCGGCTGCACTGCGCGCTCGATCCGGCCGCCCGCCGCCGCCGGGTCGCCGAACTCCTCGACCAGGTCGGCCTCGGCGAGCGCGAGGCCGCCGCCCTGCCCCGTCGGCTCTCCGGCGGACAGCGCCAACGCGTCGCCATCGCACGGGCGTTGGCCGCCGAACCGCGGGTGCTGATCCTGGACGAGGCGGTGGCCGCGCTCGACGTGTCGATCCAGGCGCAGATCCTGGACCTGCTCGCCGGGATCCGCCGCGAGTCCGGGATCGCCTTCCTGTTCGTCAGCCACGACCTCGCGGTGGTGCGGCACCTGACCGACGAGGTCGCCGTCCTGCGGGCCGGACGGGTCGTCGAGACCGGGCCGACCGTCCGGGTGCTCACCGATCCGCAACACGCCTACACCCGGCTGCTGTTGGACTCCGTCCCGCGCCGCGGCTGGGATCCGGGCCGGATCGCCGAGGCCCGCCGGGCGCTGGCCTGACCGGCCCGGACCGCCCGAGCCGGCCGGGCCCCTGCCGCGGGGGAGGGGCCCGGCCTCACCTCGGGCGCCGGGCAACGGGCGGCGCGCCGGGCCCGTCGGTGCGGGCGCGGGTGCCGGTCAGCCGGTGCGGTGCAGGTCGCACTGCTGCTGGAAGGCGGAGGGTGCGTCGCTGCTGACGATGGCGATCTTCGGCGGCGGTCCGGCCTCCGCGGGGGCGTCCTCGGCGGTGCAGACGAGTTGCTGGATGGCGGGCGCGGACAGCTGTGCGGCGGGCCAGGACAGCCGCAGGGTGACGGTGCCCGGGGCGGCCGTCGCCTGGACACGGGCGTTGGGGGGGCAGGTCGCTGTAGAGGCCGGCGTGCTGCTCGGCCCGGTCGGGGCCGATGACCAGGGTGTCGAGGGTCTGCTGGAGGCTCTCGCGCTGGGCGCCGGGCCGGATGGTCAGGCGGATGCCGTGCTGGTCGAGGAAGTAGAGCCTGGTCCCCGGCTGGATCCCGGTGGCCGGCCGGCCGCTCTTCACGGGGTCGGTGGTGGCGATCGAGCAGCCGCCGAGCAGCGACAGCACCGGCAGCAGCGCGGCGGCAGCGGCCAGGGGCAGGAGGCGAGGGCGAGCGGTCATGTCCGGTCCTCCGCGACGATCGTGGTGATGCCGCGCGGCAGGACGAGGGTGAACACCGCTCCGCCGCCCGGGGAGTTGGCGGCCTCGATGAGCCCACCGTGCAGCCGGGCGTTCTCCTGGGCGATGGCGAGGCCGAGCCCGCTGCCTTCGGAGCGCCGACGGGCCCTGTCCGCCTTGTAGAACCGGTCGAACAGGTGCGGCAGTTCGCCGGGCGGGATGCCCGGCCCCCGGTCGGTGACGGTCAGCACGAGGTCGTCGTCGGCCGCCCGCAGGGTCAGCCGGACGGGCGGGCGGCCGTGGCGCAGCGCGTTGCCGACGAGGTTGGCGACGATGACGTCGAAGCGGCGCGGGTCGAGGCGTACGGGCAGGGCGGCGGGCAGGGCGAGTTCGACCCGGTTGCTCCAGCCGCGCAGGTCGAGGGTGTCGCGGACGGCGGTCGCCGCGTCGACGTCCTCGGCGCGCAGCGGGGCGGCGCCGGCGTCGAGGCGGGAGATCTCGATGAGGTCGTTGACGAGCCGGGTGAGGCGGTTGGTCTCGTTGCTGATCATCCGGAGTGCGGTGGCGGTGTCGGCGGGGAGGTGTTCGGCGTCCTCGTCGAGGATGTCGGTGACGGCGAGCATGGCGGCGAGCGGGGTGCGCAGTTCGTGGGAGACGTCGGCGGCGAACTGCCGGCCCTGGGACTCGACGGCGCGCAGTTCCTCGATGGTGCCCTGGAGGGTGCGCGCGGTGTGGTTGAAGGTCTTGGAGAGCTGGGCGAGTTCGTCGTGTCCGGTGACGGTGAGGCGGGTGTCGAGCTTGCCCTGGGCGAGGTCGTGGGCGGCGTCGCCGAGCGCCCGGACCGGTCGCAGGACCTGCCGGGCGGCGACCACAAGGACGTCGGCTATCAGGAGAAGGAGATAGTCGACGGCCTGCGGATGATCCGGGAGGCCACCGGCGGTGCCGCGGTGGACTACTACCGGGCGCCCGGTGGCGCGTTCACCCCCGAGAGCCGGCAGATAGCGGCGGCCAACGGCCTGCGCCCGCTCGGTTGGAACGTCGACACCCGTGACTTCGAACGTCCCGGCGCCGACAGGATCGTCGAGACCGCCAGGGAGCAGCTGCGCCGCGGCCCCACCGTCCTCCTCCACGACGGCGGCGGCAACCGTGCGCAGACCGTGGAGGCCCTGGAGCAGCTCCTGCCCTGGCTCAAGGCCAACGGCTACACCTTCAGCTTCCCCGAGCGGTGAGGCCGGAGCGGGTGAGCCCGGAGCGGGTGAGTCCGGAGTCGCCGGATCCGCCGGATTCACCGTGCGGCGCCGGGGCAAATGCTTGACAAACTCAACCTTTCATCCTTAGTGTCGCTCTTGTCCATTGCTTCACGTGATGAAACTTCCATGTGTGCACGTTGCGCACCACCCCTCAAGGACCGCGAGCCCCCCATGCACGACAGCATTCCTTCAGTGGTCGCCCGACTGCGGGCCGAGTTCGACTCCGGCCGGACCAGGCCGCTCGCCTGGCGCCTGGACAAGCTGGCCGCCCTGCGCGCCCTGCTCACCGAGCAGGCCGAGGTCTTCCAGCAGGCCCTCCACGCCGACCTCGGCAAGAACGCCACCGAGGCGTACCGCACCGAGATCGGCTTCACGCTCAACGAACTCGACCACACCGTGACGCACCTGGCGGAGTGGCTGCGCCCGAGGCCGGCCGCCGTACCGGAGGTCTTCCGCCCGGCCGACGCCCGGGTCGTCCGCGACCCGCTGGGCGTGGTGCTGATCATCGCGCCCTGGAACTACCCGCTCCAGCTGGCCCTGGCCCCGGTGGTCGGCGCCCTGGCCGCCGGGAACACCGTCCTCGTCAAGCCCAGCGAGCTCGCCCCCGCGACCTCCGCGGCCATCGCCGAGCTGCTGCCGCGCTACCTCGGCGAGGAGACCGTCGCGGTCGTCGAGGGCGCCGTCCCGGAGACCACCGCCCTGCTGGAGCAGCGCTTCGACCACATCTTCTACACCGGCAACGGCGCGGTCGGGCGGATCGTCATGGCTGCCGCCGCCAAGCACCTCACCCCGGTCACCCTGGAGCTCGGCGGCAAGAGCCCGGTCGTGGTCGATCCCGGCGCCGACCTCGCCGTCACTGCCCGGCGGATCGCCCGCGGCAAGTTCCTCAACGCCGGCCAGACCTGCGTCGCCCCCGACTACGTCCTCGCCGTCGGCGACACGGCCGCCACCCTGGAGCGGGAACTGGCGGACGCGGTACGGGAGTTGTTCGGCGAGAACCCGGCCGAGAGCGCGGACTACGGGCGGATCGTCAACGAGCGCCACTTCGACCGCCTCAGCGCGCTGCTCGGCGACGGGCGGACCGTCATCGGTGGCGAGCACGACCGCGACACCCGCTACCTCGCCCCGACCGTCCTCACCGACGTCCCCGCGACCGCCCCGGTGATGACCGCCGAGATCTTCGGCCCGATCCTGCCCGTCCTGGCCGTCGCCGACCTCGACGCGGCGATCGCGTTCATCAACGAGCGCGACAAGCCGCTCGCCCTGTACGCCTTCACCGAGTCCGCGGACACCAAGCGGCGGCTGACCGAGGAGACCTCCTCGGGCGCGCTCAGCTTCGGCCTGCCGGTCTCGCACCTGGCGATGCCCGACCTGCCGTTCGGCGGCGTCGGCGAGAGCGGCATGGGCCGCTACCACGGCGAGTACTCGATCGAGACGTTCAGCCACGCCAAGGCCGTCGTCGACAAGCCCCTCGGCTGAAACCGCGTCGCCCGCACCGACGGCGACGGCTCGGCGCGATCACCGCGCCGAGCCGTCGCCGTTCGTCGTGCAGGCCCAGTGAGGGCCGGGGGCGGCCCGGGGCGTCGGCCGCCGGGGGCGTCAGCCGACGGTCAGGGGGAACGGGCCGGCCAGCACCGAGTAGCCGTCGTTGGCGAGGTAGTACGCGTCGTACGTGCCCGCGCCGTTGAGCTTGCCGGTGGACAGGGTGACGGCGCCGCTCTGGTTCGGCGTGTAGGCCCAGGTCAGCGCGGACCGCGAGCCGGGGGTGACGCCCGCCGGGTAGACGCCGACCCAGTTCTTCGCGCTGACCTGCGAGGTGTTCGGCAGGGCGTAGCGGAGGGTGGCGTTGCCTCCGTTGGTCACGGCGGCGAGGTCGCCGGTCAGGGTCGGCCGGGTCGCGGTGGACGGCGCGAAGGCGGCGTTGAGGGGCGTCGCGTAGGTGTCGTTGCCGGTCAGCCCCGGCAGCCCGAGGGCGGCCTCGACGGTGCGGCCGATGCCGTAGTGGTCGTAGTGCAGCGGGCTGCTGGTGGCGGCCGGGACGGTGCCCTGCGAGCCGACGACGACGGTGGCGAGGTGGTTGTAGCCCTCGCTCTCGCTCTCGTCCCAGGTCAGCAGGAGCAGCGAGCGCTGCTGGGTCCAGGCCGGGGAGGCGAGCACGGGGGCGAGGGTCTGCTTCAGCCAGCCGTCCTGGGCCTTCAGGCTGGTGGCGTTGCCGTTTCCGGAGGCCTCGCCGTCGTAGTAGTCGTCGGCCGCGATCCAGGAGAAGTTCGGGGTGGTGGCGGCCGACTGCAGGTCGGTGGTGAGTTGCGAGGTGTCGAAGAGGTGCGCCGCGCAGCGGGCCGGATTGCCGCTGATGTCCGTGTAGTTGATGAACGGCGCGTCGTCGGGCTCGTAGTAGCTGTCGTTGTTCTTGTTGGTGTTGCAGGGCGTGCCCATGCCCTGCTCGTAGGCCTTCCAGCTCTTGCCGGCCTCCTCGATGGTGTCACCGAGGTTGCGCTGGGGTGAGTTGATGTTGGGCCAGTAGGTGGCGCCCTTGGTGTAGGTGTCGCCGCCGGCGACGGCGAGGTAGTTCTCGTCGCTCGGGTGGTAGACGCCGTGGGAGTCGGTGAGGGTGGCGCCCTGGGACATCAGGCTGTGGATGAACGGCGTGTCCGCCGGGTCGTTCATGATCTGGGAGTAGTCGGTGTTCTCCATCATGACGACGAACACGTGGTCGTAGCCCGGTACGGCCGAGGCGGGCGGCGTGACCGGCGCGGGCGCGGTGACCGGGGTGTCGAGGGTGAGCGAGAGGTTGTCCAGGTAGCCGGTCTCGTTCGAGGTGGAGAGGAACTGGACCTCGACCTGGACGGACCGGGTGCCGGCCGGGACGGCCCCGGTGGCGCTGCGGGAGAGGAACTGGGTGCTCAGGCCGCGGTCGGTCGCGGAGACGGTCGGCAGCTTGGCGGTCGCGCCGAGCGGGCGGCCGCCGCCGTCCCGGAAGTGCAGGCTGACGGCGACGTAGCCGCTGTAGGCGGCCCAACCGCCCAGCCAGCCGGAGAGGTTGTAGTGCACCGCGCCGCCGTCGATCGCGGTGGCCGCCGAGGAGACGTCGACGGTCTGCGCCATCGAGCCGTCCCCGAAGTTGCCCGGCCCGAAGAAGGCCTTGCCGGGCGTCCGGCCGTCGGTCGGCAGGCCGAAGGAGCCCACCGAGTGGCACACGGAGTCGATGCCGCCGGCCTGGACCGTCCAGCCGGGGACGGTACTGGCCGCGCTCCAGTCGTTGGTGCAGTAACCGCCGGTCTCCGCGTCGCCGTTGACGATCAGGTTGCCGCTGCCGCCCGCCGCCTGGGCGGTGCCGGGGGTGGCGACGGTCAGTGCGCCGACGAGGGGGAGGGTGGCGAGCAGCCCGCCGAGGGTGCTCCAGCGCAGTGCCATGGGATACCTCGTGTCGTGGTGAGGGTGGGAGCCATGGCGGTGCGCCATGGGGTGGGACATAGGTATCGGGTCGGGCTGTCCGGCGGAAGAATGTTGGTGGAACTTGGTCAGACAAGTTCGGGCAGAGGGCCTGCACCGGCGAGGGCGGCCGCTCCCGGACGGGCGAGGGCGGCCCGCCGCCGAGGCGGGGTTCGGCGTCGAACCGGGGGTCCGGCGTCGAAGGCGGTGTGCCCCGTCGGTACGGTGATGGCCGGGGCGAGGAGGGGTGGGCATGGTGGGGACGGGAACCGGGCCGACCGGTCGGCGGACGCCGCTCGCCGCGCTGCGCGCCAGGCTGCTGGCCGAGATCAACGCGACCGTGCACGGCCAGGACCTGCACCTGGAACGCTACGACCGCCCGGCCGGCGACCCGGGTCTCTTCGGCCCGGACAGCGTGGTGTGGCGGGTGCACGGGCACCCGGCCGGGATGCTGGTGGGCGGCTTCGCGGCGCTGCTGCTGCAGTCCCTGCACCCCCTCGCGATGGCCGCCGTCGACGCGCACTCGGACTTCCGGGTCGACCCGACCGGGCGGCTGAACCGGACGGCCCGGTTCGTCACCACCACCACGCTCGGGTCGACGGCGGCGGCCGAGCAGGCGATCGCGGGCGTACGCAGGATCCACCCCCGGATCAGCGGCACGGCACCGGACGGCCGCCCCTACCGCGCCGACGATCCGGAGCTGCTCACCTGGGTGCACACGGCCGAGGTGTACAGCTTCCTGACCGGCTACCAGGCCTACGCCGCCACCCCGCTGTCCGCCGCCGAGTGCGACCGCTACTACGCCGAGGCGAGGCGCGTCGCCGAACGGCTGGGCGCGCGCGACGTCCCCCGGTCCCGCGCCGAGGTGGCGGCCTACCTGGCCGGGATCCGGCCCCAGTTGCGGGTCACGCCGCCGGCCCTGGACGTGCTCCGGCTGCTGCGCGGCTTCGGCCGCAGCCGCCGCGAGCGTGCCGCCGTCCGGGTGCTGACGAACGCCTCGATCGACCTGCTGCCGTCCTGGGCCAGGGCCGAACTCGGCGTACGGCGGCCCTGGTTGGTCCGCGCCTGCTGGGACCGCCCGCTGGCACGGACCGGCGGTCGGATCATGGTCTGGGCCTGTGGCCCCTCGCAGATCCGCGCCGCCGCCTACGCCCGGGCCACCGCCGCGCCGCAGGACACCGGTTGACGCCGGCCGACACCCGTCGGCACCTGGTGCCACCGGTCGACGCCGGAACCGGCTGATCGACGTCAGAGGAGCGCGCACCAGCCGGCGAGGGGGCGGCACCGGCACCGGAGCTGGTGACGGTCTCGGGCCGCCGCCCGGAGCGCCGGAGCGAGCAGGCCGGTGCCGCCTTTCAACCGTGATATCCGGGTTCGGTTGTTTAGGGTTGGTATGCGGGAGTACGGGGTGAATCCGGGCCGGTGTACGGGAGGTGGGCGCTGTGATCCGTGGGGTCCACCTGGAGGCGCAGTGGCGGCAGGAGGCGCTGCGGACGAATCTGTGGCTCGTGCCGATCCTGGAGGTGGTGCTCGCCGGGGCGCTGTTCGCGATCACCGTGTCGCTGGACCAGGCGGCGTACCACGGAGACCTGGAGCTGCCGTCGTGGGTGGTCAGCGGGGCGGCGGACGCGGCGCGGCAGGTCCTGGCGGCGATCGCCGCGTCGCTCATCACGGTGGTGGGCGTGGTGTTCTCGATCATGATCGTGACGCTGACACTGGCCTCCACCCAGTTCGGGCCGCGCATGCTGCGCACCTTCATCCGCGACCGCACCACGCAGCTCACGCTGGGCACCTTCGTCGGGACGTTCGTCTACGCGATCCTCGCGCTGGTCGTCATCGGGCCCGGCCCGTACGGCGACTTCGTGCCGCACCTGTCGATCACCGTGTGCATGGTCCTGGTGCTCGCCGACCTCGCCGTGCTGATCTTCTTCATCCACCACATCGCCACCTCGATCCAGCTGCCCCGGGTGATCGCGAGCATCGCGGCCGAGCTGTCCGAGGCGATCGAGGCGAGCGCGGGCGGGGCGGAGCCGGCGGGCGCCGCGCGGGGGCCGACGGCCGCGGAGCTGAGCGGCCGGCTGGACACCGAGGGGGCGGCCGTTCCGGCGCCGGCCAGCGGGTACCTCCAGTTCGTCCGGCACCGCACGCTGGTGCGGATGGCGACCGAGCTGGACGCCGTCATCCGGCTGGACCACCGGCCCGGGCACTTCCTGGTCCAGGGCCACCAACTGGCCACCGTCTGGCCCCCCAGGGCGGCGCCCGAGGTGGCCCGCAGCTTCGCCCGCGCCCACGTCGCGGGCTCGACGCGCACGATCGCCCAGGACATCGCCTTCGCGGTCGACCAGCTCGTGGAGATCGCCATCCGCGCGCTGTCCACCGCGGTGAACGACACCTTCACCGCCCTGACCTGCATCGACTGGCTCGGCGAGGGCCTGTGCCGGATCGCCGCCCGCTGGAGCCCGAACCCGGTCCACCGGGACGACGCCGGGTACATCCGGGTGATGACCGTGCCCGTCAGCTACGAGCGGCTCGTCCAGCGCGCGTTCGAGAAGATCCGACAGGCCGCTCCCGGGATGCCGGCCGTGCTGATCCGCCAGCTCGACGCGCTGGCGGAGATCATGGCCGAGACGAGGACCGAACAGCAGCGGCAGGTGCTCCTGGCCCAGGCCAGGATGATCGAGCGCCTCAGCCGGGAGTCCGTGACCGAGCCGGCCGACCGGGAGGACGTGCGGCGGCGCTACCGCGCGGTGCTGGCGGCGTACGAGCAGGCGCAGCGGGCGGAAGGACCGGCCTGACGTCAGGCCCGCGGCGGCGATCGGCCGGAGGTCGCAGACGCCGGGGAGGCGCGTGGTCGGCGTCGACCACGCGCCTCCCCGGGCGCCGGAGTCCGGCAGGATCGGAGTGCGGAAGGACCGGAGTGCGGCAGGATCAGGGGGCGTTCCGGCCCTCCGGGGCGCGGTGCCCGGCCGAGGCCTGCTCCTGGAGCAGTGCGGCGACCTGGTTCACGTCGTCGAAGATGCGGATGACGTCGTTGATGTCGGTGGCCGAAGCGCCGTTCACGCCGACGAAGAACAGGTGCAGACAGCCGTCGTCCGTCTCCAGGTAGCCGGCCAGGTTCTCGGCGTTGTAGGCGATCCGCTGGTTGAGGTCGTCGGCACCCACGATGGTGCCGGGCTTGGCGAAGACCTTGCCCTTGGCCGGGCAGTCGGTCGCGCAGGAGATCGCGAGCGAGCCGTCGACGCCGAGGATCGGCAGGGAGTGGCGGAAGGCGTCCGCGTCGGGGGTGTGCAGCCAGTAGGCGAGGAGCTGGTCGAGGCCGGTGGGGGTGGCGCGGTCCTGGAAGACACCGCCGCGTCCGTCGGCGAGCTGGAACTGGGTCGGGTCGACGTGCGCCACGTCGACGAGGAAGTCGTGTTCGACGCCGAAGCCGTCGAAGCAGTCCTTGCTCCCGCGCGTGACGGCCATGTTGCACAGGGCCAGGTTGGCGCCGAGGTTGTGGCTGACCTTGAGGATCAGCTTGGCGTACTGGCTGTACGGCGGGGAGACGTACGCGGCCACCTGCGGGTCGCCGTCGTAGGAGGCGGGCAGCTTGCCGTCCGGGTTCGGGCCGGTCGGGTCGGCGGTGACGCTGACGCCGGCGCGGGCGAGCGCCTCGATCAGGGCGGTGCGGCCGAAGGCGTTCGGGTCCTGGACATTGGAGATGCGCAGGACGGGCTGCGCGTCGGCGGCGATGGTGCCGCTGAGGGTGATCTGCGTGCCGTCGGGGGAGGCGGAGACCTGGATGTTCGTCGGGCCGCCGGCCGCCACCGTCTGCACGGTGGAGGTGACCCGGTAGGGGGCGACCTGGGGGCGCCAGGTGAGCTGGGCGGTCTGGCCGGGGGCGGTGGGGGTGGTGAGGAGGTCGATGACGTTGTCGTTGATGATCAGCGGGGTGGGCTGCGGGTCCAGCGCCGGCGGCGTGAACAGCCTCGCGTCGACGACGACGTCACCGTTGACCCGCGTGATGCCCGCGTCGCGGACCTGGTGGGCGATCATGTCCAGCCCGGCGAGCGGGTCCTCGGGGGTGAGGGTGGCGCCGGGCAGGTCGTTGGCGCTGGTGTGGTCGATGGCGGTGTAGTCGACGGTCCCGTCGGGCCTGGTCCGGCCGCCCATCGTGAGGTCGCCCTGGGCGACGAGCGCGAGGTTGCCGTCGAGGGTCGAGCCGGTGCGCGTGCCGGTGGCGAGGAGCGGGGTGGTGAAGTGGTGGTCGGGGCCGAGCGTGTGCCAGGCGCCCGAGATGGTGACGAGCTTGACGGTCGAGCCGGGGACGAAGAACTGGTTCGCGAACCGGGAGTGGAACACCTGGCCGGTCGCGGGGTCGGTCTCCAGCACGCCCCACTGCGCGTGCTCGTATCCGGGCTTGTGCATGATCGCCTCGATGGCGGGCCCGAGGTCGTCGTCGTGCGCCGCGGCCGAGGGCGCGGCGGTGGTGCCCGCCACGGCGGCCAACGTCGCTCCGGCGGCGGCCCAGGCCAGCAGGCGGCCGCGGATCGTTCGTCTCATGTGTGCGTCCCGTCGTCGTCTCTGGGGGTCGGCAGACCCGTCGCAGGCAGGTGCGGACCGGCTGCTCATGGGGCGGATCGTAGGAACCCGGACGACGTACTTCTCGGTACCGGTCGGCGTGCTGACGGTGTGTGGCGGGAAAGTCCACCGGTCAGCCGAACGGCGGGATGGGCCGACGGCGGGTCAGCCGGTGCGGCCGCGGGTGAGGCGGTAGTGCCGTGGGTCGGCGATGCCGTGCAGGTCCTCGGCGGTGAGGGTGTCGCCGTCGCCGCCGAGGATCCGCAGGTGCCGCGGCTCGTGCACCGGGCGCAGCCCGAAGGAGGACGTCAGCTCCAGGTCGAGCCGGCCCTCGGTGCGGGCGAACGACCAGTGGCCGGTGACCTTGCCCTTCAGGCCGGCCCGGAGGTGGGTGCCCGTCAGGTCGCCGCCGTCGACGGAGCCGTCCGGTGCCGCCGCGTCCGCCGGGCCGGCCGAGGGGGTGAGCTTCAGGTCCAGGGACTCGCCGTGCTGGGCGTCGCTCTCGATCGTCCAGCGGCCGGGCTCCACCGCCGCACCGCCCGACGGGTCCGCTCCGGGGCCGCCGGGCGGGGCGTCGGCGGGCCGGGTGCCCAGCATCCGGTGGACCGCGGCGTCCGCCTCCCGGGCGTCATCGCCGGGCGGCAGTTGTTCCACCCGGCCCTGCCCCGGCGGCAGGGCCGTCGCGTCGAGCGGCCAGACCAGGCAGGGCTTGTCGAACGAGGCCGCGTACTCGCGCTGCGCCCGGACGTGCGGGTCGTCGGCGGCGTCCCGGGACCACAGGAGCAGGAACAGGTCGCAGGCCCCCAGCTCCTGCAGCACCGGCTCGGCGGGCAGGCCGTCGGAGAGGTCGCGGGACTCGTCCAGGGCGGTCCGGGCACCCCCGGCGCGCAGCCGGGCGTCCAGGTCGGCGGCCCGGTCGGCATCCGCGGGCGCGTGGGCGAGGAAGACCCCGGGGCGCTTCCGCCCCTCGGTGTCGCCGTGCCTCTCGTCGTGCCTGTCGTCGTGCGTGTCGTCGTGCATCGGTACCTCAGATCTCCGCTTCGTACGTTTCCTGGTCGCGGCCGTGGTGCCAGGGGGCCTTCGGGTCGTAGGAGGCGAGGTAGTAGTCCGCCTCGCAGGTGTACGTCTCGGGGAACAGCTGGTGCGCCCGCTGCCTCAGGATGTCCATGGCCGCGAGCTCGTTGGCCAGCCCCTGCTGGTCCTGTTCGGCCGCCGGCTTGGCCTTCTCCTCGTCCACCAGGGCCTGGGCCGCCGCGAGGTTGTCCTTCAGGAACTGCGGCCACTGTGCGGGATCGTTGCTGTACGTGTAGTGCGGTGTCACCCGGTAGTGGATCAGCTTGGGCCACCCGGCGTTGGGGTTCTTCAGCGGCGCCTTCTCGTCCAGGACGTGGGTGACGGTCGGGTACGCGTCCTGGTACGGCTTCAGCGCGGCCGCGCTCGTGGCGGCCCCCCGGACCTGCTGCCCGGTGGCGGCGAAGCCGATCATGTCGCCGCCGAGGTCGATCGGATGGTTGGCCGCGATCCACTGCTCGTAGTCCGCGGCCAGGCCGTTGGTACCGCTCTGCATCGCGGTGCGGATGGGGTTCTCGACCTTGTGGAAGTGCTCGTTGGTGTTGGACTTGGCGGAGCCCAGGAAGATGTTCCAGGCGGTGTCGTTGGCGCCCGCGACGAAGTCACCGTTGATCGCGTGCATCGCGGTGGCCGCGTTCTGCTGGCCGTTGGCGCGCACCAGGTTGCGGTCGGCCGCCTTCATGACGGTGAAGTCCGAGGGCTCGCCGGGTGACGAACCGCCACCGCCGTTGTTGAGCAGTCGCTCCAGGTACAGCGAGTTCCCGAGGGTGCCGCCTCCGGGGTAGACCAGGCCGGCCCCGTTCAGCACATCGGTCTGGAGGTTGCCGAGCGTCGCGCCGCTGGGCGTCATCGTGGCGAACGGCGTGAAGGCGGCCGCCCGCTGCAGCACGGCCTCCCCGGTGTGCGGGCTCGCGCCGTGCCCGTCCGCGTGCTCCTCGGCCGGCGCCGCCGTGGCGGGCCCGGCGCCGGCCACCGCCCTGCGCATCACCCGGACGGCGTTCGCCTCGGCCTCGCGCTCGAACCGGTCGGACGGGTCGGAGAGCCTGAGCCCGGAGCCGTTGTCGGCGCCCGCGACCGGGCCCCGGCGCTGCTGGAGGACATGGGTGAGCTCGTGGGCCAGGGTGTGCCGGTCGCCGCCGCCCTCCCCGATGACGACGTGGTTGCCGGAGGTGTAGGCGCGGGCGCCGACCTCGGCGGCGGAGGCGCGGGCGGCACTGCCGTCGTGGAGGCGGACGTCGGAGAAGTCGGCGCCCATCCGGCCCTCCATCTCGGAGCGGACGGCGGCGTCCAGCGGACGGCCGGGCGTGCTCAGCACGTCGTGGACGGCGGAGCGCTGCACCGTCGGCCGGGGCCCCACCCCGCCGGCCCGCCCGCCCGGTCCGCCCGCCCCTGCCTGGCGGAGCATCTGGAGGACGGCCCGGTTCCCGGCGGTGGCCTGCACCCCCATCAGGTCCGGCCGGGCGCTCCGGCCGCCGCCGCGGGGAGAGCGGGCCGGTGTACCGGCGCGTCCGGCGGCCTGGGCCCGGGCGTTCTCTCGGGCGTGCAAGGGGGCATGCAAATGGGGCCTCTTCCCGCGAAGGACCAGCGACCCTTCCTGCCTACGCGCTCGGCGGCCGGGGCGCCAGGGCCCCGAGGGCAGACCCTGGTGCCTCCGTGGTACCCCGGGCGGGCAAGCCCGTCGGTTCCGGGGCGGGCCTCAGGTGGCGGAGCCGGCGGCAGCGCCGGTGGCCAGGTCGGTGCCCCAGCGGGCGATGGCCGCCTCCAGGTCCAGGGGGCCCGTCTTCGGCGCTTCGCCGGCCGCCGACCAGTCCTCGCGCGGGACCCGCCACATCACCTCGAACTCGTTGCCGTCCGGGTCCTTGGCGTAGAAGGACATGGAGTGGTGGTGGTCGGTGGCGCCGACCAGCGCCCCGCGCTCGCTGAGTGTCCGGCCGATCTCGGCCAGCTCGCCCAGTGTCCCGACCTCCCAGGCCAGGTGGTAGAGGCCGACCCGGCCCGGCTGCGGGCCGGGTGCGTCGGCGCCGATCGCGAACAGGCCGAGGTCGTGGTCGTTGAGCGTCTCCTGGGCGCTGAGGAAGGCGGCCCGCCCGGGGAACTCGGTGTCGACCTTGAAGCCCAGTGCCTCGGTGTAGAACGCGACCGAGGTCGCGACGTCGCGGACGTAGAGCACCGCGTGGTTGAGGCGGCGTACCGGCATGGGCTTTCTCCTTGCGAAGTTCAAACTCGAACTGAATCGCCTCGACGATAGCTACTGGTTTGAATTTGAACAACAAGAGGGTGCGGGCGCCGGAGGCGCGGCGAGTCGCATGGTCAATCGCTACGTCCGACGTCTGTGCGCGGTCGTCGCCATCCCGATGGGCACGTCGGCGGCGGCATGGGCGGCATGGCGACGGCCCTGCGGCTCGCCGAGTCCGTCGGCGGGGCGATCCAAGACCGTTCCCCGTCCTCCGGCGCGCCGGAGGATCGCGGCGAAGCTGAATCCCGGCAAACTGAGCCGCGGAGTGCGTCGCGCCGTGCTCGCGTCATCGGCGCAGGTGTTCGAACGGACCAAGGTCACCGACGTCAGGCGGGACCGCGGCAAGGTGGTGATCTCGACGCCCCGCGGCAGCGTGCGGGCGAACAAGGCCGTGCTCGCGACGAACGCGTACTCGGGCGAGTGGGCCATCACCCCCGCGCGCCTCTCGGTGCCCATGTGGCTCATCGAGATGGAGACGGAGCCGATCGCCCCGGAACGCATCGCCGCGCTGGGCTGGAGCAGTCGATCAGGGGTGATCACCCAGCACCAGATCATGGAGCACTACCGCCTCACCTCGCGCAACACCATCGTGTTCGGTGTCCGCCGCGTCGAACGGGGTGAGCGGTACCCGCTCCCGGCAAAGGCCCCGGACCGGGCCATGGTCGAAGAGCTCGCCGGCGCGTTCGCCACACGCTTCCCCGGCCTCGCGGACGTCGCCGTGGAACGCGCGTGGGGAGGCTGGATCGCGATGACCTCGTCCTTCCTGCCGATCGCAGGACAGATCGAGGACAACGTCTACTACTCGATCGCGTGCAACGGACACGGACTGGCCCAGGCACCGTACGTCGGGTCGCTCATCGCCGACCTGATCGTGGACGGAACGCGGCACGAGGATCTCGACGGCATCTGGGCGAAGGAACCGAAATTCCCTCCCTTCCTGATGCTGGGTCCGCTCGGCCTGCGCACGGTGTGGGCTGTCGACCGCTTCACCGACATGATCAACGGCAGTCGGCGCCGCGCCCTCCGCGCCGCCGCTCGTCTGCGCTGATCAGCCATCGCGAGCCGGTCGAACCGTGTGAACCGCTACCTCCCCGGCATCGCGGGACCCTTCGGGGTCACGTCCAGCCACGTGTGACCCCCACCTACCCCGGGCCAGGCCGCGTGTCCCCCCGCCGCGGCCTGGCCCGGTCCACCCTTCCGGAAGACACCATGCCGAACCCCTCGGTCCTGCTCGAGGACTCCGCCCGCACGTACCCGAACCGGGACGCCGTGGTCCCCGGCCCGACGCGTCTCACCTGCGCCCAGGGCGGGCGGCAGGCCCCGCAGTCGCCTCTCCGATCACCGAATGCGCAGGTCAGCGGGTGCGGCCGCGCGGCTTCAGGGGCGTGCCGGGGAGCTCGGGGGCCGGGAGGCGGTCGCCGGGGTAGCCGTGGACCTCGCCGTAGCGGTCGGTGGCGGCCTGCCAGTCGGCGCGGGCCTGGACGATCTCCTCGTGGCTGCCGCCGATGAAGTTCCACCACATGACGATCTGCTCCTCGAAGGGCGTGCCGCCGAGCAGGATCGTCCGGGCATCGGTGTCGCCGGTGTTGGTGAGGGTGATGGCAGTGGAGCCGGGGGCGAGGTAGCCGAGGTCGGCGGCGTGCAGCGGGGTGTCGGCGAGGCGGACCTCGCCGCAGTCGACCAGGAGGCCGTGCTCGAAGGCGGGGTCGACGGCGAGGGTGACGGTGGCGTGCGGGCGGAGGGTGAGTTCGGCGCCGAGCAGGGGGGTGAAGGTGGGCACGGGGGAGGTGTCGCCGGCGAGGGTGCCGAGGAAGACCCGGGCCTCGCCGCCGTCCAGGGCGACCGGGGCCGGGGCGTGGTGGTGGAAGTCGCGGCCGGTGTGCCGGTGTTCCTCTGGCAGGGCGACCCACAGCTGGACGCCGTGCAGGGTGGTGGTGGCGGGGGTGGAGACCTCGGAGTGGGCGATGCCGTGGCCGGAGGACATCAGGTTGACCTCGCCGGGTCGGACGAACGCGTGGACGCCGAGGCTGTCCCGGTGCTCGATCTCGCCGGTGAACAGCCAGCTGACGGTCTGCAGGCCGGTGTGCGGGTGCGGGGCGACGTCCATGCCGCCGGTGTGGGCGACGTCGTCGGGGCCGTAGTGGTCCACGAAGCACCAGGCGCCGATCAGGGAGCGGGAACGCTGCGGCAGCGTCCGGCGCACGGTCATCGCGCGCGGGCCGCCGAGCGGGACGTCGCGCGGGGGCAGGACCTCCACGCGGGGGGCGGCGGCGGGCGGCTCGATGAGGTCGGTCTCGGTGGTGCTCACGGTCGGGGTCCCTCCCAGGTGCATGGTAGTTCTATATTCAACTATCATGCCATGGCAGAGTGGCGCGCGACAGTGATCAGCCTAAACAGTGATCGGCCCGAGGAGTTCAGGTGAGTGATGTGACGGTGGTCCCGACGGACCGGCGGGTGTTCATCGACAAGCAGAGCCCCCAGGCGTACAAGGCGCTCGTCGCGGCCGCCGAGGCGACGCGCGAGGTGGCGGCCGAGGCCGGGCTGGACCGTCGACTGGTGGAGCTCGTCAACCTCCGGGTGTCGCAGATCAACGGCTGCGCCTACTGCCTGAACGTGCACACCAAGGCCGCGCTGCGCGAGGGCGAGACCACGCAGCGGCTGGGCGTGCTCCCGGCATGGCGCGACACCGAGCTGTTCGACGCGCGGGAGCGCGCCGCGCTCGCACTGGCCGAGGCGACCACCGACCCGGCCGACGCGGCCGCGCAGGAGGCCGCGTACGGGGCCGCGCGCGAGGCGATGAGCGAGGCCGAGATCTCGGCGGTGGTGTGGGTGGCGATCGCCATCAACTCCTTCAACCGGGTCTCCATCATGAGCAAGCACCCGGTCCGCCCGGCCCCGGCACGGTAGCCGCTCCGCCGGAGGGCCTCCGCCTGAAGGCGTGGGCCCTCCTTCGGCGGGTGCGCGGCCGGTTCCTCCCGCGGGGGGAGGGGGCGAGAGTAGAGTGCAGCCGTGACGGACGTGACCCTGAACCTCTGGCGGCAGCCGCTCGACGAGGTGCCGGCCGAGGTGTGGGACCGCACCGACCTGACGGTGCTCATCCTCGCCGACACCGGGATCTCCGAACTCCCCCCGGCCATCGGACGGTTGGCCGCTCTGCGCACCCTCGACCTCGGGCACAACAAGCTCGCCGAGGTCCCCGCCGGGCTGGGCGACCTCACTGGGCTGGGCGACTTCCTCTACCTGCACGACAACGCGCTGACCACCCTGCCGGACGCCCTCGGGCGGCTCACCGCACTGCGCTACCTCAACGTCGGCGAGAACCGGCTCACCGAACTCCCCGCGGCCATCGGCGAGATGACCGCCCTGGTCGAGCTCCGCGCGCAGCACAACCGCCTCGGCGCGCTGCCCGAGGAGATCGGCCGGCTCCGTGCGCTACGCGAACTCTGGCTCCGTGGCAACGAGTTGACCGCACTGCCGGACTCCATGGCCGGCCTCACCGAGCTGCGCGAGCTGGAGCTCAGGGAGAACGCCCTCACCGAGGTGCCGGCCGTGCTCGCCGGGCTGCCGCTGCTGCGCCGCCTCGACCTGCGCGGCAACCGGATCACCGAACTGCCGCACTGGCTGGACGAACCGGGTGCGCTGCCCGCGCTGCCCGCGCTCGAGAAGCTGGACCTGCGGTGGAACGAGGTGCGGCCGTCCGCCCGGGTGCTGGACGCGCTCGGTGCGCGCGGCTGCGTCGTCCTGTACTGAAGCCGCCCGACTGTCGAGGCCGTTCGTCGGACCCCCTCGGAAAGATCTTGCGCGCGTCTTCCGACCTGCTACGGTTGATCGCATGAAGCGCGCTGCACTCGTCACGACGACGCCGGAGAGAGTCCCGGCGCGCTGACTGCTGACCTAGTCCGAAGCCCCGGGGCGAGTGCCCCGGGGCTTCGTCGTCTCCGGCTCCACTCGCCCGCAGCCCCAGAGTGGAGACCACCGCCATGAACGCCCACCCGTCGCACGGCCGGCCCCTGCCCGACCAGCCCCGGGGCTGCCACCCCCAGCACGACCACCGCAAGCTCGGCCGCGAACTCGACCTCTTCGACACCGACCCGCTGATGGGCTCCGGCCTCCCGTACTGGCTGCCCGATGGCGCCGCGATCCGGCACACCCTTGAAGAGTTCATCCGAGGCCGCGAGCGCCGGGCCGGCTACCGCCACGTCTACTCCCCGGTGCTCGGCAAACGAGAGCTGTACGAGATCTCCGGCCACTGGGCGCACTACCGCGAGGACATGTTCCCGCCCATGGAGCTGGGCTCGGAGGAAGTGGTGCTGCGGCCCAGCCTCTGTCCGCACCATGCCCTGATCTTCCGCTCCCGCCCCCACAGCTACCGGGAACTCCCGCTGCGCATGGCCGAGTTGGGCGGCATGTACCGCTCCGAGCTGTCCGGGGTGCTGGGCGGACTGACCAGGGTCCGGGCGATCCAGCTGAACGACGCGCACGTGTTCTGTACCCCCGAGCAGGCCGCCGACGAAGCCGTCGCCGCGCTGGAGCTGATCCGCGAGGCACACCGGGCGCTCGGCATCGTGCCGGTCCGCTACCGCCTCTCGCTGCCCGGCGACGGCGGCAAGTACGTGGCGGATCCCGCGCTGTGGGAGCGCGCCACCGCGCTGCTCACCGATGTGCTGGAGCGCTCCGGGGTGCCGTTCGAGGCGGCGGAGGGCGAGGCCGCGTTCTACGGGCCCAAGATCGACGTGCAGATCGCCGACGGCGCCGGGCGCGAGTTCACCCTCTCCACCGTCCAGATCGACTTCCACCAGCCCGAACGGTTCAACCTGCACTACGTCGGCCCGGATGGCGCCAAGCACCGCCCGGTGATGGTCCACCGCAGCGTGATCGGCAGCGTCGAGCGGGTGGTCGCCCACCTGATCGAGCTGTACGGCGGCGCGTTCCCGGCCTGGCTCGCGCCCGCCCAGGTCGTGCTGCTGCCGATCTCCGACGCCGAACTGCCGCAGGCCGAACGGCTCCGGCAGCGCTGCCTGGACCTCGGACTGCGCGCCGAGGTCGCCGGTCCCGAGCACGGCAGCCTCGGCGCCCGGATCCGGGAGGCCCGGCTGGTGCCGTACCAGGCGGTGATCGGTGCCAAGGAGGCCGTGGACGACCGGGTCGCGCTGCGCCTGCGGGACGGCCGCCGACTGGAGCCGCTGCCGGCCGAGGAGGCCTTGGCGCGGATCGGTGCCCTGGTGGCCGCGTGCAGCGCCGAGCTGTGGGAGGTCGGCGCGGAGGGGTGACCGGGCCGTCGCGCGGGCGAGGGGCCCCGGGGGTCGGACCCCCGGGGCCGGTGGCATACGTACGACTAGTGCGGTGCGCGCTGTGTCGGCGGCGCCGTGGGTGGCGGCCGCCCGTCGAATGGGCGCGGCGGCCGAGTCCAGGGCCGCCGCTGTCCCCCTCTGCCACCTGTACCGGAGGTATCCCGTGCGCATCCCGCGCAGACTCGTCGCCCCCGCCCTCGCCGGCTGTCTCGCGCTCGCCGGGGCGGTGGCCGCCGCTCCGGCCGGCTCGGCCCAGCTCCGCCCGCTGCCCGTGCCCGACGTCCAGTACTGCGCGGCCGTGCTCGGGCACGTCCCCGGCGCGGACGCGGCCTCGCCGGTCCTCGGGCGGGCCTGCTCGCCGGACTCCCGGGCCGACGCACTCGCCCGGGCCGACGGCCGCACCCGTACGGCGGAGCAACCGGCCGACCGTACGCTGCTGCTGGAGGAGTACAAGGACATCAACTACGGCGGCGGCGTCATCTACACGTTCTACGGGGACGCGGGCGGCTGCGATTCCACCGGCTACCACCTGGTGAACTACATCGACGTGGCGCTCAGCGTGTCCTCGATGCAGGGCTACAACAACTGCAACACCGTCCACCTCTGGTCGCCGCTCAACGACGCCGTACGCGAGCTGCAGGTCTACCACCGCTGACGGCTCGGCCCGCCGGGTGCTCCGGCCGCCGGCCGCCGGGGTGGTGCCCGGCGGCCGGCGCGTGCCGGGTCGGCGGGAAGGCGCAACCCCCGTGACGTCGAGGTGCTGTCCGGGCAGCGATCGCGTCCTTCGGAGAACCGGCTCCCGCGCTCACGCCCCGGCTCCGATCGCGACCACGCCGAAGGTGAGCACACCCGTCAGCAGTGCGCCGACGAGCGTGACGATCGCCCAGGGGCCGATGGAGTCGGCGTGGCGCCCGAGCCCGAGGAGCTGCCAGAGGGTATCCCGTAGCGCCAGCGAGACCGGCAGCGCCGAGGCCGCCGCGGTGGTCGCGATCCGGGCGGCGCGGCGCGCCCTCGTGGTGGGCGGGGGAGCGGCGAACCGGAGGGCGGCGTTGCAGGTCACCGTGAAGGCGAAGGTGCCGCCGGCGAAGACCGCGCTCTCCACCGCGAAAAGCAGCACTCCGGGCCAGCCCTCGCCGGATGCCAGCCCCGTGGCCACCAGCAGGCCGGCGGCGAGGGCGGCCGCAGCGGCCAGCGCGGTGAAGCGCCGGCGGGTGAAGCCGAGCACATCGCTGCGGTCGATCAGCGTGGTGAGCCGCCGTCCCACCCGCGGGTGACGGCCGGTGAGCAGGTTCACCAGGGGCAGGACGTCGTCCAGCCAGTCCCCGCCCCCGCATGTCGTTCCGGACAGCAGCCGGACCGCCCGGCGGTGCAGGAACAGGCCGGCGGCCGTCATCGTGGTGAGCGCCGGCAGGGAGGCGACCAGCCAGGGGGTGCCGTCGTTCCAGAGCCCGCGGTTCGCCCGCGCGGCCACCGCCACCCAGTCGGCGGCGAGCGTGGCGGTGACGAGCAGCGTGCTGACCAGAGCGGTCCGGAGCAGTTGCTCGACCCGGTAGCGCGGCAGTGGCCGGTCACGGCGACACAGCAGCATCCGGACCGTGCCGAGTGCGCCGAGTAGTGGGACGAAGAAGAGGGTGAAGGTCACCACCGCGTCGTACGGGTCGTCCTGCCAGGGGCTGCCCGCCCGGACCGCGCGCACCTGCGTCGTCAGGAAGGCGAACGCGGTGAAGGCGGCGGCGCCGGCGGTGGACGTCCACAAGGCCGCTGCTGCGGCGCGGCGGGCGGGGTGTCCGATGTCCAGGTGATGGTTCGTCATGTCATCGCGCATGGCGGTGATAGTACACATAACGTAGTACGTGGCGCGTAGTTCATGCCGCGTAGTATGGTGCTCCGTCAGAAGCGGAGGAACAGGCGGAAGAGCAAGCAGAGGAGCAAAGCGACATGCAAGCCAACGACGCCCAGACACTGGTGCTCTGCGCGCTGGCGGACGGGCCACTGCACGGATACGCCATCAACACCGCGATCGAGGAGCTGACCGGGGAGCGGCTGGGGCCCGGCAGCCTCTACGGGGCGCTGGCCAGGTTGGAGTCGAAGCGGCTGATCGAGCCGCTCGACGGTCAGGGACGCCAGCGCCCCGTCCAGCTCACCCCCCTCGGCCGCGAGGTGCTGGAACGCGAGCTGCGGGCGATGGCCCGCGTCGCGAACGCGGGACTGCGACGCCTGGGGGTGAACCCCGCGTGAGCGTCGTCGCCCGAGGCCTGGTCAGGCTCTACCCGGACGCCTTCCGCGAGCGTTGGGGTTCGATGGTGGAGGACGAGGCCCGGGGTGCGGGCTGGAAGTCCTGGCCCGACCTGGTCGCGGGCATCGTGGACATGTGGCTGCACCCGGCCCTCTGGCCCGCCGACTCCCCGACGCAGCGCCAGCGGCGGGTTGCCACCATGGGCATCACCGTCGCCCTCGCCGCCTGGTTCCTCGGCCACCTGGCCGCCGAACAGGCCGGCCCGTTGCCCGCCGACGGCATCCGCGACGGGGTGACGCACGGCTGCACCACCCTGCTGCTGCTCGGCATCGCCCTGGTCGCCCCCCAGCCACGGCGGACGGCGGCCGCCGCGCTCACGCTGCTGGGCTGGGCGCTGCGCCGCCTCGCCGTGCCCACGGCCCTCGGCACCGCCGTGGTCGTCCTGGTGCACAGCGGCGTCGACGCCGACGCCTCGCCGCCCACCCTGCGCACCGCCCTGCTCGCCGCCTGGTGGATCGCTCTCGGGCTCGGCGCGATCCAGATCCCCCGCATCTTCACCGGCGTCGGCGCGGACGCCGTCGTGCCGCCCGGCACCGGCCGCCTGCGCGTCGGCGTCTGGACCCTGGCCGGGGCCAGCGCCACCGGCGGAGCGACCATCCTCGGCCGCTCCGTCACCGGTGACGGGTTCCACCCGCTCGGCACCGCGATCGGCGTCGGCCTGCTGCTGCTCACGGCGGTGTGCGCGGGTACCCTGCGCGACCTGCGCGAACTCCCGTCGGCCTGCTGAGCCCGGAGCGCCTTGGTCAACTGCCGTCACTGCCAAGGGTGTTGTCATGCAGCGCCCAGCGGCCGGCGACCGCGACCGGCCGGCTGCCGTGACCGGCCGGCCACCGTACCCGGCCGCCCGGCATCGCCTTGGCGTGCCCTCCGGCGGGGCTGCCCGACGCCACGGCCCGGACCGAACCCCATGAACCCGGCGCCGCCCGAACGGGCGGGCCTCCCCGACCACTTGGACGGTGCTCATGCCTGACCTGCTCCGTGCCCTCTACACTCGCCGCCTGCGACGCAGGGTCATGGCGGGCCCGCTGCCCCGGCACGTCGGACTGATCATGGACGGCAACCGCCGCTGGGCCCGACACATGGGCATGGCCAACCCCAGCATCGGCCACAAGGTGGGCGCCGAACACGTCGAGGAGGTGCTGTCCTGGTGCGAGGCCCTGGCGATCACGCACGTCACCGTGTTCGTGTGCTCGACCGAGAACCTCCAGCGCCGGGGCGACACCGAAGTCGCCTACCTGATGCGGCTGATCGAGCAGGTGGTCGTCGACCGCCTCATCCGCCCGGACGCCCGCTGGCAGGTCCACCTCGCCGGAACGACCGACGCCCTGCCCGACAGTACCGCGCACGCCCTCAAGGAGGCTGTCGAGGCCACCCGGACCAGCACCACCGGCGCCCACCTCACCCTGGCCGTCGGTTACGGTGGCCGCCAGGAGGTCGTCGATGCCGTCCGTGACTTGATGTACGCGCGCGCCGAGTCCGGCGCGTCACTGACCGAGGTCGCGGATGCCCTGACCGTCGACGACATCGCCCCGCACCTCTACACCGCCGGCCGGCCCGATCCCGACCTGGTCATCCGCACCAGCGGCGAGCAGCGGCTGTCGAACTTCCTGCTCTGGCAGAGCGCGTATTCGGAGCTGTACTTCTGCGAGGCCTACTGGCCCGCGTTCCGCGAGGTCGACTTCCTGCGTGCCGTCCGCAGCTTCGCCGCCAGGCAGCGGCGCTACGGCAGTTGAGCTGGCGGCCACACCTGGACGACGGCTCCGGGGCCCGGGCCGAGCGGGACGGTTCTCTCAGTACGACTGGAGCTCGATCAGGTGGCCGTCCGGGTCGCGCAGATGGGCGGTCCGGAGGTTCGGGCCCCACTCCGGGCGGTCGGTGGCCTCGACGGCCAGGGTGCCGCCGTGGCGCAGGCAGAGGTCGAGGGTGGCGTCCACGTCGTCCACCCGGAAGACCAGCATCGCGGCGTCCTGCGCGGGTGCGGCGGGGCGGGCCGGCTGCTCGGCGGTGCCGAGCGTGGCGGCCATCGCGGCGCGGTCGTAGAGCACCAGGACGGCCTGGTCGGCGAGGTCCCAGTTGGCGTACGGGCCCCCGGGTGCGGCCTTGACCAGGGTGGCGCCGGTGAGCGGCGGGAGGATCGCGCCGTAGAAGGCGAAGCAGTCGGCGAAGCGGGTGACGAGCAGGCGGGGGTACAGGGCGTCCACAGTCGAACTCCTGGGGGCGATGGGTTGGGGCCGAAATTAGTGGGTTGCAACCCACTATAGGGAGAGACCCTAGACTTCCGCCATGGTCTCCGAGAACCCGCCCCCCGCTTCCGAGCTCCCTGCTTCCGAGCTCCCTGCTTCCGAGCTCCCTGCTTCCGAGCCCGAGCGCGCGCCCGAGCTCCCCCCGACGCTGCTGGACCTGAGCACCTACCTGCTCTCCCGGGTCGGGAAGACGGCCCGTGGCCGGCTCGCCGAGCGGCTGGCCGAACGCGGCCTGCGGCTCTGGGACATGGCGGTGCTCGCCTCGCTCGCCGACTTCGGCCCCCAGGTCCAGCGGGACCTGGTACGGCGGTTGGGCCTCGACCCGAGCGACCTGGCCAAGGTGGCCGACCAGCTCGCCGCCGCCGGGTACGTCGAGCGCGCCAGGGACCGGGCCGACCGGCGCCGGGTCTCGGTCTCGATCACCGACGCCGGACGGGCGCTGCTTACCGAACTCGACGCTCAGGCGCGGGCGGTGCAGGACGAGGTGCTCGCTCCGCTGGACGCGGGGGAGCGAGAGGTGCTGCAGTCGCTGCTGCTGCGGGTCCACCGGGGGTCGGGAGAGCCGCGCAGGGGACTGTGAGCGGGGAAGCGGCGCTCAGCCGACGGGCTGCCCGGGGCGGCGCGCGCCGGCGAACTCGCCCGCCCAGCGCGGGACGTCGAGCACCTGCTCGACGCGGGCGATCAGCGTCCCGGTGCGCTCGGCGTGGATCATCGCGCCGTCGCCGACGTAGACCCCGACGTGGTGCAGGGGTGCGTCGGGACGGGAGAAGAACAGCAGGTCGCCGGGGGCGAGCGCGTCGCGCTCCACCGGTGCGCTGCGGTTGAACTGCGCGACGGTGTAGTGCCCGAGCTCGACGGTGCCGTGGCTGGCCCGGTACCAACAGTAGAGCGACAGGCCGCTGCAGTCGAAGCCGACCGTCTTCTCGCCCAGGCACACGCCGTTGAGGTAGCCGTTCTCGTCGTCGCAGAAGCCGAGGCTCGCGCCGAGCCGGTCTCCGCCGCCCCAGGCGTACGGCACACCGATCTGGGCCGCGGCCACGGCGGCGACCCGCAGGCCCAGTGCGTCGCTCGGCGGCGTGCTCCTCTCGGGCGGCGCGGTGGGGATCGCGTGCGCCGCCGGGGCGAGTGCCGGGACCAGGCCGGCCCCGAGCGCGAGGCCGAGCATGCGGCGCCGGCCGACGCCGGTGTCCTGGTCGCGGTCGGACGGTTGGGGTTCCATGGGGCGGCTCCCGGACGGTGGTTGCGGGTGGAAGTGCGCGTAGCGGCACCAGGATTCCGTTCCGGCGGGGCCGTCCGCCATCACCCGCAACGGTGAATCGTGGGCGCACCGGCCTTGGAACGGCGGGAAGTTCCTCGCTAAATGGTTTGACGGTCGTTCAGGTGGAGCCAACGATGGGCGCGAACGTTCGGTCGGGACCGTAGGAGGACCTCATGAGCAGCGCCGTCAAGCTGATCCGCGCCACGCGTCTGACGCCGGCCGTCGACTACGCCTACGGCGCGGTGGTCGAAGCCCCGGCGCGCTCGCTGTGGCTGGCCGGGGCCTGCCCGCTCGACGAGGAGGGCCGGACGGTCTCCGTCGGCGACTACGAGGGACAGGCCCACCAGGTGATGCGTAACCTGATAACCGTGCTGGAGGACGCGGGCGCCGGGCTCACCGACATCGCCCGGACCACCGTGTACGTGGCCTCCGGGGACCGGGCGGACCTGGTGAGGGTGTGGAACGTCTACCGCGCGTACATGGGGGAGCACGATGCGCCCAGCACGCTGCTCGGCGTCTCGGTGCTCGGGTACACCGACCAGTTGGTGGAGGTCGAGGCGGTGGCCGTGCTGCCCTGAGGGATGGCCGTGCCGCCCTGACCGCGCGGAAGCCCGGCGTGCCGAGGCGGGTCAGCTCGCGGCGAGCAGGGCGTCCAGCTTCCGGTAGCCCTCGACCACTCCGTGTTCCATGCCGCTGGCCAGGATGGCGTCCCGGGCCACCAGGCTGTCGACCACCGACAGCACGGTCACGCGGGTACGGCCCTCCCCGGCGGGTTCGAAGGTTGCGGTGTCCAGCGAGACGCCGTCCGGCACGCCCTCGTACGTGAAGGTCTGGACGAGCCGGGTGGTCGGCCGGACCTCGTGGAAGGAGCCGTAGAAGGCGGCGATCTCCTGACCCTCGCGGTGCATCGAGTAGCGGTAGTGGCCGCCAGTCCGCACCTCCCAGGTGTCGATCTTCATCTCGAGGTCCTTCGGGCCGAGCCACTGGGCGACGAGCTCGGGCTCGGTCCAGGCCTGGAAGACCCGCTCCTGCGGGGCGTCGAACTCGCGGACGATCCGGATGGTGGGCAGCTGCGGGTCCGCCTCGATCCGGGTCTCGGGGCCGGTGGTGGAGGTCATGACGGGACTCCTTCGCTCTGCTGGGGCTTCGGTCGGTCGTTGCCTTCGTGGTCTTCGTTGTCTTCGTCGTTGTCGGTGCGGGGGTGGGCGGTGTGGTCGGCCATGTCCGCGAGGAGGGCGTCCAGGCGGCCGAACCGCTCCTCGGCCTGGCGCCGGTACCGTTCGATCCAGCTCGTCATCACGTCGAACACCTGCGGCTCCAGGTGGCAGGGACGGCGCTGCCCGTCCCGGCTGCGACTCACCAGCCCGGCCTCCTCCAGTACCTTCAGATGCTTGGAGACGGCCTGCATGGTGATCGCGTAGGACTCGGCCAACTCACCCACGGTCGCGTCCCGGATCGAGAGCCGGGCCACGATGTCCCGCCGCGTCGGATCCGCCAGGGCCACGAACGCCCGGGACAGCTGGTCGACAGCCACCTGCACACCCCTGTTCATCCTCAACCGATTGGTTGAGAACAACGCTACGCCGCTCCGCCCGCTTGTTCAACCGTTTGGTTGTGGAAGCCGCTGATCGGCAACGGGTGTGGCGCCGGCGGCCGGGCACGGGTCCTCCTCGACCGGGGGAGGTGCCGGCCGAGGAGGGGTGAACGGACCGAACCGGGGCTGAACGAGTACGGGCTGAACGAGGAGGCGCCGACCGAGAGGTCAGGCCACCCGGGTCTGCGCCCAGCTGTAGAGGCGGCGGGCGCTGTCGCCGAGGCGGGTGGCGTAGAGCGTCTTGCTCTGGCCACCCGCGAGTTCGTCGCTGGTGGTGGTGACGCCGACGACGGTGCCGATGCCGGTCCGGGTGTCGAACTGTGCGAGGTGGGGGCCGCCGCTCGCCCCGTGGGACATGTCGCAGGGCTCACCCCACAGCAGGGGGGCCTTGGGGCCGGGCTGGGCCGGTCCGGCGCAGTGGATCATGCGTGATCCGGTGTAGGTGGCGCTGGGGTTGTTGAGTCGGTCCTTCGGGTACCCGAAGGTGTGGATGAACTCGTCCTTGACGGGCTTGGTGAACGCGATCCGCTGGCTTCCCGTGACGTCCGCGATCCGCCGTCCCCCGGCTGAGGGGTTGGCCACGAGCATTCCCGTGTCGTAGCCGGCGACGGCGACACCGTCCGAGGTCGTCGTGCTCGGATCGGCGTCCCAGCGGGAGGACGTGGCCACGCTCCTGATGGTGAAGCCGCCGAGCGGTTTGGTTCCGTTGCGGTAGCCGGGCACGAAGTAGAGGTTGTGGTTCCACGTGGCGTCGGTGGCGGGAGCCCCGACGGCCCGCAGACAGTGCGCGGCCGAGATGACGGTGCTGTGGTTCGCGCTGTTGACGACCGTTGCGGTGCAACTGCCGTCGTAGCCGTCGGCGAAGGTGAAGAAGAGACGGCCGACGCTCGTGTTCACCGCTCCGCCGTGCGTCCAGGTCGATCCGGGATCCAGCGTGTTCGCGGGAAGCGGATGTGGATCGTCAGGCGTGTTGTCGTCCTCCGGCACGGGGGTGATCTCGGGGACCATGGCGCCCGCCAGCTTCATCCGCATCGGCGTCCAGTAGGTGTCGATCCGGCTGCGCTCCTGTTCGGTTGTGGCGCCGGAGTGCGTCGTGACGGATTCCTGCTCCGCGGCGAAGGCCGTGTCCGGCAGCAGCACCGCGGCGGTGGTCGCACTCAGCAGGAGGGCTCCCGCGGCGGCGAGCTTGCTGGGAAATGCTCGGTGGAGGGCTGACATCGTTGCCAATCTTGGGTCGGGTCGGGTTGGCCGAGTGGGGTTGGTCGAGATGGGTTGGTCGGGCGCGGCTCGATTCGGGAGGCGGTCGTGACCACCGGATCGGGGCGTGCCGGCGTCGACGCCTCAGGAGCGTTCGGCGGCCTTGTACAGCGGCTTCGTGATCGCGGAGGTGAACTGCGGGCCGACCAGGTGCCGGAGGCAGGCGGCGTTGCCGTGGTCGCAGACCTGGCCCGAGGAGTCGAAGAAGGCACTCAGGGTGTCGTCACCCACCACCGTGCCGATCCCGGAGGACGGGTCGAAGTCGGCGATGCGGGGACCGCCGCTGGAGCCACCGCCCATCACACAGGGAGCGCCCCACTCGCCCCGGGGCTCCGGGTGCTCCTTGGTGCCGGGGTACTCGCGGGTCTGCCCCACGCAGTAGGCGAGCCTGGCCCCGGTGTACTCCGGCAGGCCCGCGCGCCCGGGATCGCCCGAGGCCTCGCGCGGATAGCCGAACTCGTGGACCGACGCGTTGCCCGGCCGGTCGAAGCCGATGCGCTGTGCGGCGCCGACGGCGTCCTGCACCCGTTGGCCGGCGGCGTTGGTGTTCAGGACCAGGAACGCCTGGTCGTACGCGTCGTACGTCAGGGCGTTCTGCTCGTCGTTGCGGAGCCAGGTGGCGTCGGCGACCCCGGCGCGGGCGACGAACGTGCCGTACGGTGCGAGACCGTCGTGGTAGCCCGGGACGAACAGCTCGTTCGACAGCCACTGATTGTCGTTTCCCAGGAGGTCGGGGCTGTTGACGCAGTGCCCCGCCGTGACGACGGTGCTGCGGTTGGCGCTGTTCACGACGGTCGCGGTGCAGCTTTCGTCCTCACCGTGGTTGGTGAAGAACAGCCTGCCGACCGTCCTGCTCAGGGTGTCGGCGCCGGTCCACGGAGCTCCGTCGGGGGCACTCCTGGGCGGATTGCCGGACGACCGCGTGATCAGGGCGGCCATCCGCTCGGGGGTCCAGTAACCGAGGACGGCCTGCTGCTGCGCGGCCGTGACCGCCTCCGGATGGACGACCACCCGGCTTGTGGCGGGCCCGCTCCTCGCTGCGGCCCCGTTCTTCGTTGCGGCTCCTGCGGCTCCTGCGGCTCCTGCGGGCGCGGCCAGCGCCGTGCCGGCTGCCAACACGAGTGCTGTCAGGACGACTTGGGCGCGCGCTCGGCTGCGGATCCTGGTGTGGTGACCGCCGATCCGGTCATGGATAGGTGACATGTCAGGCACCGTAGGGACGCGACGTCAGAATCCCGTCTACGGCGAGTCTCATCCCTTCATCGATGACAGCAGAATCCGGTAAAGAGCGTTTCATTCCTGTATCGGTCGCAGCTGCTGCCCTGCTCGCCCCCTGCGCTGGTCCGGGGCCGTCCGTGATCCGGCGCTGTGGGAGCATGATCGGATGCCCGAGCAGCCTGATGCCCAGCCCGATGCCCAGCCTGATGCCCGGATCGACCTGTCGGCAGACCTGCAGGCCGACCCGATGTCCGGCCGGTGGCCGCTCGCGCCGTCCGGCGAGACCGACTGGCTGGGGGAGCTGTGCGGTGACGGCGTGCTCGGGTTCATGGCGCCCGCGATGCCCGACGCCGTCTGGGTGCTCAACGCCATGTACGAGCACGAGCGGGGGCCGAGCGAGCTCTCGTACAACGACTACCGGCAGGCCCGGTTGGCGGACGGGAGCGCACAGCCGCGTGTGTTCATGGGCGTGGACCTCGATGCCGTGGGTGTCGTCACGGGTGGTGACCTGGGCCGCGCCGAGCACCCGGGGCCGGGCTGGCACCGGCTGCGCTGGGCGGAGCTCGCGGAGCGGACCGGCGATCCCGTGGTGCCCGAGGGGCTGCTGCCCTCCAACCGCTGCTTCCCGTCGGCGAAGAAGGACGGCAGCTGGCCGCTCGGCATCGTCCCGCCCACCGAGGGGAGCCTCGACCGGGAGACCTGGAACCGCCTGATCGCCGTCCTCACCGCGTACGGTCCGGCCGGCCCGGACACCCGGTGCCTGGCCTACTACAACCCGCTGATGCTCGGGGACTTCGACAACGTCCATGTGCGCGCGGGCCGCCTCGGCGACGCCGAAGCCCTCTACGACACCACCGACGTCGACGCCAGCCCCTCCAACCTCTGGGCCGCCGACCGTTCCTGGGTGCTGTGCACCGACTACGACCTCTGGGCCACCAAGGTCGCCGGACCCCCTGACCTCATCGAGGCCCTGCTGGGCGACGCCGAGCTCGAAACCTTGCGGCTGCCCTGGGCGACCTGACACCGGGCCGGACCCGCGAACCCACGTGGACCGGCACCGCACCTGCGCGCGAGGCTTGCGTGGTGACTCCGAACCTGGCCCCCGCAACCTGAGCCGGGACGACGTGGGCCCCGCCCGTCCCGCTGGACCTGGCCGCCGTCGAGGAGCAGCGCATCCTGTCGGAGCGCGCCGCCCGGCGCCTCATCCTGCACGTGGCGGAGTTGTAGGGCCTGGCACCAGAAGTCGGCCTGGCCGACTTCTCACGCGCAGACGCGTTCGCCGGAGACGTGTGCGGACTCGCTCCCGTCCGGGAACCGCGCCAGGTCGGGGGCGACGGTGCCGTCCGCGCGGCGGACCCGGGCGTGCAGGAGGCCCAGCGCGGCCCACGGCGTGCTGACGGCGTAGAGGGTGCGCGGGCCGTGGGTGCCGGGGAAGCGGGCGATGCGCCGGGCGGTGAAGTGCAGGTCGCCGCAGGCGATGTCCTGGACGTCCTCCTGGTCCGCGTAGAGGAAGCTCACCCACCGGCCGCCGGTCACACTGGCCGGGCCCAGGAGGGCGTTCACGGCCGGCGTGCCGTCGTCCGGGAGGGGGTTGCTCGTGCAGCCGACCTCCCGGATGTCCTGGTCCCCGAGCTCGAACTCCTTTCCGTGACAGAACCGTCCGTCGGGGAGGGGCCAGAAGTACCAGATCGTGCCGCCCTCGTCCTGGTAGTGGCCCCACTGTTCTCCGGGCGGATTGTCCTGGGCGGTGGCGCGGATCCGTTCCAGGCCGGCCGCGACCCTGTCTGCGAGCGGCAGCCTGACGGCGGTCGCCGGGATGGTGACAGGGGCGGCAGGGCCCGTCGTCGTGGACGTGCTGCAGGAGGCCAGGGCGGCGAGTGCCAGCCCGGTGGCCGTCGCCATGGCGGCATGGCGACGCAGCGGGTCGAGCTTCATGGTTCCCCCCGGGTACGGCCGTTTCGGCCGTTTCGGCCGCTGCGACCGTACGGTCGACTGACCCGTACGACGCCGCGCTCGAGGGCGGCGGTTGCGGAGCGGCACCGGGTGCGGAGATCGGCCGTAGGCTTGCGGCGAGCTCCGGAATTACCTTTAAAGAAACCAATCGTTCGGTTTTTACGGATGGAAGAAGTCCTTGGAAGAGGCCTCACTGCCGCGGTGGGCGAGGCCTGTGGTGACGGACCTTCAGGTGGGGGCTCGGCGGGTGGTGAGGAAGGGGGAGGGGTCGGGCGATTAACCGACATCGTCTTGCCGGTTGCGGGTTGGGCGCAGCTAAGATACGGGGTGTTTGGTTTTGTTTTCCGGCATCTCAGGGCGGGGTGGTTGCGGTGGTACGGCAGGAGCGGGCGCTCCGGACGCGTCGGCTGATCCTGGAGGCGGCGGCGTCGGTCTTCGACGAGTTCGGGTACGAGGGCGCGACCATCGGCGAGGTGGTCTCCCGGGCCGGTGTGACGCGTGGTGCGGTGTATTTCCATTTCGCGTCGAAGCGGGATCTCGCGCAGGGCGTGGTCGAGGAACAGTTCTCCCAGGACGGAGTTCCCGAACGGAGCTGCAAGCTCCAGGAGTTCGTGGACACCGGGATGGTGGTGGCGCATCTGATGCCACGTGACCCGCTGCTGAGCGCGGGTGCCCGGCTCTCGCTCGGGCAGGACGTGTTCGACGACCTCGGCGGCGGTGCCATCCCGGGGTGGATCGGCCGGATGGAGGCGCTGCTGCTGGCGGCCGGCGAGCGCGGCGAGCTGCTGCCGCACGTCGTTCCGGCGGACACCGCATGGCTGATCATCGCGGCGTGGACGGGGGTTCAGATCCAGTCCCAGAAGCTTTCCGGGCGGGCTGACCTGGAGCTTCGGGTGTCGGGGCTGTTCCAGCACCTGATGCCGAGCATCGCGGTGCCCGGCGTGCTCGGATCGCTGCGGATGGGGCCGGACCGGGGTGCCCAGGTGGTCGCCGAGATCGCGGCGGCCCGTGCGGACGAGGGCGGCGGGGACGAGGGCGACGACGTGCCGGTCGAGGCGCAGGCGGGCATCGGCGTCGGCTGACGGGAGCTCAACCTGCCTCCTGTGCAGGGGGGCTGGGGGAGGATGGGGCGCGCGGGCGGCGGCGGGACCACGGGGTCACGCCGCCTTTGGTTTGCCCTGCGAACACTACCGAGGGTGGTTGTGTGGCTTCTTGCAGTGCCCAGGCAGCCCGCCTTCAAAAACAAACAGCACGTTCGGTTTTGTATTGACAAACCGCGCGTCCTGTTTTTCACTGGTGGCAGTTGCCCCCAGGGGTGTCGACCCGGGTGCCGGCCGCAGCGACGAGCTTGCGGCGTTCCGTGTGATTGGGGTGGTCATCGTGGAAATTCGGGTGCTCGGGGCGTTGGACGTCCGGGTGTGCGGGCTGTCAGTGGTGCCGTCGGCGCCGAAGCCGCGTCAGGTACTGGGGCTGCTGGCCCTCCGCGCGGACCAGGTGGTTCCGGCGGGGGTGCTGGCCGACGAGCTGTGGTCCGGCCGTCCGCCGCGCAGTGCGCGCACCACCGTGCAGACGTACGTCCTCCAGTTGCGCGACCTGATCGACCGGGCGTTCGCCCGGGCCGGCGAGGAGGCGGGGGTGTCCTGCGCCAAGGACGTCCTGGTGACCTCGCCCGGCGGCTACATGCTGAACAGCGGCGGCGGACTGACGGACATCCGGGAGTTCGAGCGGCTGGCCGGCATGGGCTACCGGGCGATCGACGGCGAGGACCACCCGCTGGCCGCCCGGATGCTCGGCGAGGCGCTCGCGCTGTGGCGCGGACCGGCCTTCGCGGACGTCCCGGTCGGCGGCCAACTCGCTGTCGAAGCCAAGCGGTTGGAGGAGACCCGGCTCTGCGCTCTGGACCAGCGGATCGACGCCGACCTACGGCTGGGCCGCCACCGCGTCCTGCTCGCCGAACTCACCGTCCTGGTCGACCGCTACCGCACCCACGAGAGCCTGCACGGCCAGTACATGATCGCCCTGCACCGCTCCGGGCGCCGCGGCGAGGCCCTCGAGGCCTACCAGCGCCTGCGGAACACCCTGGTACGGGAGTTGGGCATGGAGCCCTCGGTCGGGCTGCGCCGGCTGCAGCGCTCCATCCTGCTCACGGGGCCGGAACGACCCGCCGCTGCCGAGCGACCCGTCGGTCCGGAGCGGACGGCGCAGACGGAGCGCGAACCCGCTGTGGGCGCGGCCGCGTTGGCGGACACCGCGGCGGCCCGGCTCAGCCGGGTCGGCTGAGGGCGACGGTCGGAGGACTCGGCGCCCGCCCGGGTGCCACCGGGGCTTGGTCGAACGTGCTTGTCGTCGTGAGGGGTTGTGGGACGGGTGGTCCAGCAGAGGTCGGAACGGACGCGCGGGCGGCTGGTGGAGGCGGGGGCGGGGCTGTTCGACCGCCATGGCTACGCGGGTGCCACCCTCGGCGAGATCGCCGCGGCCGCAGGGGTGACGAAGGGGGCGCTGTACTTCCACTTCGCCTCCAAGGAGGAGCTGGCCAGAGCGGTGTTCGAGCAGGCCGAGCGTTCGCTGCGCGCGGCCTGCGGCGACCAGCGCGCCGCCTCCTCCCCGCTCCAGGGGCTGATCGACGCCGGGTACTGGCTGGTCGACGCCCTCGGGGCGGACCCGGTGGTCCGGGCGGCGTTCCGCCTCGGCCGCGAGGACGGCGGCTGGCAGGCGGAACCGCCACCGGGCGGGGCCGAGCGGAGTGGGGTCGAGCGGAGTGGGGTCGAGCCGGGCGGGGCCGAGCGGGGTGACGTCAAACCGGGCGGGCCGAAGGCCGGCGAAGCCAGGCCGGGCGGTCCGAATCCGGGTGAAACCGGAGCGGTGGACGCCCGGCAGACCCTCGCGGGCATGCGCGGCTTCCACCGCGTCTGGGCCGCCGTCGTCCGGGACCTGCTGGCCGGGGCCCGCCGCGCGGGCGAGCTGCGCGACCGCGCGGGCGGGCTCGGCCCGGAGATCCTGGTGGTGACCGCCGCCTGCGGCCTGGAAGTGGTGTTCGCCGACGGCTGCCCCGCGGAGGAGCGCGCCCGCCGGGTCGGCGCCCTCTGGGACTGGCTGCTGCCCTGCCTGGTCCCCCCGGGCGCGGCCGGCTCCTACCGCACCAGGCCGCCGGTACCGCAGCCCGCCTGACCGGCGGCGAACCGCCTGCCCGGCGCGGAGCCCGCCTGCCCGGCGCGCGAACCGCCTGCCCGGCGCGGAGCCGGCCTGACCGGCGCGCGAACTCCCTTGCCGGCACAGGCCCCCGCGCGACCGGCACGTGCCGCCGACCGGCGTTGCGGTAGGGTGGCTGATGCCGAGTATGACCGTGATTCAGGGAGGTGAGACCCATTACCGGAATGTCCGAGCGGGTGCTCCCGGAGCGCGGCCGTGCGGGCGCCTCGCGCGTGTAGCGCGGGTGACGCACCGGCGCGGTGTCGGCCCTTGCGGGAGCCCTGACGGAGTCGTTTCCTCCTCCGTTCGCTTTCCTCCCGTCTTCCCCAAGGGGTTCTCTTGCCGGTTTTCTCCTCCGTCGCTCTCCGTTCCTCGGTGGTCTCCCGGCTGCGTGCAGCCGGTTGCGTGTTCGCCGAGGACGAGGCGCGGATCCTGCTCCGCGCAGCAGCCGCGCCCGCCGACCTGGCCGCCATGGTCCGCGCCCGTGCCGAGGGGCGGCCGCTCGAACACGTTGTCGGCTGGGCCGAGTTCGCCGGTCTGCGGATCGCCGTCGACCCGGGCGTCTTCGTGCCGCGCCGGCGCAGCGAGTTCCTGGCCGCCGCCGCCACCGCGCTGACCGGCCCGCCCCGCGGCCCGGGCGCGGTGGTGCTCGACCTGTGCTGCGGCAGTGGTGCGCTGGGCGCCGCCGTGGCGGCCGGGGCCGGGCACCCGGTCGAGCTGTACGCGGCGGACATCGACCCGGAGGCGGTCCGCTGCGCCCGCCGCAACCTGGCCGGCACCGGGGCGCGGATCCACCAGGGCGACCTGTTCGCCGCCCTGCCGGCCGCGCTGCGCGGCCGGGTGGACGTGCTGATCGCCAACGTCCCGTACGTTCCGACCGGGGACCTCGCGCTGCTGCCGCCCGAGGCGCGGCTGCACGAGGCCCGGCCGGCGCTCGACGGCGGCGCGGACGGCCTGGACGTGCTGCGCAGGGTGGTCGCGGAGACGCCCCGGTGGCTGGCTGCGGGCGGGTCGTTGCTGTTCGAGACCAGTGAGCGGCAGGTGGCGGCAGCCCTCGGGGTGGCGCGGGCGGCCGGGCTGACGGCGGTGGCGAGCCGGCAGGAGGACCTGGACGCCACGGTGGTCACCGCGACGCTGTGCTGAGCCGCGGGCGGGCGCGGCCACCGTACCCCCGTGACGGTGGCCGCGCCCACCCGGGCGGTTCACCCGGGCCGTTCAGCCGGGCGGTTCACCCGGGCGGTTCACCCGGGCCGTTCAGAGGTGGGTGCCGTACACGTGGTCGACCGGGACGGTGAGCAGCACCCGGCGGTCGGAGACCATCGCCTCGCGGTACTCCGCCCAGTCGGGGTGCTCGCCGGCGGCGCTGCGGTAGTAGTCGACCAGCGCCTCGACCTCGGGGCCGTCGGGGTCGGTGCCCGGACCGGTGAGGGTGGCGATGCCCTCGGCGGTGACCCAGGAGCGCCCGTCCGGCCCGGTCACCTCCAGGCTGACCCGGGGGTCCCGGCGCAGGTTGGCGGTCTTGGCCAGCCCGTCCCGGGTGGAGATCAGGATGACGTTCGTCTCCGGGTCGTAGAACGGCATGACGGGGGAGAGCTGGGGCCGGCCGTCCGCCTTGATGGTGGCGAGGATGCCGAGGCGGCTCTGCGCGAGGAGCGCGTACGGGTCGTACGGTGTGGCGGTCATGGGAGGATCATCGGGCTTCACACGGTGTGAAGGTCAAGGCGCGGCAGGCGTGTTGCGTGGGCGGCGCTCAGGATGACACGCGCGGCGGAACGGCCGGCCGCGGTCGGAACAGCGGGCCGCCGTCGGGGAGCCGCGGTCGGGGAGCCGGGTTGTCGGTAGTGGCTGGTACGGTCCGGGCACACCGGACACCTGGACATCCTGCGGGAGTTGATCGACGGCGGGAGCGGGGACCACGACCGGAGCTGAGCCATCGGCCCGGTGCTCGGGCCCGGTGCCGTCCCCATCGTCATCGTCGTGGGGCCGGCACCGGGCCGCGCCGTCAGGCCTCGTGGCGCCGGTCGGCGGTCAGTTTCCGGACGGCCTGCCCGAGTGCCTCCGCCGTCCGCCGCACGTCGGCCTCCGTGGTGCGCCAGTTGCTGAACGCCGCGCGCAGGGCGGGCCGGTCGGCGTAGCGGGTCGGGGTGACGAAGGCGTCGTCGGCCAGCTCGGCGGCGAGGGCGGCGAGGCGCTCGGGGGTGGGATCCGTCGCCAGGGTGAAGCAGACGACGTTCAGCCGCACCGGGGCGAGCAGGCGCAGGCCGTCGATCCGCTCGACCGCCTCGCCGAGCGCCCGCGCGCCCGCGACGTTGCGTTCCACGATCTCCCGGTGGCCGGCGCGGCCGTACGCGCGCAGGGTGAACCAGGCGGCGAGGGCGCGCAGCCGGTGCGAGTTCTCCGGGGTGAGGTGGACCAGGTCGGGGTGCTCGCCGACCGGGCCGAGGTAGGCGGCGGCGTTCCGGAAGACCTGGGCCTGCAGGTCGGGGCGGCGGGTGAACTGCACGGCGCTGTCGTAGGGCACGTTGAGCCACTTGTGCAGGTCGACGCAGACCGAGTCGGCGAGGTCCAGGCCGGCCACCAGCTCCGCGTGCTCCGGCGACAGCGCGGCGAAGGCGCCGAACGCGGCGTCCACGTGCAGCCAGAACCCGTACCGCTCGCGGAGGTCGGCGATCGCCCGCAGGTCGTCGAAGTCGACGGTGTTGACGGTGCCCGCGTTGGCCACCACGATGCACGGCCCGTCGGCCTCGGCCAGCGCCCGCTCCAGCGCGGCCACGTCCACCGCCTCCCGGCCGGGCAGTAGGGGCACGGACCGCAGCGCCGTCCGGCCCAGGCCCAGCACCGACAGCGCCTTGGAGACGGAGGAGTGCGCGCCGCCCGACAGCACCCGGACCCGGCCCAGCGCGCCGACCCCGTCCTCGGCGACGTCCACGCCGAGCCGCTCGCCCAGCCACTCGCGGGCGATCGCCAGTCCGACCGTGTTCGACATGGTCGCGCCGCTCACGAAGGTGCCGTGGTGCGCCGCCGAGAGCCCGAACAGCTCGCGCAGCCAGCCGACCGTCTCCCGCTCCAGGTGCTGACCGGCCGGGTCCAGCGAGGAGTTGGAGTTCTGGTCGACGGTGGAGGTCAGCCAGTCGCCCGCCAGCGCCGCCGGGGTCGCACCACCGGTCACGAACCCGAAGTACCGCGGCCCGGGACTGCCCGACAGGCGCGGCTCCCACCGCTCGGCGAACTCCGCCAGCGCCGCCGGCAACCCGCCGCCCGCCTCGGCGAGCTTCGCCGGACCGACGGATCCGGCGCCGGGCGGGGCCGCCTGCGGGACGACGGGCCGGTCGGCGAGGCCGTCGAGGAAGGCGAGGGCCTGCTGCCGGGTCTCCTCCAGGAGTTCGGGCAACCGCGCGAGATCGGCGGCGAGTTCGGGGTGCATGCGGGTTCTCCGTTGATCGACTGTGCGCCCGAGCGTAGGGAGCGGCGGGCGCGCTGTCCCGGGCCAATCCGGCGCGGGTGGCCTGGCCCGGGCGGAGGAGCCGGGGGAGTTGTCGGTGGGGCGGGCTAGCGTGGCGGGCCATGGACACTCGGCAGGCGGTACGGGATCTCGGTTCCCCGGATGCGACGGTTCGGCGGGCGGCGGCATGGGCCTTGCGCGAGCGCGGCGATGCGCAGCCGGCGGCGGTTGCGCAGAGCGCGGTGCCGCTGCTGGGCGATCCGGATGCCGAGGTGCGGCAGACGGCGGTGCGGGTGTTCTGCTCGTGGGGCGAGGACGTCGTGCCCCTGCTGCAGGCGGTGCGTCGGAACGGGCCCGGGGCCGCGCGGGCGAGTGCGCTGGAGGCGCTCGCGGAGATCGGCGGGGAGGCGGTGATTGGCGCCCGGGATCTGGCGGCGCTGGAGCGGCTGGTGCGGGTGAAGGCGCCCGAGGACGCGCCGGAGCCGCTCGCCTGCTGCTTCCTGTCGTGGATCGCGGTCGCCACCGGCGACCAGGCCGGGGTGATGGACCTGCTCGGCCTGTCCGCGCCGCGCCCGGTGCCGTTCGCGGCCGGTGTGTACGCGGCCGACATCGACGGTCACGGGGGTTTCGACGACGATCGGCACGACGCCTTCCGCCGGGTGTTCGTCACCCCTGAGCTGGCCGGATGGACGCTGGTCGTCGGCGCCTGGTGCGATCCGAGCGATGCCGAGCGTGCCGCCGAGGTCCTGGCGGCCTGCGAGCGGCTGAGCGCCCGCTACGGGCGTGCCCAGGCGTACTGGTGGAGCGCGCAGAACGACGGCTCGGCGGTGCTGGTCGCCGAACACGGCGCGGCCGTGCGGCGGTTCGCGTACATCCCGGGTGAGGACACGCGGCACCTGGAACTCGGCGCGCCGCTCGGGTACGAGCAGCGGCGGCGAGCCGAGCTCGGGCTGCCCGCGCTGGTGGAGGGGTGGGTGGAGCCGGATGGCGACGACGAGGACGACTGGGTGTGGGAGCTGTTGGAGCTGGCGCCGCGCCTGGCAGGTGAGTTGAGCCTCGATCCGCTGTCGCTCGGGCCGGGGACGCCGGTGCGCGGGGCCGGTGTCCTCGCCCTCACCGCGTACGGTCGTCGGATGCGGGCGCCGGCGGGGGCGCTGCTGCTGTGACCCCGCACGGCTCCGCGACGGTGGCCCGGACGGTCTCGCCGTCCGCGCGGGCGGCCCGCCCGGCCCGCCCGGTCGATGCTGTCCGGTCCGTGCCGCACGGGCCGGGACGCTGTCGGGCCGGCGGACCGCCGCGGGTTCAGTGGTCTGCCGCGGGTTCAGTGGTTCGTCTGCCGCCGCGGCAGTTCGGCGCGCCGGACCGTGCCGGAGGCCAGGGCGACGGCCGCGCCCAGGCAGGAGACGGCGCCGCAGCCGGCGAAGACCGGGGCCGCGCCCCAGGCGCCGATGGCGGCGCCGACCAGCGGGTAGCTGAGCGGGGCGAGGCCGAGCATGGTGAGCATCACGACGGAGGTGACCCGGCCGAGGTAGGCGGGGTCCGTCGCGGTCTGGACGAGGGCGCTGTCCAGGCCGCCGGAGACGCCCGCGCACAGGCCGACGAGCGCGGCCAGCGCGGCGGCGGTCCCCAGGCTCGGGACGAGGCCCATCGCGGCCACGCCCGTACTGGCCACGAGCAGGGTGCCCGCCATGGTCAGGCCCGCCCGGGGCAGTCGGCCGACGACGGTGAGCAGCGCGGCGCCGGCGGTGGCCCCGGCGCCGAAACAGGCGACGATCCAGCCGTAGCCGGACGGGCCCCAGCCGCGCTCGGCGTTGAGGAGCACCATGCCGACGTTGAGGGTGCCGGTGAGGCCGAGTTCGCAGACGGCGCCGACGGCGACCAGCGGACCGATCAGGCGGTGGCGGCGGAGGTAGCGCAGCCCGTCGAGGAGGTCCGCGCGTGCGGTGCCGCGGCGGGGCGCCGCCTCGTCCGGGGGCGTCTCGAGGGCACGGACCCGGATGGTCAGCAGGAGCGGCAGGGAGAGCGCGAAGAGCAGGCCCGCCGTGGCGAAGGCGGCCGCCGGGCCGCCCAGGCCCATGGCCAGGCCGCCGAGCGGCGGGCCCGCGATCTGGCCGAGGCGCATCGACAGCGAGCGCATCCCGGTGACCCGGGCCAGCTGGTCGGGGCCGGTGATCCGGGGCGGGAGGGCGCCGACGGCGGGGACGAACAGCGCGTCCACGGCGCCGAACACGAGCGCCACCGCGACCAGCAGCCAGAGCGCGGGCGTGGTCAGGGCGATGGCTGCGGCCACCGAGAGGATGAGCAGGCAGCGCAGGGCGTCGCTGCCGAGGATCACCCGCCGGGGGTCCAGCCGGTCGGCCAGCACGCCGCCGCCGAGCATGAGCACCGCGCGCGGGAGCGCCCCGGCGGCCATGACCAGGCCGACCTCGGTGGGGCCGGCGGCCCGCTGCGCGGACCAGCCGAGCGCGACGAAGTAGACGCTGTCGCCGATCAGGGAAGCGGTGTAGGCGGCGAGCCAGCGCAGCACGTTGCCGTCGCGGTGGGCGGGCGGCGTGGCGGTGCGCAGGGGGCGGGTCGTCTCCGCGAGGGCCATCACGGTCTCCGGTTCGTCTGTGCGGGGGTGCGGGGGCGGTCTGAGTGAGGTCAGGGGCGGAAGGGGAACCCGTACAGGTGGACGGACACGTGCTCGCGCCCCTCGGTGTCGCCGACCGCCCTGGCGGCCTTGCCGCGCTCCCGCCAGCGCCGGGACAGGTCCTGCAACTCCTCGCCCAGTTCGGCGAGTTCGGCCGGATTGAGGTCGAGCAGCCATTCGAGGCTGAAGGCCGCGTCGGTCCACTCCGTGCCCCAGGCGGCGCCCTGGTCCAGGTAGGCGCGGTACTGGGCGGCCCGGGAGTCGACGAGCCCGCGGGCCACCGCGCCGACGGCGGCGGCACCTTCGGGCGTGTCGGAGAGGTCGGACTCCCGGAAGCCCCAGCCCTCCTCGGAGGCGACCTGCCACCACCGCTCCCGGCCGTCGGTGCTCCGGCCGCTCGCCTCGGCGACGAAGCCGTGCTCGGCGAGCTTGCGCAGGTGGTAGCTGACCAGGGACGGCGCCTGGTCGACCTGCTCGGCGAGCTGCGAGGCGGTGGCACTGCCCGCCGCGTAGAGCAGTCGGTAGAGCTGCATCCGCAGCGGGTTGGTGAACGCCTTCAGACGGGACAGGTCGGTGATCCGGTTGGGCTCCGGCTTCTGGGTCATGGGTCCACGGTAGATTCGAAAGAAAAGTTGCGCAATAGAAATTGCGAACCCTGGGGTCCGGCGGTCGGCACGGTTTCCCGAGAAGGTGTGACAGCGAGCCGGCCGTCGGCGCTGAACAGGTACGACCACCTCACCGCCCGGTCCGCCGTGATCGACGGGTGCAGCCGTGGTAGCCCTGTGAACCGACAACACCTGGACTCGACATCGTGCCCGTCACGTCGTACGGCCCATGGCCGACCGCCGAGGAGCAGCCTGACCCTCCGCTGGTCCCGAGGTACTTTCACGGCCCGGCGGCCGGCGGACCGGTCGTCGGAACCCCGACCGACCACTTCGCCCCCGCGGTCGGTCCCGCCGACCACCTCGCCCCCGCGGTCGGTTCCGCCGACCACTTCGCGTGGCCCGACGAGGCGGGCGAGTCGGACACCGCCGAGCTGTCCGCCGTCACCGACACCGCGGACGAGCAGCCCGCGCCCCCGCCCGTGTTCGTCGACGCCTCCGGCCGCCGTCAGCGCCGGATCCGCAGGTTCGGGGCGGTGCTGGCCGTGCCGGCCGGTGGGTACCTCGCGCTGCTGGGCAGCACCCTGCTCGGCGGCCCCACCGTGAACGCGCCGTTCCTTCCGCTGCCCCAGCCGCCCGCGCCGAGCGCGCCCGCCCAGGCATCCACACCGTCCACGGCGCCGTCCGCCGCCCCGGAGGCCGCGGCCCCGCCCGGCGCGGCGCCCACCGTGACCCCCGCCCGCCAGGCCGGCACCGGCCCGGTCGGGGACCGGCACCCGCAGACGACCGGCGTGCCGACCGGGCCCTCCGCCGGCCTCCCGAGCGCCCCCGCAGGTACCGGCTCGCCCGCTCCGGTCACCAGCCCCGCGGCGCCGCCGAACACCCCGCCCGGGCACGGCCGCCCCACGAGCCCTCCGGGCAACTCCGGCAACAAGCCCGGCAAACCCTGACGCCCGACTAGCCACCATTACGACCCGCACCCCCGAAAGCAGCGCCATGAGCTCAACCCGCCGCCGTCGAACCGCCGCCCCCGACCGCACCCGCAGAGGCAGGCGCGGAGTGGTGAGGCAGGGCCCGCTGCGCACCCACTGGCTGCTGCTCACCGCCCTGCTGCTCACTCTCTCCGGCGCCCTGCTGCTCCAGGGGTACACCCAGCACAGCTTCGACGACCGCCCGGACCAGACGGCCGCGCACGCGGGCACGAGCACCGTGCCGACGGCGATCCGCGAAGGCGGACCGGTGATCGACGCCGCCGGCCCCCAGCCGCGCAGCGCCGCTCCCAAGCCCGGCACCATCGTCCTCACCTTCGACGACGGCCCCGACCCGACCTGGACCCCGCAGATCCTCGACGTCCTGCGCCGCGAAGGGGTGCACGCCACGTTCTTCGTGGTCGGCACCCAAGCCGCCGCCCACCCGGACCTGATCCGCCGGATCGTCTCCGAGGGCCATCAGATCGGCGTGCACACGTTCACCCACACCGACCTCGGCCCCGCGCCCGACTGGCGCCGCTCGCTGGAACTGCGCGAGACCCAGCTCGCACTGGCCGGTTCGGCGGGAGTGACCAGCTCCCTCCTGCGGCCGCCGTACTCCTCCAGCCCGGACGCCCTGGACGACGGCGAGTGGGACGCCGTGCAGCAGGCCGGGCACGCGGGGTACCTGACCGTGCTCACCACCCAGGACAGCGAGGACTGGCGCCGACCCGGGACCGCGCAGATCCTGAAGACCCTCGACGACGCTGCGGGCGGCCCGGGCCGGATCGTGCTCATGCACGACTCGGGCGGCGACCGCTCCCAGACCGTGGCGGCGCTGACCGCCCTGCTGCCCCGGCTGAAGGACCGCGGCCTGCACTTCGCCACGGTCAGCGAGGCGGTCGGCCTGTCCGACCCCGTCCACCGGGCCGGGACCGCCGACCGGCTCCAGGGGACCGCGTTCATGTGGCTCCTCCGGGGCGGCGACCGGACGCTCGCGGCGCTGGGCTGGCTGTTGTGGGCGGCGGGCGCGATCAGCGTGCTGCGGGCCGTCGCCGTGCTGGCGGCAGCCCGTCGGCACAAGCGGCTGCGGCGCCGGCCATGGGGGCCGCCGGTCACCGAGCCGGTCAGTGTGATCGTGCCCGCGTACAACGAGTCCGCCGGGATCGAGGCCGCACTGCGGTCGCTGCTCGCCTCCGACCACCCGGTGGAGGTGATCGTGGTCGACGACGGCTCGACCGACGGCACGGCCGACCTGGTCGAGTCGCTCGACCTGCCGTACACCCGGGTGATCCGGCAGGAGAACGCGGGCAAGCCGGCCGCCCTCAACACCGGTATCGCCGCCGCCCGCGCGGAGCTGCTGGTCATGGTGGACGGTGACACCGTGTTCGAGCCGGACGCCGTCCGGCACCTCGTGCAGCCGTTCGCCGACCCCTCGGTCGGAGCGGTCTCCGGCAACGCCAAGGTGATCAACCGCGGTGGTCTGCTGGGCCGTTGGCAGCACATCGAGTACGTGGTCGGCTTCAACCTGGACCGCCGGCTCTTCGACCTCGCCGAGTGCATGCCCACCGTGCCGGGCGCGGTCGGCGCCTTCCGCCGCTCCGCGCTGCTGGCGGTCGGCGGCGTGGGCGAGGAGACGCTCGCCGAGGACACCGACCTCACCATGGCGTTGTGCCGGGCCGGTTGGCGGGTGGTCTACGAGGAGCGGGCCAAGGCCTGGACCGAGGCCCCCGCCTCGCTGAGCGCCCTGTGGCGCCAGCGCTACCGCTGGTGCTACGGCACCCTGCAGGCGATGTGGAAGCACCGCGGCGCGCTCGTCCAGGGCGGGCAGGCCGGCAAGCTGGGCCGGCGAGGGCTGCTCTACCTGCTGATGTTCCAGGTCCTCCTGCCCCTGCTCGCCCCGGTGGTCGACGTCTTCGCGCTGTACGGACTGGCCTTCCTCGACCCGGTGCGGATCGTCGGGCTGTGGGCGGCGTTCCTGCTGGTCCAGATGCTGATGGGTGCCTACGCGTTCCGGCTGGACAAGGAACGGTACGGACCGCTGTGGAGCCTGCCGCTGCAGCAGTTCGTCTACCGGCAGCTGATGTACCTGGTGGTGATCCAGTCGGTCTTCACCGCGCTGGCGGGATCCCGCCTGCGCTGGCAGCGGATGCAGCGCTACGGCACGCTCCGGGTCCCGACGGGCGGCTGACCCGGGTCGGCTCGACCGGCCTGACGGACAGCCCGTCATCGTGGTCCGAACGTCCCGTGCCGACGGCCCGGGTTTCCTGGACCGCGGCCCGGCGGGCGGTCCGTGGGGTTGTCGAGATGGTGTGCAGGCCGTGTCCGGGGCCTTGTGCCGCCCTCCGGCTCTGCCCATACTTCCCGTCAGCGCCTGTCAGGGGCAGATCATCCGCGATGGCACCCCCATGGACACCGTCGGTTGTCCGCGCACTCCCTGACCGCGCCTCACGGCCCCCACACCCTCAGGGGGCCTCTCACTCCCAGGAGGAGACCAGTGAGGACCACGCGCACCATCCCCCACACCAGCACCGCGAGGACCACCCGACTGCTCGCCGCCGCCGTCGGCCTGCTGTCCGCCACCGCGGTGGCCGCGCCGAGTGCGGTCGCCGCCCCCACCGCACCCGCCGGCCCGGCCCGACTCGCCGCGGTGAGCGACGCCCTGCAGCGGACCGACGTCAACGGCATCGCCTGGTACGTCGACCCGACGGCCGACCGTGTCGTCGTCACGGTGGACGGCACCGTCCCACCGGCCGCGATCGCCAGGATCAAGCAGGCCGCCGGCCCCGACGCCGCCACGCTGCGGATCCAGCACTCCCCGGGCACCTTCCGCCCGCTGCTCGCCGCGGGCAGTGCCATCTACGGCGGCCAGTACCGCTGCTCGCTCGGCTTCAACGTGGTGAGCGGCAGCACCTACTACTTCCTCACCGCGGGGCACTGCGGAAACGTCGCGAGCACCTGGTACACCAACTCCGGCCACACCACGCTGATCGGGGCGACCGTCAACTCCAGCTTCCCCGGCAACGACTACGCGCTCGTCCGCTACGACAACAGCGCGGTGAGCCACACCGGCGGCTTCACCTCCGCCCCGAACGCCTACGTCGGGGAAGCGGTCAAGCGCACCGGATCCACCAGCGGCACCCACGGAGGCACGGTCACCGGCCTCAACGCCACCGTGCGCTACTCCGACGGCGGCACCGTACGCGGCATGATCCAGACCAACGTCTGCGCCGAGCCCGGCGATTCGGGCGGCCCGCTGTACGACGCCACCAAGGCCCTCGGCATCACCTCCGGCGGCAGTGGTGACTGCAGCACCGGCGGTACCACCTTCTTCCAGCCGGTCAACGAGGCGCTCGCCGCGTACGGCGTCAACGTCTACTGACCCCGACCGTCCTCCTCCATCCGTCCACCCCGGAACCGGCCCCCGGGCGGGGGTCCACCCTGCCCGGGGCCCGGTTCCTCGGCGCGCGTCGTCCTGCCGGTCGACTACGTCGTGGACGTCCGGACGATCGCCTACCGAACGGACCCCCGGGGCACCGCCACTCCGAGGCAGGTTCGCCCGTCTCCTTCGAGGGGGACCACATCGACGACCACCGGGGCTGGGGGCTGGAGCGTCCTCATCCTCGGTGAGGCCCACTGCACCGACACCCCGGACGAGGAACAGCGCCTCTCGGCCCTCCCAGGCTCCATCCCTGGTCCGGCCGGCTCGTACGGGGGCCTGGCGACATGTGCCAGGGTCCGCTCCGGATTCTTGTCGATGCCGTCCTCGTCCGTGCCCGGGGGTGAGGTTCAGCTGGTGAGGGTGGGGACCGCGCCGCCCTCGACGTGCTGGAGGTGGACGCCGGGGAGGTGGCGGCACCAGGCGGTGGCGGCCGTGGCGAGTCGGTCCGCGGTGAGCGGGGTGGGGCCGAGGCCGATGGGGAAGTGGGTGAGGCCGTCGGGAGACCGGTAGGGGTGCGGCCAGGCGTGGAGGTGGGTGGCGCCGGCTTCCTCCAGGGCGGCCAGGAGGGTGCGGAGGCGGCCGCGGACCAGCCCGACGGACTCCTCCCTGACGGTGACCACGGCCCAGGCGGCGTGGCGGCGGTGCAGCGGGGGCGGGGCGAGCAGGGCGGGCCAGGGGTCGGTGCTCTCCGTGGTGAGCTCCCAGGCGCGGTAGAGCTCCTCGGTGAGCAGGTCGCGGGTGTCGGCGCTGACCTGGGTGGTACAACTGCGGACGGGGGAGGAAGGGGTGACGATGGAGATCGGTTCGGACTGATGGCACATCAGGTACCTGGACAGGCAGACGGGTTGGCGCCAGTCCCAGCCGGCCCAGGTCTCGGTGAACTGCCGGAACAGGTCGCCGTCGGCGTCAGTTCCGGCCGCGTCACTTCCGTCCGTGTCACTTCCGTCCGCGTCATCGCCGTCCGAGTCGTGAGCGTCACCGGCGTCCAGGACGACGCGCGCGGCGAGCACCGACCAGGCGAGCGACGGCAGTTGGCCGAAGGGGGCGGAATCCAGGCCGCGCGCCCGGGACCAGGCCTTGACCTGACGGGCCAGCCGGACGAAGCGGTCGTGCCGGTCGCCGAGGGCTGCCAGGATCGCCTCGGCGTCCGTGACCGCGCTCAGCGCGACGGCTTCCGCCTCGCCCAACTCCGCACGGCGGGCCACGGCTTGGGCCGGGTCGAGTGAGCCGGTGAAGACGACGACGAGGTCGACGGACAGGCCGTCCGCCTCCAGTCGCACCCCCGGCACCCGGGCGCCGCGCACCTCGCGCAGCTGTCGGGCGTCCGGCAGCGCGGCCGCGATCCGGGTGCGGACGCCGGGCAGGTCGGCCGGGCCGGGCAGCGCCGCCACCAGGTCCAGGTCGGCGCCGTCCAGCTGGCAGCCCAGCCGCCGTGAGCCGACGACGTGGACCGCGCCGTCCGGTAGCGCCTCGGTGATGCGTTGAGCCAACGCCCAGGCGAAGGAGGTCCGTTCGGGCGACTCCGGCTCCGGCTGCCGCGAGACGGTCGGCTCCTCGGGCACCGGGCGCACCTCGCCCGTCCCCAGCGCGATCACCGCGCGGGGCCGCATCGGCTCGGAGCCCCGGCGCGAGAGCACCACCAGCTCGCCCACCCGGGCCGAGACCTCGGTGAGCCGGGCCGCGCAGTCGGCGGCCACCCGCTGCGGGTCGGTGCTGCGCCCGAGGGTCAGGTGCGGCGTGAAGCCCTCCGCGCGGCCGCGGCAGCGGGGGAAGCGGCGTTCCAGCGCGTGCCGCAGCGCCGCCCAGGGCTCGGCGGAGGCGGCGGCCGGGTCGAGCCAGATGGTGGCGTCCTCGCGGTGGCCGAAGGTGTGCACCCCTGTCAGGCGCGCGGCGAACGGCGCCGTCTCGGCGGCGGCCGCGCCCAGCAGCGGCAGGGCGCGGTCGAACTCGGCCTCCGGGACGAAGCCGAACAGCAGGTTGACGTGCGGCGGCCAGCGGCGCAGCTGCGGGTCGTACGCGGCGCGCAGCCGCTGGATCGGCGGCCACAGCTCCTCGGGCGGCAGCCAGGCGACGGCGGTCCGGGGGGTGGGCGCGGCGTCGAGGACGTCCGGCGTCCCGCCCGCTCCGTCGAGGGTGAGGTCCACGGCTACGCCGTAGTGGTCGGAGGGGTGCAGTCCGTCGGCGGTCGGGCGCTCGCCCAGCAGGGCGGCGGCGGTGATGCGGGTGCTGTCGGCGCGGTGCAGGACGCGGTCGAGGCGGCCCGGGCGGCCGGTGAGCGAGGAGACGGCGGCGAGCGGGTTGGCGGTCGGGTCGAAGGTGGGGGTGTCGTCGGACGGGCCGTGCACCTGCGTCCAGGCGTCGCGCAGGCCGAGTGCGGCGGCCGGGCCGGTGGCGCCGGAGCGGGCGTCGTTGAAGTCCCCGAGCAGTAGCAGTTCACCCTCGAGGCCGCCCAACCCTTCGGCCAGCTGGGCGAGTTCGGCTTCGCGGCGGGCCGCGCCGTCCGGCGAGTGGTCGCTGCTCAGGTGGACGGCGGCGACCGTCAGCGGTTCGCCGGCGGTCCGTACGGTGATCGCGGTGACGGCCTTGTGCGGGCCCAGCGCGTGCCGGCCGGCCTCCAGGACCGGCAGCCGGCTGAGCAGCAGCAGGCCGTGCTCGTCGACGTCCCGGCCGAGCGGGTCCGCGTTGAGGGTGTAGCCGGCGCGGACCCAGGGCGCCGCCAGCAGCAGGGCGACCAGCGCCGGCTCGACCTCCTGCAGGGCGATCACGTCGGCGTCGGCGGCCTCCAGTGCGGCGAGCAGCAGCGGGCGGCGGCGGGCGGTGGCGATCCGGTCGGCGTCGTAGCGGTCCCACAGGGTGTTCCAGGTGATGACGCGCAGGTCGCCGACCGCCGGGGCCGAGGGCTGGGCGTGCTCCGAAACGACAGCCTGCCAGCCGTCGCCCGGCCCCCGGGAGGAGCCCGCCCGCGGGGAGCCGTCCGGCTGCCGGTCGCGGTCCGGCTGCCAGGCGTACGGGGTCGTCGCCGCGAAGAAGGGCGAGCGCAGCCGGCGCGGGTCGGTGCGGCGCCCGGCCTCGGTGCTGTCGAGCACGTCCACGCCGGACGCGCGGTCCCAGACCACCACGCCGTCGGCCTCGACCCGGTGCACCCGGTGCCAGGGGATGTCGCCCGCGGCGGCGAAAGCCTCCAGCGGGACGCGTTCGGTGCGGTCGTCGCGCTGGCGCACACCCAGGGTGAACCGGGCCGGGTCGAAGCGGGCGTCCCAGCGGATGCGCTGGCAGATCTGTTCGATGGGACGCATCAGTCCTCCTCGGCGTCGAGCGTGCCCGCCGTGTCTTCCACGGTGCCACCGGCGCCGACGTACCAGGTGCGGTGCGCCTGGCCGGGGTAGGGCGGGCTGAAGCGGTACAGCTGTGCGGTGAGCACGTCGGCCGGCACCGGGTGCGGCCGTACGGCGTTGCGGCGCTGCAGTTCGTCCTCGCCGACCACCAGCACGACCTGGGTGACCAGGGCGTCGCGGCGCTGCGCGATGGCGTGGACCTGGGAGCGCTGCCGGCGGTTGAGCGAGGTGGCGTCCCAGACGACGGTGTCCGCGCGGCCGGCCCCTGGGGCGGCGAGGGCGGCGTCCAGCCGGGCCAGGCCCTCGCGCAGCACCACGGCGTTGTCGCGCTGGTCGGCGCGCGAGCCCCGGGCGGCGCGCAGGTCGTCCAGGCTGATCCGGGCGGCGACACCGGTCAGCCCGGCGGCGAAGCTGCTCTTGCCGCTGCCGGACGGGCCGCACAGGTGCACCAGTCGGGGGAAGCGGCCGTCCCGCCGGCGCCAGGTGGCCGCGACGGCCTCCTCGACGGTGGAGATCCGGCCGAGCGCGTACGCCTCGCGGGCCTGTGCCCAGCAGCGGTCGGCGGCGTCCCGGTCGAGGTCGGCGAGCGCCTCGCGCAGACCGGTGCGCAGCCGGGCGAGCGGCGCCCCGTCGAGCAGCCCGGCGTCCTCGGCGTGCAGCGTGGACCAGGCGACCTGCTCGCGCTCCGCCGCCCCGGGAGCGGCGGCCGCGGCGACGGCGTGCAGCACCCCCAGGTCGGCGGCGCAGGAGAGCCGGACCAGCCCGGCGCGGCGGTCCTCGTCCGGGTACGGCTGCTGCAGCCCCGGGTGCAGCCCGACCAGGTCGGCGACCCGGCGGGCCAGCGGCAGCCCGAGCGGCCCGGCCAGCCGCGGCGCCAGCGACGGCCGGCGCTCGGCGCGCAGCGCGGTCGCGAGCACCCCGGCCAGCCGGGCGTCCCCGCCGCGGCCGAGCTCGTCCAGTCGAGCCGACACCTCCGCCAACTCCTCGGGCTGGCACAACAGTTCGGGCAGTCCCAAAGCGGCGGCCAGGGCGGGCGGTTCGGGCAGCGCGCCGGACCGTACGGACCACAGTGCGGCACTCGGGCCGAGCCCGTTCTCCACCACGGCGGCGTGCATCCAGTGCGTGTCGGTGCGCACGTGGTGCGGGCGCACCCACTTGGCGACCCGCTCGCCGAACTCCGCCCGGGAGAAGCCCCGGACGGTCCGCACGACGTAGCCCTCCTGCCGGTTCAGGTCCAACGGCAGGGCGCGTAGGGCCCGTTCGTCGAAGCGGCCGCGCCACAGCACCGGGGGCGACGGGACGCCGAGGCGGCGCAGGAAGCGGACGGTGTCGTCCCAGTCCAGGCAGTGGTCGCGGTCCGTCCAGACCGAGAAGCCGTAGAACCAGCTCTCCAGGTCGGTGTACGGGATCGAGTGCCGGGCGAACAGGTTCTCGCCGCAGATCCGCCAGCCGTCCGGGATCCGAGCGCCGATCCGGCCCTGCAGGCCCTTCACCCAGGCGCGGGAGGGGTGGTGGGCCGAGTCCAGTGAGCGGGCGTGCAGGCCGTCGGGGTAGAGGGTGGTGTTCTCGCCGTCGAGCTTCTCGGTGACGACGACCTCCGCGCCGGCCAGCGCGGTGAGGTCCCCGGTCCGCACGTCGTCCGCCGCCGCCCCCGGTGACCAGGGAAGATGCGGAGTCCGGGGGTAGTGCACGCGCATGTCCGGGCTCCCGTGAACGTCAGTGATCAGGCGGACACTGTAGAAGCGGTGGCTCCGCGCGGGCCACCGAATAACCGCCGGGGCGCCGCAGTCCCACCCTCGCCATCTCGCGACACGCGGGCAGGAACGTCCCTGCGCGCGGGCGGCCGGACACGGGGGTGCAATGAGCGCGCCCCAACACGTCGTCAGAGGGAGGCCGCAGGGTGGAGACCAAGACGAGGGACGCGGACCCGGTCCGTGTCCTGGACGTGGCGAGCGCCGACTACCGCCGGGCGTTCGAGCTGTTCCTCGCCGGGACGGACGAGAAGCCGATCACCCACGCCCGGCTGAGCGAGCTCGCCGCCACCCTGCCGCACCGCCGGCTCCTGCTGGACCTCGGCGCGGGCGACGGCCGCACCACCGCCCACCTGGCCCGGTCCTTCGACCGTACGGTCGCCGTCGAGCCCAGTGTCGCGATGCGCGAGAAGCTCCGCACCACCTGCCCGGACGCCCTCGTCCTCCCGGAGCGGCTCGACCGGGCCCAGCCGCCCGAGCCGGCCGACCTCGTCCACCTCTCCCACGTGCTCTACTACGTGCCCGAGCCGGACTGGCTCGCCACCGTCACCCGCGCCCTGAACTGGACGGCGCCCGGCGGCGCCCTCCTGGTCGTCCTGCAGAACCCCGAGAGCCCCTGCATGCGGATGGCCGCCCACTTCACCGGCGTCCGCTACGACCTGAGCACCCTCGCCGACCGCCTGCGCGAGCGCCACCCGGCGGACGACATCACCCTCGAGACCCTCGACCTCCACTACCGCACGGCCCACCTCGCCGAGGCCGTGGACGTCGCCGAGTTCATGGTCAACGTCGCCGACCTCGCCACCCTCGACCCCCGCCCCTCCCGCGCCGCCCTGACCGCCTACGTCCAGGACCACTTCACCCGGCCCGACGGCACCTACGCCATCGGCCACACCCAGGACATGCTGATCGTCCGCCGCTCCCCGGTTGCCTGACCCGACCGGTCCCCGACCGGTCGGGGACCGACCTTCAGGCGACCGGCCCAGCCCCGTGTGCGGCCACGGGGCGGGCCTGGTGAGCTGTCCGGGGAGCCCGTCACCCGAGCGGCCTCCCGGACACCCCGACGGAGGACCCTGTGCCGGACCCGACGACGTCGTACGCCGACCTGCGCGCCCTGGTGATCAACTGCACGCTGAAGCGTTCGCCGGAACGCAGCCACACCCAGGGCCTGATCGACGTCTCGACCGGCATCCTGGAACGCCAGGGCGTCCAGGTGGAGGTCCTGCGCGCGGTGGACATCGACATCGCGACGGGGGTCTGGCCGGACATGACCGAGCACGGCTGGGAGACCGACGAGTGGCCGGTGATCTACTCGCAGGTGATGGCCGCCGACATCCTCACGCTCGCCGGTCCGGTGTGGCTGGGAGATAACTCCTCAGTCATGAAGAAGGTCATCGAGCGGCTGTACGCCTGCTCCTCGATCCTCAACGAGCAAGGTCAGTACGCCTATTACGGCCGGGTCGGCGGCTGCCTGATCACCGGCAACGAGGATGGCGCGAAGCACTGCGCGATGAACGTGCTCTACAGCCTGCAGCACCTGGGGTATGTGATCCCGCCGCAGGCGGACGCGGGGTGGGTGGGGGAAGCGGGGCCGGGGCCGTCGTACCTGGATCCGGGGTCGGGTGGGCCGGAGAACGACTTCACGAATCGGAACACCACGTTCATGACGTGGAACCAGCTCCACCTCGCGAGGATGCTCAAGGATGCCGGCGGCATCCCCTCTCACGGCAACCAGCGCTCCGAGTGGGACGCCGGCTGTCGCTTCGACTTCGAGAACCCCGAGCACCGCTGAACCACCGGTCTCTTGCGGCGACGGCCTTGCCTGAGGCGTTGAGCGTGTCCTTGCGGACGATGCCGCCGGGGTAGGCCTGCTCGACGAGCCGGCCGTCCGGACCGTACTTGGCGGTGAACTCGCCCGCCTTGCTGTCGCTCACCGACGTGAGCAGGCCGCGCGGTTCTTTGGAGGTTGGCGCCGAGCGCGTCGGCGGTGACCGAGGTCGCCTTCTTCAGCGTCCAGCCGGCGGTGCCGCCGATCGGCGCGCCGTAGCCGTTCTTGGTGACCCGCAGCTCCACGTCGTCGGCGTAGCCGTCGATGCGGGGGCCCTCCGGATCGTGGTGGTGGTCTTGGTGAGCTGTCCGGCGGTGTCGTACGCCGGCACGGAGCTGGTGTAGGCGATGCCGCCTGCCCCGTTGACGCAGCGGGTCGAGGTGGAGGGCTTGCCCTGGGTTCGTGGCGGCACTGGACGGGATCCGGCGGGAGCTGGGGGTGACGCGGACTCCGGGCCCGGAGTGGTCCGCCGGAACGGACGGTTGACCCGCCCCACGGTGCGCGCGCGGGCCTCCCGCTGCTCCGCGCCCCGCTCGCTCCCCGTGTCCGCGTCGTGTCGCGGCCTGCGCTATCGAGCTGCTATGCGACTTGGGCAAGATCGACCTCGCAGGTCCGGTGGCGGTACACGCCGGGCATGACGAAGGCGTCCCGGTCGGCGCGCGACCCGTGGGAGCGGGCCCCCCGCCACGGTCCGGCGACTGATGGTCCTGCTCGCCGTGAAGGAGTCCGAAGACACGATGGCGCACCCCGACGGTACCGAAGCACCGCTGCTGTGGACACTGGCAGGCAGCGGCAAGGAGTCGCTGGCGGCCGGCGCGCGCGGCCTGCACGCGTACCTGGCCGGTCGTGACGACTGGAGCCCCCAGGACATCGCATTCACCCTCGCGCGCACCGCTTCCGAGGGGAGCCGGCGGGCGGCACTGGTGGCGGACGGCCGCGACGGATTCCTGCGGCGGCTGGACGCGCTCGCCGACGGCAGGAGCATGCCCGGCCTGGTGGAGGGCGCCGCAGGGGCAGGCCGCCGGGTCGCCTTCGTGTTTCCCGGGCAGGGCGCGCAATGGCCCCGGATGGCGGTGGACCTGCTGGACACCTCCACGGTGTTCCGCGACCGGATGGACGCGTGCGCGCAGGCCCTGGAACCGTTCGTCGACTGGTCGCCGATCGACGTGCTCCGCGACCCGGACGCGCCGGGCGCACCCGCCGGGGACCGGGCCGACGTGGTGCAGCCCCTGCTGTTCGCCGTGACGGTGTCGCTCGCCGCGCTGTGGCGCTCCCACGGTGTGGAACCGGCCGCCGTGCTCGGGCACAGCGTCGGCGAGGTCACCGCCGCCGCGATCTGCGGCGCGCTGTCCCTGGACGACTGCGCGCGGGTGGTGGCCCTGTGGAGCCAGGCCCAGGCGACCCTGGCCGGGAAGGGGGACATGGTCTCCGTCATGGCCCCGGCGGGCGAGGTCGAGCCGCGGCTGCGCCGCTGGGACGGCCGCCTCGTCGTCGCCGCGCACAACGGGCCGCGGTCCGTGATCGTCTCCGGTGACCGCGACGCCGCGGCCGAACTCCTCGCCGACCTGGCCTCGGACGCGGTGCACGCACGGCGGATCGCGGTGGGCCTGGCGGCCCATTCCCCCCACATCGACGCGATCATCCCCCGGATGCGCGCCGACCTCGCACCGATCCGGCCCCGCACACCGCATCTGCCCTACTACTCCGGACTGACCGGGGGACGACTGGACGTCCCGGTACTGGACGCCGACTACTGGTGCCGCAACCTGCGCAACACGGTCAGGTTCCACCAGGCGACCGGGGCCCTGCTGCGGGACGGGCACGGCGTCCTGCTGGAGGTCAGCCCGCACACCGTGCTGACCTCCGCCCTCACGGACTGCGCGGAGGAACACGGTGCGCAGGCCACCGTCCTCGGGACGCTGCGCCGGGACCAGGGCGGTCCGGGCCGGTTCCTGACCTCGCTCGGTGACCTGTACGTGCGCGGTGTCACCCCGGACCGGGAAGCGCTGTTCGCCGGGCAGCACGCCCGGGTACGGGAACTGCCGGTGGCTGCCCTGACGGCGCTCGCGGAGCCCGGCCCGACGGACGCGAACGGGCCCGGCGGCGCGGGCGGTGACCGGGATGCCGGCACCGCGTTCCGCGTGGAGCTGGCCGGATCGGACGTACCGGAGCGGCGTGCCGCGCTGGCACGGCTGGTGGGCGAGGAGATCGCCGCGCTGACCGGGCGGTCCGATCCGGTCCCCGCCGACCTGGCCTTCCTCGACCTGGGATTCGACTCCGTCACCGCCGTGGAGCTGCGCAACCGGCTGAGCGCGGCGACGGCGCTGCGCATCCCGGCGACGGTTGTCTTCGACTGCCCGACCCCGGCGGCCCTGACCGCGTACCTCTGCGCCGAGATCAGCGGCGACCGGCCCGACAGGAACACGGACGCGGACGAGCCGGTGCGGCGGGCCGAGGACGACGACCCTGTGGTGATCGTCGGCATGGGCTGCCGCTACCCCGGCGGTGTCGGCAGCCCCGACGAACTCTGGGAGCTGGTGTCGGCAGGTGCCGACGCCGTCTCCGCGCTGCCCGACGACCGCGGTTGGGACACCGCCGGACGGTACGACCCCGTACCGGGGACGCCGGGCCGGTACTACCAGCGAGAGGCGGGTTCGCTCGCCGGCGCGGCCGGGTTCGACGCGGAGTTCTTCGGCATCTCGCCGCGCGAGGCGGCGGCGATGGACCCGCAGCAGCGGCTGTTGCTGGAGACGACCTGGGAAGTGCTGGAGCGGGCCGGGATCGACCCGGCCACCCTGCGGCGGACCCCGACGGGCGTCTACGTCGGGGCGATGACCATGGACTACGGGCCCCCTCTCGAACAGGGCGCCGACGAGGGCGGCCACCTGCTGACCGGCAACACCGGAAGCGTCGCGTCGGGCCGACTGGCCTACACCCTCGGTCTGGAGGGAGCGGCGGTCACCGTGGACACGGCGTGCTCGTCCTCGCTGGTGGCCCTGCACCTCGCGGTACGGGCGCTGCGGGCGGGCGAGTGCTCGCTGGCGCTGGCCGGCGGCGCGACCGTGATGTCCACGGTCGGCATGCTCGTGGAGTTCAGCCGTCAGGGCGGTCTGGCCCCGGACGGCCGCTGCAAGGCCTTCGCGGCAGCCGCCGACGGTTTCGGCCTGGCCGAGGGCGCGGGGATGCTGCTGGTGGAGCGGTTGTCGGATGCGCGGCGCAACGGGCATCCGGTGCTGGCGGTGATCCGTGGTTCGGCGGTGAATCAGGATGGTGCGAGCAATGGTCTGACGGCGCCGAACGGTCCGTCGCAGCAGCGGGTGATCCGTGCGGCGTTGGCGGATGCGGGGCTGACGGCGTCCGAGGTGGACGTGGTGGAGGCGCACGGTACGGGGACGCGGTTGGGTGACCCGATCGAGGCGCAGGCGCTGCTGGCGACGTACGGGCAGGACCGGCCCGCGGACCGGCCGGTGTGGATCGGCTCGCTGAAGTCCAACATCGGCCACTCCCAGGCCGCGGCGGGTGTGGGCGGCGTCATCAAGTCGGTGCTGGCGATGCGGCACGGGGTGATGCCGAAGACGCTGCACGTGGACGGTCCGACGCCCGAGGTGGACTGGTCCGCGGGGGCCGGCCGACTGCTGACGGAGGCCCGTGCGTGGGACGACACGGGCCGTCCGCGCCGGGCGGGGGTGTCCTCCTTCGGCATCAGCGGGACCAACGCTCACGTGATCCTGGAGTCTGCGCCGGCTGAGGACCCGGCCGGGGCGGTGGAGGGTGCCCGGCGTCCTGGGACGGTGGTGTGGCCGGTGTCGGCGCGCAGTGCGGAGGCTCTGCGGGCGCAGGCGGGGGCGTTGGTGGCACGGGTGGTGGCGGAGCCCGGGCTTGATATGGCGGACGTGGGTTATTCGCTGGCGGTGGGGCGTGCGTCCTTCGAGCACCGTGCGGTGGTGGTGGGCGGGGACCGGAGCGAGTTGCTCGGTGGGTTGAAGGCGCTGGCGGAGGGGCGTTTGGCACCGGGGTCGGTGCCCGGCGGCGGGTTGGTTTCCGGTCGGGTGGTGTTGGTGTTCCCGGGTCAGGGTTCGCAGTGGGTGGGGATGGCTGCGGAGTTGTCGGGTGAGTCGGAGGTGTTCGCGGGGCGGATGGCGGAGTGCGGGCGGGCTCTGGCGCCTTATGTGGACTGGTCGTTGGCGGAGGTGTTGGGTTCGG